>JANLQQ010000118.1:0-13975 GCA_031367905.1 Novosphingobium sp.
CCTCATCGATGCGAGGGCGGAATGATGAGGCCAGCGGTCCCGGATCAAGTCCGGGACGACGCACTCGCACTCATCACCTGGCGGCCATCACCGCCAAAGGCGCCCAGTTCAATGTCCCCGCCGCTGCCGCGCATCACCAGATGCAGCGCCTCGCCGCAGATCGCCGGGCTAAGTCCGCGAAACGCAAAGCTGCTCAGCGCATTATCGCCCAGCTCTTGGGCTGCCAGATCGAGCAGCAGCGTCGCGGTCAGCGGGCCATGGACGACCAAGCCGCGATAACCCTCATCGCCAGTGGCATAGGGCAGATCGTAATGGATCCGGTGGCTGTTGTAGGTCAGCGCGGAGAAGCGAAACAGTAGCGGCTCACTAGGTTGAACCACGCGGTGGGCATTCCAACCCGCAGCGTCGAACTGATCCGAGCCTAGCGGCTGGAGCGAGGGCGCAGCGCCAGCAGAAGCAGGCTCACGATAGACCAGCGACTGGAATTCGCGCACGGCCAGACCGGTTTCGCCGCTGGTTTCATGTTCGATTTCGACAAACACCAGCTGGCCCGAACCACCCTGCTTGTCAGCCACCGAAACCACGCGCGAGCGGCGGCTTACCGCTTCACTGGCGCGCAAGGGCTGCAGAAATTCGACCTTGCTCGAAGCCCACATCCGGCGCGGCAGCGGTACGGGAGGGAGGAAGCTATCGGGGCCGTCATCACGCGCAGGGTGCCCATCCTGCCCGAGCTGCGCGGTGGCGGCATCGGGATTGCACAGACACCAGTGCAGCGCCTGCGGAACGGTTCCGTCTGCGGTGGCTGCGCGGTCAAGCGTGGCGAGCCAGCGTGCCACCAATCCCGGGTCGATCCGGTCAGCGCGATGCTCGACGCGGCCGATCCAGGCGGCGTAGTCGCTCATGCCCGCTCGAACACTGCTGCGATCCCCTGCCCGCCGCCGATGCACATCGTCTCAAGCCCGTATTTACCGCCGCGTCGGTGCAGCTCGCGAGTCAGATTGGCCAGGATCCGTCCGCCGGTGGCGCCAATCGGGTGGCCGAGCGAAATGCCCGAGCCATTGACGTTGAGGATCGCGTGGCGGCTGTCATCCGTGCTCCAGCCCCAGCCCTTGAGGCATGAGAGCACTTGCGGGGCAAAGGCCTCATTAAGCTCGACCAGATCGATGTCGCTCCAGCTCAGGCCATTGCGCGAAAATAAGCGCTCCACCGCCGGGACCGGGCCGATCCCCATGCGGCTGGGATCGCAGCCCGCTGCCGCCCAGCTGTGGAACCAGGCGATCGGTTCAAGGCCCAGCTCTTCAAGCTTGTCTTCGGCCACCACCAGACAGGCGGCGGCGGCATCGTTTTGCTGGCTGGCATTGCCAGCGGTAACAACCCCGCCTTCAAGCGGACGAAGTTTCCCCAGTGATTCCAGCGTGGCATCGGCGCGGTAACCTTCGTCATGGTCAAAGATCAGCGCCTCGCCCTTTTTCTGCGGCACCGCCACCGGCACCAGCTCGTCCGCAAACAGCCCTTTATCCCACGCCGCGGCAGCGCGCTGGTGTGATCGGGCAGCATAGGCATCGCAAGCCTCGCGGCTGATGCCGTAATCCTTGGCGAGATTCTCCGCCGTCTCGATCATGCCCGAGATTACCCCGAACCGCTCGACCGGCTGCGACATCACCCGGCCCCGGGTCAGCCGGTCATGCAGCGTCAAATTCCCGGCGCGCACGCCTTTGCGGATGTCGGTGCTGTAATGCTCGACATTCGACATGCTCTCAACCCCGCCCGCGACGACCACGTCTGACACCCCGGTCTGGACCATCATCGCCGCATTGACGATCGCCTGCAGGCCGGAACCGCAGCGCCGATCGAGCTGGTAGCCGGGAACTTCCAGCGGCAGATCGGCCAACAGCCACGACCAATGCGCGATACACGGAGCCTCGCCATTGCCATAGCCTTGGGCGAAAACCACATCGTCGACCCGCGACGGGTCAATCCTGGTCCGCTCGATCAGCGCCTTCAGCACCACCGCACCAAGCTCGCCTGCGGTAAGCGAGGCGAGCGATCCGCCGAACTTGCCGACCGCAGTGCGGATTGGCGCAACTATGGCAGCGCGGCGGAGTTGAGGTTTGGTCATGCGGGTTCCTTATCGCTGGTGGCAACGACTCCGGCGTCAATCAATTTGCCGATTTCTCCAGAGGTCAGTCCCAGCCGCGTGGCCAGCACTTCCTCGCTGTGTTCGCCAAGAAACGGCGCAGCGCAAGGCAGGCCCCGGTCTTGCCCGGGCAGGTTGGCAAAGGGTCCGGCAGCAGGATAGACAAAGCCGCTGGGGTTAGCCGGCGAGGGTCCGAACAGCCGGTTTTCAGTCACCAGCACGGGATCGCGCGCCGCCTCATAGGCCGTGCGATAGTGTTCATAGGTTGCCCCGGCAGCCGTCAGGCGCTTGGCTATTTCCGCATAATCAAGTCCTCTCGCTGCATTCTGGATGAGCGTAAAGAGCGCGTCACGGTGGGTGAAGCGATTGTGATCGCTGGCTGCAAAGCGCAAGCCGTGCTGCGCCTCGAGTGCCGCGACCCCGTCCGCTATTGCAAAGCCCTGCACCAGCGCGGCCCACTGCTTGCCCGTCAGCGCGGCGACCATAAAACGCAAACCGTCGCGCGAGGCGAAGTCACGCCCGAAGGCTCCCCAGATGGCATTGCCAAGCCGTTCGCGGTCTCCGCCGCGATAGAGCATTTCGGCCATTGCCCCGCTGTTGGCGAGTGTCCCGATCGCGACATCGCCCAGCGGAATCCGCACCTCACCGCCAAGCCCGGTGGCATCCCGGTGGCGCAAGGCCGCCAGCAGCGCGAAGGCGCCATAGGCGCCGGTGATGAAATCCCACGCGGGCAGCACCTGATTGATCGGTGGAACCTGGCCATCTGCATCGACGAGATCGACCGGCCCGGTCATCAGCGGATAGCCACTCGCCGCATTGACGGTAAAGTCCATCGCCTGGCGGCCATCGGGCCAGCCCATGATCCGGACAATGATCATGTCGGTCCGGCCCGCGGCAAGCCGCTCATGCGACAGGAAGCTCTGTTCGGGAACATTGGTGACAAGCTGCCCGGTCACCCGCGCCAGTTCGGCTACCAGTTCGCGTCCCCGCGCAGAACTTAGATCGAGCGCGACGCTTTTCTTGGCGCGGTTGAGGTTCTCCCACGATAGCGACCGGCCCTCAGTGGTCTGCATGTAGCGGTTGTAATCAAGCCCGCCGCCGATCTGATCGACCCGGATCACCTCTGCGCCCATCTGCGCGAGGTAGAGCCCGATTGTGGGCGAGGCGACGAAGGAGGAAACTTCGATCACCGACAGGCCGGGCAGGAGCGGATACATCAGCGCTGCGTTCCCGCCGCCCATTCGCGCAGCATATGCTTGGCGATCTGCAGCTGAAGAATTTGCGTGGTGCCTTCATAGATCCGGTAGACCCGCGCATCGCGGAAAAACCGCTCGGCCTCATATTCGGCCAGGTATCCGGCGCCGCCATAAATCTGCACCACCCGGTCAACTACGCGGCCGCACATTTCGGTGGCAAAGACCTTGGCGGCAGCGGCCTGCCGCAGCACTTTTTCGCCGCTATCTGCACGCCGGGCAGCGTCTTCCAGCATACATTCTGCTGCGTAGATCTCGATATCGCTTTCGGCGAGCATCTGCTGGATCAACTGGAAGTTGGCGATCGGCTCGCCAAAGGCCTTGCGCTCATTGGCATAGCGCAGTGCCGAATCAAGCGCGCGGCGGGCGTATCCAGCCGCTGCTGCGCCCACCGAAAGACGGCCGTTATCGAGGCTTTGCATCGCGGTGACAAAGCCTTTGCCCTCTTCCCCGCCCAGCAAGGCTTCGCCGGGGACATAGACGTTGTCCATCACGATATCGGCGATGTGGCTGCCGGACTGGCCCATCTTCTTGTCCGATTTGCCGACCGAAATCCCGGCGCTGTCCATCGGCACCATGAAGGCCGAGACATGGGCGTTCCGGGGCAGGGCTTCCTTGTTGGTCCGCGCCATGATCAATGCCATTTTGGCGAACGGAGCATTGGTGATGTAGCGCTTGGTCCCGCTCAGCACATAGCCATTGCCCGAGCGGGTCGCGGTGGTCTGCATTGCCGCTGAGTCTGAGCCGGAACCCGGCTCGGTCAAGCCGAAGCTGGCGATATCGCCCGCAGCAAGCCGCGGGAGCCACTGCGCCTGTTGTTTTGCCGTGCCGCCGTTTTTGAGCGCGGAACAGACCATGCCGATGTTGATCGAGGTGATCGAGCGGAAGCAGGGCATCGCATAAGACAGCTCGCGGATGGTGCGGACATACTGGCTGATATTCATCCCCGCGCCGCCAAACTCTTCCGGAATGGTCAGGCCGAACAGCCCCATCTCGCGCATTTCGGTCAGGATCTCATCGGGGATCAAATCGGTTTCAATGATCTGCTTCTCCGCCGGGATCAGCCGCTCGCGGACATAGCGGTGGAGCTGTTCGATGAACTGGTCAAAAACATCGGCGTCCATGCCATTATCAGCCATTGGTCCAGCTCCTCAGATCGGATCGTAGGGGAAAACATTGGCGGTGACTTCATCGGCGCGGGCAAAGCTGGCTCGAAAGGCTGGGATCAGCTCGTCAGCGATCGATTGCGCGGTCCAGCCCTCGGCCTTGGTCATCGAGCGGAGCGGGCGCGGTTTGGAAAACAGCACGATCTCGTTCTTGCGGACCGAGAAGACCTGGTTGTTGACCTCGTGTGCTGCGTCCGATGCCAGAAATGCCACCAGCGGCGCGATCTTGTCAGCGCTCATCGATTTAAGCCGCTCGACCCGTTCTTTCTGGGCAGGCGTTTCGGCAGGAATCGAGGCGGTCATCCGGCTCCACGCAAACGGCGCGATGCAGTTGGAGCGCACGCCCACGCGGGCCATATCCAGCGCGATCGAATGCGACAGCGCCACCAGCCCCAGCTTGGCGGCGGAATAATTGGCCTGGCCGATGTTGCCGATCAGCCCGCTGGTCGAAGTGAAGTGGATGAAGCTGCCCGATTGCTGCTCACGGAAATAGGGTGTGGCTGCCTTCGAGACGTTGAACGCACCGGTCAGGTTTACGTCGATGACGCTGGTCCAGTCCTCATAGCTCAGCTTATGCCAGATCGCGTCGCGCAGGATCCCGGCGTTGTTGACCACCGCGTCGATCCGCCCGAACCGCTGTACCGCATCCTCGATGATCGAGGCGGCTGCCTTGGGATCGGCGACATTGGCGAAGTTGGCCCAGGCCTTGCCCCCCGCCGCGCTGATATCGGCCACCGTGCTATCGGCAGGGCTGGCATCGCCGCCATCACCCGCTTGCGCGACACCTGGATCATTGACTACGATGCTCGCGCCCTCGCGCGCGCAGAGCAGCGCAATCTCGCGGCCAATCCCCCGGCCAGCGCCGGTAATTGCAACGACCTTGCCGTCAAGGATGCCCATAGCGCCAGCTCCATTCGTTTAATCGCTCGATTAAATTGCCATGACAAAGCTGGGCGCTAAAATCAACCGCCAGTCTTGTTAGGTGGCTCGTTGGAATCGCTGGCCGCCGGGGTGGATTGGCCAATCGGCGGAATTGCTTCGGGCGGCAACCGCTGCGCCTTGAGCATCTCGGCCGCTTCATCCAGTGCACGAGCCTCGCCCATCGTCTCGCCGCCTGGACCCGGGTCATTGTCGGCCTTGCTGCAACCGGCAAGGAGGATCGGAGCGAGCAGGGGGATGAGTTTCAACATGACCGCAGCATAGAGCGTGATGCGAAAAAGTGGGAACCGGTTTTTCGCGATAAATCAAGCGACAACCAAGAATGAGTGAGGATTATGCGATTCAGCTTTAGAGCATCATGCGCTAGCTCCTAACTGTCTCGGAAAAATGGCTAAAAACGAAAAAGCGGGCAGCTCCTGCAATGGGAGCCGCCCGCCAATTTCTGCCGCAAGCTGAAACCTGATTACATCTTCTTTTCAGCTGCAGCCGTCGCGTCTTCGGCAGCCTTGGCCGCATTGGATGGTGCCGCAGAAGCCGCCGCCGATGCTCCGGCAGCAGCGTCGCTGGCGGCAGCCGAAGCATCGGCGGCAGGCGTGGCATCAACATTGCCCATCGCTTCTTCAGCCGGCATCTCGACATTATCCGGCGCGGCTTCTTCATTCGCGCTGTCGGAACTGCCGCAAGCTGATAGCGCCAGCGCAGCAGCAGCGGCAAATGCGGGATATGCGAATTTCTTCATGCGAAAGCCTCTCAAATCAGCGATTGGACGGTGGCAGCAGTAAACCATGCTGCACGCTCTGTGATCTTAACCCAGCCGCCGCTGTCACGCAAATGCACTAGTCGGGATTTCCCCCCATTCCGGCCGCAGCGGCCAGCTGAACAGGGCAAGAATTACTGCTCTTGATATCATATAAAGATTTCTTTATATCCTGCTGGATGCGAATTGATCCTCTTCTTGGCGCTCTGGCCGACAGCACCCGGCTGCGGATCATGCGATTGCTC
The DNA here is from genome assembly GCA_031367905.1 of Novosphingobium sp. Lineage (GTDB taxonomy): Bacteria > Pseudomonadota > Alphaproteobacteria > Sphingomonadales > Sphingomonadaceae > Novosphingobium. The sequence goes on from JANLQQ010000118.1 coordinate 6,498, forward strand.
AGCGCGATGGAGCTGGCAGTTGGCGAACTTGCGCAAGTGCTTGGCCAAAGCCAGCCGCGGGTTTCACGCCATATCCGGATCCTGTGCGATGCCGGCCTGGCTGAGCGGCGCAAGGAGGGGAGCTGGGTATTCCTGCGCAGCGCGATCCAGGAAGACCGCGCGCCCCCGCTCGGCGCTGCTGCTGCCCGCCTACTCGAACTGGCGGAGCGCGATGACGCTGGCTTTGCCGCGCGCTGCGCCGAGGATCGCCGCCACCTTGCCGCGATCCGGGCCGCGCGCGAGACCAGTGCCGAAACCTATTTCGCCCGCCACGCCGAGGAATGGGATAGCTTGCGCAGCCTCCACAGCCCCGACGATCTGGTTGAGGCCGCGCTGGCCCGCGCGCTGGGTGAGAGCAATCTTGGTGCACTGCTTGATGTCGGCACCGGCACGGGCCGGATGGCCGAGCTGTTCGCACCGCGCGCTGCCCGCGTAACCGCTTTCGACAAAAGCCCGGAGATGCTGCGCATCGCCCGCGCCCGGCTGCAGCACTTGCCCGCCGACAGTATCGAACTGGTGCCCGGCGATTTTGCCGTGCTGCCGTTTGCCGATGCTTCGTTCGATACGGTCTTGTTCCACCAGGTGCTGCATTATGCACAGGAGCCCGAAGCGGTTCTGGCCGAAGTCGCTCGCGTCACCCGGCCCGGCGGGCAAATCGTGATCGCCGATTTCGCCGCGCATGATCGCGAAGAGCTGCGCAGCGCCCATGCCCACGCCCGGCTTGGCTTTTCGGACGAACAGATGTTGGCGCTGCTGACCGAGGCTGGCTTTATCGCCCAGCCCGCGGTGGCGCTGCCCGGCAAGCAACTGACGGTCAAAATCTGGGCCGCGCTGCGCAGTGCCAGTTCTGCCCGCATGAGTCCTGCACGCATCAACCCCGCCCGGAGCATTCCCGCCAAAGCCCGAGAGGCGCTGACCAGATGATTGTAGCGGAACCATCGCCGTTTGCCGAACTGCCGGGTGATTTTTCGGTCTCGTTCGAATTCTTTCCGCCCAAAACGGAAAAGATGGATGCGCAGCTATGGGGGGCAATCACCGAACTCGCCCCGCTGGCTCCCCGATTCGTTTCGGTGACCTATGGCGCCGGCGGATCGACCCGTGAGCGCACCCATGCCACCGTCTCGCGGATCATCAAGGAGACCGGCCTGGTCCCCGCCGCGCACCTGACCTGTGTGGCCGCCAGCAAGGCCGAAATTGCCGAGATTGCCGATCAGTATTGGGACGCTGGAGTGCGTCATATCGTGGCTCTGCGCGGCGATCCGCCCGCCAGCGGCGCGGGCTTCGTCCCCCATCCCGACGGCTATGCCAGCGCCTCCAAGCTGGTTTCCGGCCTCAAGGCGCGGCACGATTTCGAAATCTCGGTCGCCGCCTATCCCGAAGTCCACCCCGAGGCCGCCAGTGCCGAGGCCGATCTCGACAACCTCAAGCGCATGCTTGATGCAGGGGCGACCCAGGCGATCACCCAGTTCTTCTTTTCAACCGGGGCCTATTTCCGGTTCCTCGACAAGGCACTTGCCGCCGGGATCACCGCACCGATCCTGCCCGGGATCATGCCGGTGACCAGTTTTGCCGCGATCCGTCGGATGGCGGCCAATACCGCCATCCCGCCTTGGATGGAGGCGATGTTCGAGGGGCTGGACGATCGCCCCGGCCCGCGCGCGCTGGTCGCCGCAACCGTAGCGGCTGACTTTTGCCGCAGGCTTTATGCAGGGGGGGTGCGCGACTTTCATTTTTACACGCTCAACCGGGCTGAACAGGCCTATGCGATCTGCCACCTGCTGGGCATGCGAGCAACGGAGGACCAGATATGACCGCCCGCGAGATTTTCCTGGCCGAAGCAGCCAAACGCATCCTGATCACTGACGGTGCATTCGGCACCGAGATCCAGAACTGCAAGCTGTCCGAGGCAGATTTTGCCGGAAAGCTTGGTCTGGCCAAGGATCAGAAGGGTAACAATGACATTTTGGCCCTGACCAAGCCCGAAATTCCCGAAGCGATCCACCGCGCCTATTTTGCAGCGGGCGCCGATATTGCCGAAACCAACACTTTTTCGGCCAACCGGATCAGCCAGGCCGATTATGCGGCGGAGCATCTGGTGCGCGAGATCAACCTTGAATCCGCGCGGCTGGCCCGCCGGGTGGCCGATGAATTTCAGCAGCAGGATGGCCGCCCCCGGTTTGTCGCAGGTGCCATCGGCCCGACCAACAAAACCCTCTCGCTCTCGCCCGATGTCAATGATCCGGGCTACCGCGAGATTGACTGGGATTTCCTCGTTGCGGTTTACCACGAGCAAGCCACCGCGCTCATCGAAGGCGGAGCCGATTTCATTTTGGTGGAAACGGTGTTTGATACGCTCAACGCAAAGGCCGCGATCATGGCGATCAAGCAGCTTGAGGCAGAGCTGGGCCGCGACGTGCCGCTGATGCTGTCGATGACGCTGACTGATCTTTCGGGCCGCAACCTGTCGGGTCACACGGTCGAGGCCTTCTGGTACGCGGTGCGCCATGCCAATCCGGTCACCATCGGGCTCAATTGCAGCTTTGGCGCCACCCAGCTGCGTCCGCATGTCCGTTCGCTCAGTCAGATCGCTGACACGTTGATCATGGTTTATCCCAATGCCGGCTTGCCCAACGAGCTGGGCGAATACGACGAGCTGCCAGAGGAAACCGCTGGATTCTTGCGCGAATGGGCTGAGGCCGGACAGGTCAACATCCTAGGCGGCTGCTGCGGATCGACGCCTGCCCATATCGCTGCGATTGCCGATGCGGCGCACGGCCTGCCGCCGCGCGCGCTGCCACAGCCCGAACCGCTGACCCGGCTCGCCGGGCTCGAACCATTCGTGATGGCGGCATGAGTCCGATGGTCGATCCCGCATCATGGCGCATCCGCCAGGCGGCTGTCCCCGACACACCAGCACTCGCGCTGGTTGGTGCGGCTACTTTCCTCGAAACATTTGCCGGCATTCTCGACGGTCCGGCGATCGTCGCGCATTGCGCTTCGCAACACAGCGAGGAGAGCTATCGCACGCTTTTTGCCAAAACTGCGCAGGTGTGGCTAGCCGAGGCTGAACCTGGCCAGGCTGCGGTCGGCTATGCCCTGGTTGCCCCGCCCGAACTTGATGCTGCGCGCGATGGTGATATCGAACTGAAGCGCATTTATGCTCTTTCACGATTTCATGGCAGCGGCATCGGAGCCGCGCTTCTAGCCGCTGCGCTCGTTGCCTGCAGCGGCCATGCCCGCATATTGCTGGGCGTTTACGCCCATAATGCACGGGCCATTGCATTCTATCGCAAGCAGGGATTTTCTCCGATTGCCACGCGTCAGTTTAATGTCGGAGGCAAGCAATACGACGATTTGGTGCTAGCCCGACCACTCACCACCTGACCTTCTGTTCCCGGAAAAAATCATGACATCGGCCCCATCCTCTGCCCGCTTCGTCAACATCGGCGAGCGCACCAATGTTACCGGCAGCGCCGCATTCAAGAAGCTGGTCCTGGCAGATGACTATGCCAAGGCGGTCGAAGTCGCGCGCCAGCAGGTTGAGAACGGCGCGCAGATCATCGACGTCAACATGGATGAAGGGCTGCTCGATGCGGTCCACGCCATGACCACTTTTCTCAAGCTGATCGCCGCTGAACCTGATATCGCCCGGGTGCCGGTGATGATCGACAGTTCCAAATGGGACGTGATCGAGGCAGGCCTCAAATGCGTACCCGGCAAGCCGATCGTCAATTCGATCAGCATGAAAGAGGGCGAGGCCCAGTTCCTTGAACACGCCCGCAAATGCATGGCCTATGGCGCAGCGGTGGTGGTGATGGCCTTCGACGAGCAAGGCCAGGCCGATACCAAAGCCCGCAAGGTCGAGATCTGCTCGCGCGCCTATGCGCTGCTCACCGGGATCGGCTTCCTGCCCGAAGACATCATCTTCGATCCCAACGTGTTTGCGGTAGCGACCGGGATCGAGGACCATGACCGCTATGCCCTTGATTTCATCGAGGCTTGCGCGGAGATCAAGGCCAATTGCCCGCACGTCCATATCTCGGGCGGGCTGTCCAACCTCTCGTTCAGCTTCCGCGGCAATGAAATCGTCCGCCGGGCGATGCACAGCGTGTTCCTCTTTCACGCGATCCCCGCCGGGATGGACATGGCGATCGTCAACGCCGGGCAACTCGATATCTATGACCAGATCGACCCGGCGCTGCGCCAGGCTTGCGAGGATGTGATCCTCCACCGCCGCCCATCGGTCGAGGGCGAGGAGACTTCGACCGAACGGCTGATTGCGCTGGCCGAAAGCTATAAGGGCAAGGATGTCGCCGCCGAAAAGGCCGCCGAAGAATGGCGCAGCTGGGACGTGGTGCGGAGGATCGAACATGCGCTGGTGCGCGGGATCGACGCCCATGTCGTGGCCGATACCGAGGAAGCCCGCCAGCTCTACCCCCGCCCGATCGAAGTGATCGAAGGCCCGCTGATGCAGGGCATGAATACAGTGGGCGATCTGTTCGGGGCGGGCAAGATGTTCCTGCCGCAAGTGGTCAAGTCCGCCCGCGTTATGAAAAAGGCGGTGGCTCATCTGATCCCGTTCATCGAGGCGGCCAAGGAAGTCGGCGCGCGGCCCAAGGGCAAGATCGTGATGGCCACGGTCAAGGGCGACGTCCACGATATCGGCAAGAACATCGTCGGCGTGGTCCTGCAGTGCAATGGTTATGAGGTGATCGATCTTGGCGTGATGGTGCCGTGGAGCAAGATCCTTGAGACCGCGCGCGAGCAGGACGCTGATATCATCGGCCTGTCGGGGTTGATCACGCCCTCGCTCGACGAGATGGTTACTGTGGCTGAGGAAATGAACCGCGCTGGCTTCACCATCCCGCTGCTGATCGGCGGGGCAACCACCAGCAAGGTTCACACCGCGCTGCGGATCGAGCCGGCCTATACAGGCCCGGTGATCCATGTGCTTGATGCCTCACGCGCAGTCGGGGTCGCCAGCCAGCTGCTGTCCGACACCCAGCGCGACGGGTTTGTGGCGGCGACCGCGGCGGACTATCAACACGTCCGCGATGTCCGCGCTGGCAAGCAAGCTTCGATCCTCCTCAGTCTGGAAGACGCCCGCGCCAACAGCTTCAAGGCTGACATGAGCGACAAGGTGATGCCACCGGAACAGCCCGGAATCCACAGTTTCCCGGCATGGGATCTGGCCGATTTGCGGAGTTGCATCGACTGGACCCCGTTCTTCCGCGCCTGGGAGCTGGCCGGGAACTTCCCCGCGATTCTCGATGATGAAGTCGTCGGCGAAAGCGCCAGCGGGCTTTACGCCGATGCCCAGGCGATGCTCGACCAGATCGTGGGTGAGCAGTGGCTGACCGCCAAGGGTGTGGTCGGGTTCTGGCCCTGCGCGCGTGAGGAAGACGATGTCGTTATCCACCTGGAAGGTCCCGACGCTCCGATCCTGCTGCCCTTCCTGCGCCAGCAGATCCGCAAAAGCAGAGATCGTGCGAATTACTGCCTCGCCGATTTCATCGATCCCGATGGTGACTGGCTCGGCGGCTTTGCGGTGGGCATCCACGGGATCGAGCCGCACCTCGCCCGGTTTCAGGCCGGCCATGACGATTACAACGATATCCTGCTCAAAGCGCTGGCGGACCGCTTTGCCGAAGCCTTTGCCGAACGGCTCCACCAGCACGTCCGCACAACTCTATGGGGCTATGCCCCCGGCGAACAGCTGACCAATGAGGCGTTGATCAAGGAGCAATATCGCGGCATTCGGCCCGCGCCGGGCTATCCCGCTTGCCCCGATCACAGCCTCAAGCCGATGCTGTTCGAGCTTTTGAACGCGACGACAAACGCCGGAATTACGCTGACCGAAAGCCAGGCGATGCTGCCGACCTCGGCGGTGTCGGGGTTCTACTTCGCCCATCCCGAAGCGTCCTATTTTGGCGTCGCAAAGATCGGGCGCGATCAGCTGGAAGACTATGCCGCCCGGCGCGGGATCGAGCTGGCGGTGGCCGAGCGCTGGCTGCGGCCCAATCTGGATTAGCCCGATTTAGTCGCCCGGCTTGGCAGCGCGATCCTTGTTCCGGCGGTCCGCAATGTGCGGTTGACCGTTCTTGCCCCGGATGATCTCGAACAGCCCAGTCGCCTCAAAAAGCTTGGTGAAGTTGCTAACGCCATAATTGCGAGGATCTATCGGGGCGAGACGCTTGGCCGCGCTTCCCGCTGCAGAAAGCAGAGCCCAGCCGTCTTCGCCGACTGATGCGTCGACCGCGCCGCGCAGGATTGTGACCAGCTTAGTATCTTGGGTGAGCTGCTTGACCGGTTTTGGTTTTGGCGCCGCGTTTGCGTTCCGGGCAGCAGGTTTGGCAGCAAGCTCAGCCAGCACCGGCACATCTTCGTTTTCGCCCAGTCCCTCGAGGAACAGGAACGTGGTGCAGGCGTTGACAAAAGCTTCGGGCGTATTTCTTTTGCCAAAGCCGTAAACGCTCTTGCCTGCCGCGCGCAGGTGCATGACCAACGGAGTAAAATCACCGTCGCTCGATGCAATGCAAAACGCATCGAGCTGTTGGGTGTACAAGAGTTCGAGGGCGTCGATTACAAGCGCAATGTCAGTCGCGTTCTTGCCGCTCGAATAACTGAACTGCTGGATCGGCCGGACCGCAAATTCGTGCAACTTGGCCTTCCAGCCCTTGAGCGTGGTCGCGCTCCAATCGCCATAGGCGCGGCGGATATTGGCGGTGCCATAGCGCGCGATTTCGGCGAGGATCGCCGCAATCTTGGTATGGCTGACGTTGTCTGCATCGATCAGCAGCGCAATGTGGCGGTTTGAGCCCCGGTTAGGCCCGGATTCGGTTGCGGATGTGGTGTTCATATCGCTTGATGCGCCAAGCCGCGCAGCAAGGTCAATCAGATGCTTGCGGCGATTTTTTGGGGTTCAAAACCGCAACCGGTAGGTCCGATCGAGACCCGCATTGCATTTCCCACAAAATTACCCTATATAACTCAAGCTGACGTCGCGTGCGACGGATATCGGGCCGCCTTTGGGCCCCCTTTTATCCCTTTCTAGTCTTTCCGAAGCCGGAATGTGCCATCCGGCACATGTCCGAACTATCTGGGATAAAGGAACTTCCCTATGATTACTGGTACTGTAAAATTCTTCAACCCTGACAAGGGTTTCGGTTTCATCGCTCCTGAAGGCGGCGGCACCGATGCGTTTGTTCACATTTCGGCTGTGGAACGCGCTGGCATGCGCACGCTCGATAAGGATCAGCGCATTTCGTATGAGCTGGAAACCGATCAGCGTGGCAAGACCTCGGCTGTGAACCTCCAGGCAGCCTGAAGCTAACCGTGAACGGGGCGGGCAGGCTTTGGCCAGCCCGCCCCGTTTGCTATTTCTGAAAGACCGAACCGACTTATGGCGTCCTACAAGGAACCGAGTTTCGCGGAACGCA
>JANLQQ010000138.1:0-33416 GCA_031367905.1 Novosphingobium sp.
GGCCGCAACACCGCCAGATGATCGCAGATCGTCTTGGCGTTGGACGGGCCGACCCCGATATTAACCAGCGTGATCCCCGAACGGTCTTGCCGGACCAGATGATAGGCTGGCATCTGGTGGCGCCGCCAGGCCGTATCGGACAGCAGTTCGCGCGCGTCCGGCACCGGCTTTTCCAGATAAAGCCCGCCCGCGCCGGCTAGGGCAGTAAAGCCGTCTGTGCCCAGTTGCTGGCCGGCCCAGCCAACGAATTCATCGACATAGCGGTGATAGTTGGTGAACAGGATATAGCGCTGGAAATGCTCAATCCCGGTGCCGGTGTAGTGGGCCAGGCGAGCAAGGCTGAAATCGGTGCGCAGCCCATCGAACAGGGCAAGCGGGATAGCATCGTCCGGGCCGCCCAGATTGATCCCGTCCGCCAGCTCATCCCCAATCGCGGCAAGTTCGGTCGAGGGAAAATGCCGGGCCAGATCCTGCGGGCTCAACGCGCCCAAGCCCGAGCTGGCGTCGATCACATAGGGGAACGGGATTTCCTGGGCCGAGGGGACAACTTCGACAGTGATGTCATAATCATCGGCGAGGAGGGAGAGCTGCTCGGTCAGATAATCGGCAAACAGCGCGGGGCGAGTGATCGTGGTGGCATAGGTTCCGGTGTGGGACAGCCGGCCAAAGGCGCGGGCCAGATCGGGCCGCGTCTCACGACCGGCATAATGCAGCCTGAGTTCGGGATAACACCACGAGCGTGTCACGCGGCGATCGGTGGGGGGAAGAGTGCCGCCGCTGGCGAATGCCGCGATGTCAGCCTGGAGAGTGGCAACGGCGGTTTCATAGACGCGGACCAATTCCGCGATGATCGTTTCTATTTCATGCATTGATCACCATTAGCGTGCGGCGCACGAACATTCAAATGGCACCCAAAGATTCAAACAGCACAACGAAAAGGGGGCGCCGAACCGGCACCCCCTCAATTCGCCAACCTTGAAAAGCCAATCAGGCTTCGGCTTCACCCTCGGCCTGCTCTTCGAGCATATCGGCCGGGATTTCGCCGGGTTCAGCGTTTGGATCGTAAGCTTCGGTAAAACCCGAAGCGTCGCTGTCGAACATCGCCGCCATCACGTCGACGCCCTGCGATTGCAGCGCGGCTTCGTCAGGCGAACGGGCAACATTGACTTTCACGTTCACGGCAACCTCAGGATGCAGCGAAACGCGCACGTCGAACACGCCGATCGTCTTGATCGGCTGTTCAAGCACGACCATCGATTTGGTCAGCTTGGCGCCATCGGTGTTAAGCGCTTCAACGATGTCACGCACCGAAACCGAACCGTACAGCTGGCCCGAGTTCGACGACGCACGGATCAGGACGATCTGCATTCCTTCGACAGTGGCGGCATGCGTTTCAGCATCCGAACGACGCGAGGCGTTGTCGGACACGATTCGGGCGCGGTTGGCTTCGAAGACCTTGCGGTTAGCTTCGTTGGAGCGAAGCGCTTTCTTGTTCGGCAGCAGGTAATTACGCGCGTAACCGTCTTTGACGGTAACGACATCACCGATGGTGCCGAGCTTCTCGATTCGTTCGAGGAGGATGATTTGCATGGGGTAAGCCCTCCTTACTTCACGAGATACGGTAGCAGGCCAACCTGGCGTGCGCGCTTGATGGCCTGGCCCAGTTCACGCTGCTTCTTTGCAGAAACGGCGGTAATCCGGCTTGGCACGATCTTGCCGCGTTCGGACATGAAGCCCTGCAGCAGACGCACATCCTTGTAGTCGATCTGGGGAGCATTCTTGCCCGAGAAGGGGCACGACTTGCGGCGGCGGAAAAACGGACGAGCCATGATCAATACTCCTCGCGGTCGCGGCGACGGGGACGCTCACGGTCGGTCTTGCGCAGCATCACCGAAGGGCCTTCTTCATGCTCTTCCACACGGATCGTCATGAACCGGATCACGTCTTCGTTGATCGAGGTCTGGCGTTCCAGCTCGGCGACGACGCCGGTTGGGGCATCGATGTTGAGCAGCACAAAATGTGCCTTGCGGTTGCGCGCGATCTTGTAGGCGAGGCTCTTGAGGCCCCATGACTCGGTCTTGGTGACTTTGCCTTTGCCTGCTTCGACAATCTCGGTAGCGTTAGCGGCCAGCGCATCAACCTGCGCTTGGCTCAAATCCTGGCGGGCCAGGAAAACATGCTCGTATAGCGGCATGCCGTGCCTTTCATTTTATAACCGATCGCTGGCTGATCCGCACAATTACGGGGCCCCTCCGGCTTTCTTGGAGTCTCCGGCGGACCAGAGAAGATAGGCGCATAACGAATTTATGGCCGAATGCAAGCGCAGCCGACGTGTCACAGCCCGGTAACGGACAGCCGCTATTGAGTCGCAGGAATTGCAATCCGGTGCAATGCTGGTCAAGGCGAAACCCAATGGCAGCCATCTCGATCACTATCAGACAGACTGAACCGCTGGCCCTGCTGCGGTTTGCGATTCGCGCCACAGTTATTGTCGTGCCGCTGGCAGTGCTGGTGCCACTTCATCTGATTTGGCATTGGCTAAGGCAGCCTTCGCCCTGGGCCATGCTGTTCCTGCGGATCGCGGCACGGGTGCTGGGAGTAAGGGTTAAAGTACACGGCAAGTCGCTACGCAAGGATGTGTTCTTTGTCGCCAATCATGTCTCGTGGATCGACATTCCGATCCTTGCCGGGATCAATGGCACCGCGTTTGTTGCGCAGGATGGCGTCCGCAGCTGGCCGATCATCGGCTGGCTGGCGAGCCTGAACCGCACGGTCTTCATTTCGCGCACCGACCGGCAGAATGTCGGCGATCAAGTGGCGCAGCTGCGCGCCGCGATTGCCGAGAACTGGTCGGTCACTCTGTTCCCGGAAGGGACCACGTCCGACGGGCAGGGCTTGCTGCCCTTCAAGCCGGCGCTGTTCGAAACCCTGGTGCCTCCGCCCAAGCCGATGCTGATCCAGCCGGTGTTGCTCGATTTCGGGGACGCCGGCCCGCAGGTTGGCTGGCTGGGCGAGGAAACCGGCGGGGAAAGCGCGTGGAAGGCCTTCACCCGCCAGGGCAGTTACACGGTGCACGTCCATTTCCTCGAACCGTTCAATCCAGCCTTGTGCAAGGATCGCAAGGAAATCAGTGCATTAGCCCGCAGCCGAATTCTCACTGCGCTAAACGCAGCGCACGCCTGATCAGGCCAGGCGGTCCAGCAGAGCCTTGGCAAATTCAGCCAAGGTATCATCGCGCGCGCCCATGATCACGATCCGGTCACCGGGCCGGGCAATCCTTGCAATCTGCGCGCCGCAATCCTCGCGCCTTGGAATATATTCAGCGTTGCCGCCCGCTGTTGCGATCAGATCGACAATCCGTTCGCTGCCCAGACTGCGATCGACCGTGCCGCCGAAATAGACCGGATCGCACAGGATGGTAAGATCGCCAGGCCCAAGTTTCGCGGCAAAAACCTCTGCCAGTTCCGCGCCCATCTGGCGCAGCGGTCCATAGCCGTGGGGCTGGAAGAAGGCGATCACGCGGCCAGCATGGGCTTTGAGCGTATCGAGCGTGGCGGAAACCTTGTCCGGATTGTGACCGAAATCGTCGATCACCGTGATGCCAGATGGGCTGGTGCCAACGATATCAAACCGCCGGGCCAGACCCTTGAACGAGCCGAGTGCGGCAACGACATCGCCTACTGGCACGCCCGCCGCATTGGCCCCGGCAATTGCCGCCAGCGCATTGGCCAGATTGTGACGGCCCGGAACCATCAGGCGCAGCGGATGGGCGGAACCATCGCGGCGATCAATTATAGTGGCGGACAGCCCGGTTGCAGCTTCGCTGATGCTGCCCGGAACCACCCCGATCATCGCTTCTGCGCTGACGATCCCGAAAGTCACCAGCGTGCCAGCGAACGGGCCGAGCGCCGCCGTTTCAGCGTCATCGAGATTGATCGCCGCAACTTCTGCCGCACCCAGGAAATCGGCAAACAAGGCGCGTAATTCTGCCAGGCTTTTGTGATCGAGACTGACATTGCCAAGCACCGCAACTTTCGGCCGGTAGAGCGCGATCGAACCGTCGCTTTCATCGACTTCCGACACGAACACGGCGCCCTTGCCAACCCGCGCCGAGGCAAACGGCGCGTCGGCGGCGACGAAGTTCTTCATCACCGCACCGTTCATGATTGTCGGATCGCGGCCGGTGACAGTCATGATCCAGCCGAGCATGCCGGTCACGGTCGATTTGCCGCTGGTTCCGCCGATGGCGATGCCAGCAGGGGCTGCATTGAACAGCGCGGCGAGCAGTTCTGCGCGGCTCATCCGGGGACAGCCAAGCTGTTTGGCGCGGATCATTTCGGGCACCGTATCCTCGACCGCGGCGGAAGCGACCAGGGTTTGCGCCGCGCTGAAAATCCCGCTGCCATCCTGCGGGAACAGCTGAAAGCCAAGACTTTCCAGCCAGGCGAACTTCTCGGGCGTGCGGCCTTGGTCGCGGCTGCGGTCAGACCCAGCGATTGTCGCGCCAGCCCCGTGCAGGATCAGCGCGAGCGGCAGCATTCCCGATCCGCCGATGCCGCAGAAGAACCAGGGGTGAGAGGTGAGGTTGGTCATAGCATTCCGGTATGCGGCTCGGGGTTGCATGGCAAGTCGTCGTCCCGGGCTTGACCCGGGACCGCTGGCCTCGTCAATACGAGGGCGGAATGATGAGGCCAGCGATTCCGGCTTTCGCCGGAATGACGATATCGGCTAAGGTGAACAATGACCCGTATCGCCATCTGTGCTCCATCGACCCCGTTCACGCATGAGGATGCGGCGCGTGTCTCTGCGCTGGCAGCAGCGGAGTTTCCCCAGCATGAGCTGCACTTCCACCCCCAGTGCTTTCAGGTCGATGGACATTTTGCCGGGCCGGACGCGCTGCGCCTTGCCGCCTTCCTCGAATGCGCCAACGATCCGGGGCTTGACGCGGTGTGGTTTGCGCGCGGCGGCTATGGGGCCAACCGAATTGCTGAAGCTGCGATCGAGCGACTTGGCCCGGCAGCGCAGGACAAGCAATTTCTGGGCTATTCAGACAGCGGCACGTTACTCGGCGGGCTCTACCGCGAAAAGATCGGTCATCCCATCCATGCTCCGATGCCCGCCGATATTCGCCGCGAGGGCGGCGAGGAGGCAGTGCGGCGCGTGCTCGATTTTCTCGGTGGCGCTATGGAAGGGCTGGAACCATCGCTCGACCAGCATCCAACCGTGGCCTTCAATCTCATGACCTTGGCAATGCTGTGCGGCACACCGCTGATGCCGGGGCTGGCTGGCCATGTCGTGATGGTCGAGGAAGTGGCCGAGTATCTTTATGCGGTCGACCGGCTGTTCTTCCATGTCACCGCGCATCTTGGCGGGATCGCGGGATTGCGGCTTGGCCGGGTGAGCGATGTGCCGGAAAATGACAGGTCGTTTGGGGCGGAACCCGAACAGATCGCGCGTTATTGGTGCGATCGCCATGCGATCCGCTTCCTCGGGGCGGCCGATATCGGGCATGACGCTGCCAACAAGATCGTACCCTTCGGGCTTGCGGGAGCGGCGCGGTCATAATAACCGCCTGCGCTGGATTACCTCGAGACGCGGCTGCGCCGCTGCTCAGCATGATCGGAGGAATTAAATGAGAGCATTCGTGTTTCCGGGGCAGGGCAGCCAAAAAGTCGGGATGGGAGTTGAGTTGGCCGCTGCCAGCGCTGCCGCTCGCGAAGTCTTTCAGGAAGTGGACGATGCGCTGGGCCAAAAGCTGTTCGCGATGATGCGCGATGGCCCGGACGAGCTGCTGCTGCTGACCGAAAATGCGCAGGCCGCAATCATGGCCAATTCCATGGCGGTGCTGCGGGTGCTGGAACGCGAAGGCGGGATCAATCTGGCGCAGAAGGGTGATTTTGTCGCCGGCCACAGCCTGGGCGAATATACCGCGTTATGCGCTGCCGGCGCATTCTCGCTGGCCGATACGGCGCGGTTGCTCAAGCTGCGAGGCCAAGCGATGCAGGCGGCGGTGCCAGTGGGCGTGGGCGCGATGTGCGCGCTACTCGGCGCGGATATCGACAAGGCGCAAAGGCTGGCGGATGCTGCTTCAGAAGGCGAAGTCTGCACCATCGCCAATGACAATGATCCGACCCAGGTCGTCCTGTCCGGTCATGCGGGCGCGATCGAGCGGGCGATCGCACTGGTCAAGGAGTTCGAGATCAAGCGCGGCGTATCGCTGCCGGTATCGGCGCCGTTCCATTGCTCGCTGATGCAAGGTGCCGCCGATGCCATGGCCGAGGCGCTGGACCAGACCCCGCCGGCCGCGTTGCGCTTGCCGCTCTACGCCAATGTCACCGCTGACGTGGTTACCGATCCCGCGCAAGTCCAGCGCCTGTTGGTCGAACAGGTCTGCGGCCGGGTTCGCTGGCGTGAAAGCGTGATTGCGATGAAAGACGCAGGCGTCGATCAGTTCATCGAACTGGGCGGCAAGGTGCTCAGCCCGATGATCGGCCGGACCGTGGCTGATGTAAATGTGACCAGCGTTGTTAGCATGGCCGATATTGAAGCGCTGGCGAAGGAGTTGTGAGCATGTTCGACCTGACTGGAATGACCGCGCTTGTCACCGGAGCTTCTGGCGGGATTGGCTCGGCAATCGCACGCACCCTTGCCGCGCAAGGTGCGCGGATTGCGCTGTCGGGGTCTAATGCGGGCAAGCTGCGCGCCTTTCGCGATGAGCTTGATGAGCATACGCCGCAGCATCACCAGAAGGTCGATCATGTTGCGATCACTTGCGATCTTTCCAATGCGGAGGATGTTGAAAAGCTGATCCCCGCCGCAATCGATACGCTGGGCAAGCTCGATATCCTGGTCAATAACGCCGGGATCACCCGCGATAATCTGGCCATGCGGATGAAGGATGAAGAATGGGATGCGGTGATCCGGATCAACCTTGAAGCCGCCTTCCGTCTGATGCGCGCGGCCGCCAAACCGATGATGAAAGCGCGGTTTGGGCGGATCATCACGATTACCAGCGTGGTTGGCGCCACGGGTAATCCCGGCCAGATCAATTATGCTGCAGCCAAAGGCGGGCTGGTCGCAATGTCGAAATCACTGGGCCAGGAACTGGCCACGCGGGGCATCACGGTCAATTGCGTCGCTCCCGGTTTCATCCGCACCGCGATGACTGAAATTCTGCCCGATGCCCTGAAAGAAGCACTCAACGCCCGGATCCCGATGGGCCGGATGGGCGAGGGCGCGGATATTGGCGCGGCCGTGGCCTATCTCGCCAGCCGCGAGGCGGGCTATATCACCGGCCAGACGCTGCACGTGAACGGCGGCATGGCGATGCTGAGCTAAGATTCGTCGTCCCGGACTTGATCCGGGGCCGCTGGCCGCGTCGATGCAAACTCGCGCCAGACGGGCAGCGATCCCGGATCAAGTCCGGGATGACGCTTGGTAACCCTACATTTATCCCCAGATTCGCGCTGTTTCAGCCGTTTGGCGCTTGCCGCTTGCGGTCTCCACGTTAAGGAAGATGGTCCGAATTGACGGCGCGCTGCCGATTCCGGCGCTGCGTCTGTGGTTAGGCACATGCCTTGGGGCACTTGAGGACGGGACACGAGACGACCATGAAGGCCACAATCGAACGTGCAACGCTGCTGCGCTGTCTGTCTCACGTCCAATCGGTCGTTGAACGGCGCAACACGATCCCGATTCTGTCAAACGTGCTGATCGAGGCTGCGGCCGATGGCACGGTGCGGATCATGGCAACCGATCTCGATCTGCAAGTGGTGGAAACCATGAGCGCGGTTTCGGTCGAAGGCGCGGGCGCGATCACCGTTTCGGCACATCTGCTGTTCGATATCGCGCGCAAGCTGCCCGATGGTAGCCAGGTCAGCCTGGAAACCGCTGATAACCGGATGACGGTGAAGGCTGGACGCAGCCGTTTCTCGCTGCCGACCCTGCCGCGCGATGATTTCCCGATGATCGTCGAAGGCGATCTGCCGACCAGTTTCGAACTGCCCGCCGCCATTCTGGCGCAGCTGGTCGATCGCACCCGCTTTGCGATCTCGACCGAAGAAACGCGCTATTATCTCAATGGCATTTTCCTCCACGTGTCGGATGAGGATCAGCCGACGCTGAAGGCCGCCGCGACTGACGGTCACCGCCTTGCCCGCTATACACTGGCCCGGCCCGATGGCGCAGAAGGCATGCCCGATGTGATCGTGCCGCGCAAATGCGTCGCCGAACTACGCAAACTACTGGAAGAAGCGCTCGATACCAATGTGCTGATTGATTTGTCCGCCAGCAAGATCCGCTTCACTCTGGGCGGCGAACACGGCGTTGTGCTGACCAGCAAGCTGATCGACGGCACTTTTCCCGATTACAGCCGGGTCATTCCCACCGGCAATGATAAGCTGCTGCGGCTCGATCCCAAAAGCTTCTATGATGGGGTTGACCGCGTCGCGACCATCGCCACCGAAAAGACCCGCGCGGTCAAGATGGCGCTGGAAAATGACAAGGTCACACTCTCAGTTACCTCGCCCGACAATGGCACTGCGGCCGAAGAAGTACCGGCGGATTACAAGTCGGACGGGTTCGAGATCGGCTTCAACGCCAACTACCTCAAGGACATCCTCGCCCAGATCGACGGCGACACGGTGGAGCTGCATCTGGCCGACGCTGGTGCGCCGACCATGATCCGCCAGGATGAGAAATCGCCTGCGCTGTATGTGCTGATGCCGATGCGGGTGTAAGCTCACTTTACCTTGGGTTGCGAAGCTGGTTGAATGGGCGTGCAGGTGCCGTGCGCCCATTTGCGTATCGAGGAGTGAGTGATGAGCCAGACCGTCCAAGTTGACCGCAGCAACATCGCCCAAACGCGTCTGGTTTCGGGCGATCTGCCAGCGCTTGCCGATGGTGCCGTCCGTCTGCGGGTTGAGAGCTTTGCGGTGACCGCCAACAATGTCATCTATGCGGTGGTCGGCGATGCGTTTGGCTATTGGAACTTCTTTCCGGGCGAGGGCGAGTGGGGTGTGGTTCCGATGTGGGGCCACGCGGTGGTCGAGGCCTCGAACCATGCCGGCATCGCGGTGGGCGAGCGGGTCTATGGCTATCTGCCCATGGCGACCCATCTCGATGTGCTGCCGGTGAATATCTCCGCCAGTGGCTTCAATGACGGCGCGGCGCACCGCCAGCCGATGAGCCCGATCTACAACCAGTACAGCCGCCTTGCCGCCGATCCCGAACATGATCCCGCGCGTGAGGCGCAACGGATGATCTTCGGGCCGCTGTTCAAGACCGGCTTTCTGATCGAGGCAATGATGCGGCGCGAAGGATGGTTCGGGGCACAGGCAGTGATCCTCACCAGCGCGTCGTCCAAGACCGCGCTGGCGCTGGCCAGTGTCGCGCGAGACAAATCGCCGCAGATGAAGCGGATCGGGCTGACCTCTGCGGGCAATGCCGATTTCGTCCAGGCGACCGGTCTGTATGATACGGTGCTGGACTATGGCGCTATTGCCAGCCTGCCGCAGGTGCCCAGCGTTTCGGTTGATTTTGCCGGCAACGCTGCGGTGCTGCACGCGATTCACACCGCGCTGGGGGACCAGCTGAAATACTCCTGTACGGTGGGGGCGACGCATGTCGGCGCAGGTTTCGGGCGCGACAACTGGGCCCTGCCCGGACCCCAGCCAATCCTATTCTTCGCCCCCGATCACGCCGTTGCGACGATCAAGGAACTTGGTCCCAAGGGCTTTGGCGAGGCGGTTGGGGCGAGCTGGCGCATTTTCATGGGCGAGACTGAAGGGGCGGTAAGCGTGGATTTGCGCGGTGGTCTTGAAGCGGCTGAACAGGCCTTTGCAGCAACAGTAAAGGGTGAGGCGGATCCTGCCGTGGGGATCGTGATCCGGCCATAAAGGCGTCGTCCCGGGCTTGACCCGGGACCGCTGGCCACCAGGTGCGGCCAAGCGGGCAGCGATCCCGGATCAAGTCCGGGATGACGGTATCAGATATCGACCACGATTTTGCCGAAATGCTGGCCGCTTTCCTGATGGCGGAAGGCGGCGGCAAGGTCGGCTAGCGGGAAGTGCTGGTCCAGCACCGGGCGGAGGCCAGTCGCCTCGATTCCGGCGATCATCGCCAGTTGCTGGGCGCGGCTTCCCACAGTAAGGCCTTGCACCCGCAGGCTTTTGCGCATGAGAAGTACGGTCTGCACCGGGCCCGCATAGCCTGCCAGGATGCCGATGAGCGCGACATGGCCGCCAACCCGGGTTGCCATCATCGATTGATCAAGTGTGCCCGCACCGCCGATCTCGACCACGGTATCAACGCCGCGTCCGCCAGTCAGCTCGAGCGTCTTCATACCCCAATCGGGATTTTCTTTGTAATTGATCACTTCATCCGCGCCGAGCGCTTTCAGCCGTTCCAGCTTTGCATCGGATGAACTTGTCGCAATCACGCGTGCGCCTGCTGCCTTGGCAAATTGCAGCGCGAAGATCGAAACGCCGCCGGTCCCTTGCACCAGCACGGTCGAGCCGGGCTTGGTCTCGCCGTCTTCAAACAGCGCGCGCCATGCGGTAAGCCCAGCGCAGGTGAGCGTCGCGGCTTCGGCGGCGGAATAGCCTTTGGGCGCGTGAGTGAACCAGTGCTCTGGCGTGACCACGGCTTCGCAGGCATAGCCGTCGATCCCGTCGCCCGGAACGCGGGTGAAGGCGGTGGCCGGGGTGGCGCCGTCGATCCAGTCGGGGAAGAACAGCGATACAGCCAGATCGCCCGGCTTGAACTGGGTCACGCCCGCGCCAACCGCCTCGACCGTTCCAGCGCCGTCCGACATCGGAATGCGTCCCGCCTCGGACGGAATCATCCCCATGACCACCGCATAGTCATGGAAATTGAGCGACGAGGCCGCCAGTCTGACCCGGATCTGGCCGGGACCGGGCTGGCCGGGGTCCGGTGCCGTAGCGGGGAGCAGCGTGTCAAGATTTGCGGGCGAGCCGACTCGGATTACGGCAATACTCATTCTGCGGCCTCCAGCATTTCGGCCCGTTGCGGCCCTCGGATCAGTCCGCCGGGAGTGGCGCCGGTCCATATCCCGTCGCGGAAGGTCACCTCGCCGCCTTTGATCGTGGCGACATATCCGTCCGCCTTTTGCAGCAGCCGCTTGCCGCCTGCAGGAAGATCGAACGCCAGCCACGGACGGCCCAGCTTGATCTGGCCCATATCGATGATGTTGATATCGGCGAGGTAACCGGGAACAAGGATGCCGCGATCATCCAGCCCATAGAGCCGGGCGGTATCGCGGCACTGGCGTTTGATCGCGTTCTCGAGGCTGATCCGCACCCCGTCGCGGTCACGAACACAGTGCTGGAGCATGAATGTCGGACTGGCAGCATCGCAGATCGTCCCGCAATGCGCGCCGCCATCTGACAGCGAATTGACGCAGTCGTCGCTGTTCTGCAGCGCCTCAAGGAAGTTGAGGTTGCCATCGGCATAGTTGAGGATCGGGTAATAGATCAGCCCGGTTCCATCGTTTTCCATCAGCGTGTCATAGGCGAATTCCGCCCCGCTTTTGCCCGCTCGGGCAGCCAGCGAAGCAATCGTCTCGTCGACTTGTGGCTCGTAATTGAAATTGTCGTCCATGCCGAACTGCAGCTGGAACACCCCGGCGATCACGTGCAGCAGCGGCAGGATATCGCTTTGTGGGAACACGCTTTCTTCAGCGAGGAGGCGGGCCTTGAACGCGGAATCTTTGAGGTGGGCGAGTTGCTCGTTCCACGGCAGTTCCGAAATATCCACCCAGCTTGGCTTGAAGCGGAACGGATGAACCGTGCCGCGCCAGTTCATGATGATACCATTGCCGCGCAGCGCGATCTGGGCGATGATATTGGCGCCATTGTCATTCTGGGCCCGCATTTCCGAAATCTGCTCGTCCAGCGGCAGTTCCTTGGCGATCGATTGGAGCGCGGCGAATGTTACGGGCAGACCCGTCTCGCGGCTGAGCGCGCCCATCCATTCAAACTCGTTCCAGTCGCGTTTGAGATCGGATGCCATCTCGAACACGCCGTAGCCGACCCGGCCCATCGCGCGGCCGATCTGGATCAGCTCTTCGGCAGTGGCGGTTGTGCCGGGGACCAGTTCCCCATCGATCGATTTGTGGAGCATGGTCCGGCTGGTCGAGAAACCCAGCGCCCCGGCGCGCAGGCCTTCTTCGACAATCGCGGACATTTTCTCGATGTCTTCGGCGGTCGGCACCGCGCCGGGCTGTTCCCGGTCACCCAGCACATAGGCGCGCACTGCGCCGTGGGGAACGTGGGTGCCCACATCGATGCTGCGCGGCATGGCTTCAAGCGCGTCGAGGTATTCGGGGAAGGTCTCCCAGTTCCACTTCATTCCTTCGGCCAGCGCGGTGCCGGGAATATCCTCCACCCCTTCCATCAGGCTGATCAGCCACTCATGCCGATCGGGTGCGGCAGGCGCAAAGCCTACGCCGCAATTGCCCATGACGACGGTGGTAAC
Source organism: Novosphingobium sp. (assembly GCA_031367905.1). Taxonomy (GTDB): domain Bacteria; phylum Pseudomonadota; class Alphaproteobacteria; order Sphingomonadales; family Sphingomonadaceae; genus Novosphingobium. The sequence goes on from JANLQQ010000138.1 coordinate 12,496, forward strand.
GCCGTGCCACGATGACGGCGCCATTTCCGCGTCCCAAGTGGCCTGGCCATCGTAGTGGGTGTGAATATCGACCCAGCCGGGGGCGATGACATGTCCGCCTGCGTCAATTTCGCTGGACGCATCGCCCTCAACCTTGCCGACCTGGGCGATCAGCCCATCCTTTACGGCCACGTCACCGGCAAAGCGGGGTGCGCCAGTGCCATCGACGATGGTGCCGTTGCGGATGATCAGATCGAATGCGGGCATGGACTCTCTCCGGTTGGATTGGCCGCAGAATGTCAGTGAATTTCGCGTGAGTCGAGTTTAATTGATCGCTTAAACCGAACCGCGGGCCGCAATCATCGCCGCCACATCAACGAACTTCTCACGCGGGGAACCGACGCGGGCGCGGCTGACTTCGGCCTCATCAATCTTTTTCCAGTCTCGAAAGGTGACGACATCGAGTTTGCGGAGTGCAGCCAGCTCGTCAAACCCGGTGCGGCCCTTCTTGCCGCCATTTCCCAGCGCACCGCTGGAGATGTCCTCGGCGATCTTTTCAACAACGCCGAAGCCATCGGGGCGGTTGGTGCCGATAGTTCCCGAAGGTCCACGCCTGGCCCAGCCGACACAATAGAGGCCGGGCATGATCCGTCCTTCGTCATTGGCAAAGCGTCCGGCACTTTCCTCAAATGGCACACCCGGAATGGGTGAGGTGCGATAGCCAATGCAAGTGACAATCAAACTGCAATCAATGGTATAGATCTCACCCGTACCGCTGGCGCGGCCATTGCTGTCCAGCGCGGTCCGTTCAACCTTGATCCCGGTAACAACGTCCTCTCCCAAGATGTTGCGCGGCGAGGCAAAAAAATCAAACTCGATTTCCTGGGCTTTGTCGCTGCGGAACTCTTCGGGAATAGCGGCGAAGCTGCGCAAATGGTTGACCGATTTGCGCTGGCCCGGCTCGAGCAGCGCATCGTCCCCCACGGGCGGAAGGTCGGCTGGATCAACCCGCGGACAGGCGCGGGTTAGATGAGCCAGTTCGCCCAGCTCTTTGGGGGTCATCGCGATCTGGTGCGGACCGCGCCGGCCAAGGATCACGATCCGCTCGATCATCGAGCGTTCAAGCAGATGGAGCGCATGGCCAACGATATCGCTTCCGGCGAATTCGTCCTGCGTCTTGGCAAGGATCCGCGCCACATCGAGCGCGACATTGCCATTGCCGATGATAACCGCAGTCTTGCCGTTCAGCTGCGGATCAAGTCCGGAGAACTGCGGATGGCCATTGTACCAGCCAACAAAGGCCGCGCTGCCGAACACGTTGCCCAGCCCTTCGCCCGGAATACCGGCGGGCTTGTCGTTGGGTGCGCCGGTCGCCAGCACCACTGCATCATATAGTTCCTGCAATTCGGCGATAGAGATATCCTCGCCAATCGTGACATTGCCAACGAAGCGGACGTTGTCGGACAAAGCAGTGCCCTCATAGCGTTTCGAGACGCCTTTGATGGACTGGTGATCGGGGGCAACCCCGCTCCGTATTAATCCGTATGGCACTGGCAGCATGTCGAAAATATCGATCCGGACGTCGTCTCCCCAGTGCTTTTGCGCAGCCTCGGCCGTGTAATATCCGGCCGGGCCTGAACCGATGATTGCAATATGGCGCATCTGGGAGCCTTTTTTTCGCTGACGATGCAGAACATGCACGGCGCGGTGGATCAATTCAAGCACCCGCCTCAGCCACCCTCATCCGGTCGCTCAATGCGCCAGCTGCCGCAGTCGATGTTATCAAATCAGCAATCTTGTTGGTTTATAACTACGTGATTAATCAGTTAGTCTATCAGAAGAAGGTGTCAGTTTGAGCATGTCGGGGGCATCAGGCATAGGTCGGTTTCGCGGACTGCTTGGTACAAGGTCCGAGCGAGAAAGGCGGTCTGACGCGCCATTGCCCAAAGGAGATGAGCTTCGTCAGGCTATATTGCTTCTCCGCGATTATGAACAATCGGGCATTGGCTGGTTTTGGGCCAGCGATGCAGCGGGCCGTGTAATCTATGTGTCTGATTGTATTGCCACGCGCATGGGCCGGCCGCGTGAGGATATTATCGGCACGCCAGTGCCATCGCTGTTCATTCTCGACCGGGACCGAGACGATACGATTGAGCGGACGCTGCCGCTCATCCTCAGTTCGCGCAAGACTTTCGCCGATCTGGCGGTTCGCGCGGCGCTTGATGGACAGGAAGTTTGGTGGTCGATTTCGGGCCGTCCGCAATTTGATTCCAGCGGCGAATTCATCGGCTATCGCGGCAACGGCACCGATGTAACCGCAACCCGGCAAAGCCAGCGCGAAGCATCGCGGTTGGCCATGTTTGACTCGCTCACCGGATTGGCCAATCGCCACCGGATGGAAACCCGCTTGAGCAGCACATTGGCGGCCTTCAAGGCTGCAAAACGCTGCTGTGCGGTGATGTTGATCGACCTTGACCGGTTCAAGCTGGTCAATGACACGCTGGGCCATCCTGCCGGTGACGAGCTGCTTAAGCAGGTTGCCCAGCGCTTGCAGCAGGTGCTCGACAAATCGTTCGATATTGGCCGGCTGGGCGGTGATGAGTTCCAGATAATTTTGCCTGACATCGACGATCGCGGGCGGCTTGGTGAAATAGCCAAAACGATCATCTCGATGATCTCGCAGCCCTATTCGGTCGACGGCAGCCGCTGCGTTATCGGCGCATCGCTTGGCATTGCCATCGCCCCCTATGACGGCGTCAACAGCGATGAGCTGGTGCGCAGTGCCGATCTGGCGCTTTATGCCGCCAAGGGCGGCGGGCGCGGCCAGTTCCGGTTCTATTCAAGCGATCTCCACTCCGAGGCTGAACGCCGCCGGATGATTGAGGATGATCTCCGCGATGCGCTGGCCAAGGATCAGATCAGGTTGGCGTATCAGCCCATCGTCAATACCCGGTCCAACCATGTGGTGACGCTGGAAGCATTGATTCGCTGGGAGCATCCGGAACTGGGCAATGTCTCGCCCGATTTGTTCATTCCGATCGCCGAAGAGTGCAATTTGATCGGTGCCCTGGGGGATTGGGCCTTGCGCCGCGCCTGTGATGATGCGGTAAAGTTGCCAGGCAATGTGCGCATTGCGGTCAACGTGTCGCCGGCGCAGTTCAGCAATCTCGCTTTCCCCGCTATCGTTGCCCAGGCCATCACCAATTCGGGCATCAAGCCGGATCGACTTGAGCTGGAGCTGACCGAATCGATCTTCCTCGCCGATGTTGCCGCGACTGATAATATGTTTGCCGCGCTCAAGAATTTGGGCGTTCGGCTGGTGCTGGACGATTTCGGCACTGGCTATTCATCGCTTGCCTATTTGCGCAAGGCGCCGTTCGACAAGATCAAGATTGATCAGGGCTTCATCCGCGGAGTTACCGAACCCGGCAATCGCAATGGGGCCATCATTAAATCGATCGTCAGCCTGGCCGAAGCGCTGGAGATGGACACCACCGCCGAGGGCATCGAGGCTCACGATGAGCTTGAAATGATGCGCAAGCTTAACGTCGGGCAAATCCAGGGATTCATTTATTCTCGCGGGGTCTCATTCAGCGAGGTTTCCGCCGCGATGGCCAGCGGAGAATGGGTGATCGAGCCGAGCGGCCCGGGCCGGTACAGACCAGATCGGCGCACCGTGTTCCGCAAGATTGGCGTGATCCACGAAGATCATCGCTATGAAGTTACCATGCGCAATTATTCCAGCAATGGAGCGATGATCGAAGGCCTGCTCGATGTCCCGAAAGGCACGGAATTCGTCGTCGATTTCGGCGAAGGCCAGCTTACCGTTGCCAGGGTCCGGCGCTCAAGCGGATCAACCCTGGGGCTCGAATTTGAAACGCCGCTGGTTGATGACGGGGCCGGCGGGCTCTGCACGCGTCACCGGATTTCGCCTTACATCCTGACGGCAGCGGGGATGCCGGTTACGGCGTTAACGCCCGGAATGCAGTTGCCAACGCAGCTTGGCGGTGCGAGTGGCTTTTCGCTGCCCAAGTTTGGCCAGGTTGCTGCCAAGTTCAATGGCAAAGCCAGCCGCGCTGCCTGAATGGGCTGCTGACAGTTGATCGCAGCGCTGCTAACGGCGCTCGGTGCGGATGTACCGCAGCTCTTAGCAAAGAAGCCCATGACTGAACTTTCGCTGATCCGTAACTTCTCGATTATCGCCCATATTGACCATGGCAAGTCGACCCTGGCTGACCGGCTGATCCAGCTGACCGGCGGGCTGACCGAGCGTGAGATGAGCGCGCAAGTCCTTGATAACATGGACATTGAGAAAGAACGCGGGATCACCATCAAGGCCCAGACGGTCCGCCTGCGCTACACCGCCAACGATGGCCTCGAGTACGAGCTCAACCTGATGGACACCCCCGGCCACGTCGACTTCGCCTATGAAGTCAGCCGCAGCCTCGCCGCCTGCGAAGGCGCGCTGCTGGTGGTCGACGCGGCCCAAGGCGTCGAAGCGCAGACGCTCGCCAACGTCTACCAGTCGATCGAGCACGACCACGAGATCGTCCCGGTCATCAACAAAATCGATCTTCCCGCCGCCGAGCCCGAGAAAGTCCGCGCCGAGATCGAGGAAATCATCGGCCTCGATGCCTCGAACGCCGTCCTCACCAGCGCCAAATCGGGCATCGGCATCGCCGAAGTCCTCGAGGCGATCGTCACCCGCATCCCGCCCCCCAAGGGGGATCGCGCCGCGCCGCTCAAAGCCATGCTGGTCGACAGCTGGTACGATCCCTACCTCGGCGTAGTGATCCTCGTCCGGGTGATCGACGGCGTGATCAAAAAAGGCGCGGCAATCAAGTTCATGGCCGGCGGCACCGAGCATCTGGTTGACCGGGTCGGCTGCATGCGCCCCAAGATTGAGCAACTGGACGAGCTTGGCCCCGGCGAAATCGGCTTCATCACCGCCCAGATCAAGGAAGTGGCGCAGGCCAAGGTCGGCGACACCATCACCACCGTCAAACAGGGCGCGGCCAAGGCGCTTCCCGGCTTCAAGGAAGTCCAGCCGGTGGTGTTCTGCGGGCTGTTCCCGGTTGACGCTGCCGATTTTGAAAAACTGCGCGAATCCATCGCCCGCTTGCGCCTCAACGATGCCAGCTTCAGCTTCGAGATGGAAAGCAGCGCCGCACTCGGCTTCGGCTTCCGCTGCGGCTTCCTCGGCCTGCTCCACCTCGAAATCATCCAGGAGCGCCTCACCCGCGAATATGATCTCGATCTCATCACCACCGCGCCCTCGGTGGTCTACCGCATCCAGCTCCGCAAAAGCAAAACCGACGCCGCCGCCGAGATCATGCTCCACAACCCCGCCGATTACCCCGATCCCAGCCGGATCGAACAGATTGACGAACCGTGGATCAAGGCGGTGATCTACACCCCCGATGAATACCTCGGCTCCATCCTCAAGCTGTGCCAGGATCGCCGCGGCGTGCAGACCGATCTGACATACGTGGGCGGCCGCGCCCAGATCACCTATGAACTGCCGCTCAACGAAGTGGTGTTCGATTTCTACGATCGCCTGAAGAGCATCAGCCGCGGCTATGCCAGCTTCGATTACGAACAGATCGGCCTGCGCGAAGGCGACCTCGTCAAGATGAGCATTCTCGTCAACAACGAGGCGGTCGACGCCCTATCGATGATTGTCCACCGCGGCGTCGCCGAAGAACGCGGCCGCCACATGTGCGAACGCCTCAAAGACCTGATCCCCCGCCACCTCTTCAAAGTGCCGATCCAGGCCGCGATCGGCGGCAAAGTCATCGCCCGCGAAACCATCCAGGCCATGCGCAAGGACGTGACCGCCAAATGCTACGGCGGAGATATCAGCCGCAAGAAGAAGCTGCTCGACAAGCAGAAAAAGGGCAAGGCCCGGATGCGCGAGTATGGGAATGTCAGCATCCCGCAAGAGGCGTTCATTGCCGCGCTCAGGATGGGCGAAGAATAATTCCTCCCCGGACCGGGGAGGGGGACCATCCGCAGGATGGTGGAGGGGCACCCACCCCCCGCTCAACGCTTATCAGATAGAAGTCCAACAACCCCGATCACCCAAAGCCTGCCCAATGTCGAGACCGCAGTCGAGCGGGTGGCACTCCGCGTTCAACAGGGCGGTCACAATATCCCGGCGAACATAATCCGTCGCCGCTTCGCGAGTGGATTGGTAAATTTCCAGCACCGCTACAAGATGGCGGTCAGCGATTGGGCGTTGTATGACAATACCGGTATGGAACCCGCCTTGCTGGAATGGAGCGAAAACCCGTGAAACAGGAAGATTTGCCCAAGGCCAAGAACCCCGACCTTCGCGGCTCGCTCGCAGCCATGCGCCGCGCGGCTGCCTCGGCTCGGCAGACCGCGATCCAGACCGATACCGCTATCGTCATGGTGCGCGGCGGCAAGCCGGTGCGGATTTCTGCAGCGGAATTGCGTAGCGGGAAAGCATGACGTGAGGGCGCTCGCGCTCCCGGAACTCGGATTCGAATTAGATATACTGTCCCCGGAATACCCTGTCCCCGGAATACCAAGATAAGGGGTTATTGCACCTGTCACCGTAATTCCTGTCACCGTAATTCTAACCGTCACCGTAACCCCATCACGGTAATTTTGCTGCGACACGTCCAAAACTCGCGGCGTCACACTGCACGCCCAGCACGGCGGCCCGGCGTTCGGCGCGCGGCGGGTGGGTCTTGTCATCCCTAAAAAAGAGGAACAACGATACGCCCGACGCCGGGTCATAGCCGGCCTCGCATGCGATCTGCGCGCCCAACCTGTCGGCAGCAAGCTCATCGGCCGGGTTACTCGCCCCGTGACCGAGGTAATAATGAGCGATCTCGTGCCCGGCGAGCAGCGCAAACTCATCCCGGGTGAGCTTTACAGTCGCGGCCCGGGTGAATGTGATCAGCGCGCCAGCACTTTCGCCGCTGACCTGACCGCCAGACCCGAGCTCAAAACTGGGCAAGCACGGCGCCATCGTGCCGTCCACCTGATACGAAGTACAACTCGGCCTGCCATCGCCCGCAACCTTGGTGGCAATTTCCATTTGCAGCGGCGGCAATTGCAGCGCCGCCGCCAGCGCAAACAAGGCAATCATACTCAGCCACCCCAAACCAACTGCAGATGCAGCAAGCTTGCGGCCGCCCCGGTTAGGGCGACATGACGTAGTCCTGCAGGTATTTACCTAATTTATAAAAATATTTTGGGTTTTGGATGCTATTGTATGTCCCTAGACTGCTTTGCGTTAGTCTTGAAGTGGGGCAGAGACTCTTTAGAGCCGCATGCTTCGTTCAATTGACAATGATGTAGGCAAGAGGCACATCACCTCGCTATTGAAATTGCGATCGATTAGGATTCTGAACAATGGCTTCTTCCGACGACAAAACGCCGGAGGCTGACATTGCCACTTCATCCAAAATGGATGTTTTGGTTGAAGCTCTCGGAGTTCTTATCTTGGTCCAGAATGCTCTTGACCGAGCTGGTTTTTTAATGAGTTCGATTCATGTGAATAGTGCGATAGAGACACTGAGAGCAGACCGAATCCGCCTTCGAGAGCAATTCAAGGTCTAAATCTACGAGGCTCGACTCAGCTAATTGTAACATTCTCCCCTCTCAATCGTTATGCCTCTGCACACGAAAGGTAAGGGAGGACAAATGTCTCGGATTATGGAAGCGCAAGGGATTTTAACATCCCTTACCACAAAGCAGCGAGAGGTTTTGGACCTCGTGCTACAGCATAAGTCGTCAAAAGAAATCGCACGAACTCTGCAGATTTCACCCTACACCGTAGACCAACGTGTTGCTTCTTCACGGCAAAAGCTCGGCGTTGCTTCGCGTGGGGAGTTGGCTCGCGCCTACGGTCTCCTGCTTGAGATATGCGAAGAAACCGCATGCGGGTTTCCGCACATGGCTTTGCCGGTCCAATCGGCCCAAACCGTCGAACAGGATCTGACCCGGGACCCAGTTTATACGTTGTCGGATGTCGCAGTGTTAGACATTCCCGCACCGTGGAATCTGGAACCCCGATCAAGGACAGGCCTGGAGGCACTTGATAACCGTTTTGGCATTTTCGGGCGAATACTGGCGATTTTTGGCCTCGCGGCTTTTATCCCACTAATGTTCTTGGCATTGCTTGCCATCGCCCAGACTCTGACGAAATTGCTCTAGACGGTCAGCCTTCGAGATTTGGCTAATATTAGCCCGGCAGCATGCGCTGTCCGGGAAGGGGAATGAATATGTCAATGACATCGCAGACCGCCGCAGCTCGCATCATTCGTGAACTTCACACCAGCGAGGCAGAAATTGACCGGGCTCTTGCCAGCAGCGCTTCGCTGCTCGCGACAATGGCGCAAGCACGGATCGACACTGCATCACCGCTCGCAACCGGGCAGGTTGCCATCATGCGTCTTGTACGCAGCCTTTCGTCACTGTCGGATGCGCGTTCTGAGCTTGTTCGCACCCACAGTGAACTGCTTAAGGTCGGCGAGGCACGAGCCGATTTTGCGGTTACTCCTGATGACTGCAAGCCGCTGACAGGAGGGCTTATTGAAGCCGCTAAACTCCGGATCGCCGGATAAACGTTGACGATGTGATAGCTGGCGGCAAGTGGGTGACGCATGATCATCTACTTGTCGTCAATCGTCATTAGTCTTCTTGCCATCCTGATCCCCTTCAAATGGGGGCAGGAGCCTGAGCGTCAGGGTGCAAAAGTGGCTGCAGCAATGATGCTTCTAAGTATCTTGCGAACTGGCATATTTGGCACCCAGCTCGATGGGTTCGATCACCTCGGAATTCTAGTCGATCTAATCGGCTTCGCGGGATTTCTAGTGATCGCCCTGTTTGCTTTGAGAGTCTGGCCGTTATGGGCGTCAGCACTGCAATTGATCGCCGTGACCTCGCATTTGGTCCAAATGCTGCAGATCGAAATTCATCCCGCAGCCTACGTTCTGATGCGTTATGCACCAAGCTACCTTGTGAGCGTAACGCTGTTGACGGTCTGCCTCCAAATAAAGTGGACAGGGTCCGTAAGCGACAACAATCCCTGCTGGCGCGATTGGTCGGGACAATCGATCCTGGGTGCTCAGAAAAGATAGCGTCGCAGTTGCTTGAGCGGTTTGGTTCGCTCAGTGGAATTTTCGCCGAGTCGCAAATTTCCTTAGCGCGGCATACTGACAGCGCAGCACTGGCAACATTACTGACTTTTGCGAAGGCTGCGGTCCTTGAAGGGATGCGTGAAGATGTGAGGCGAGTGTCGTTTGACTCTCGCGATAGTCAGATCATGGATTACCTTATCGCGACAATGCAGGGCGAGACTGAAGAACACCTCCACGCGATCTTCTTGGACAGTCAGCGGCGTTATCTAGACGATGAGAGGGTGGCTAGCGGGGGGTGGTCGCACATCACTATCAGGCTGAGGCCGCTGCTGCGCCGTGCTCTTGAGCTTGATTCGGCACAGCTCGTGCTGTTTCACAATCATCCCTCGGGTGTGGCAAAGCCGAGCCAAGCCGACATTGCTTTCACCCAGCAGGCTTCGTCGGTTGCCAACTTGCTCGGGATCGCGCTGTTTGACCATCTGATCGTGGCCGGCCCAGCTGTATTCAGCATGCGATCTGCTGGGATGATGCCATGACCGAAGAGGCCACCTGCAGGGTTAGCCAATTGCGCAGCACCGCTACGAAACTGTTACGGATTGCAGCAGATATGGAATCAGAAGCTTCCGATCAAAGCATTATCGCCGGATCAAAGGCCAATCCCAAAGACCGGATTTGGAAAGACCTCAACCGTGAAATTGTCCTTGCCAAGGTGGTCGAAACCTACAAGGCGCGCAGGCGACGGAAACGCTACCTGGCTGCGGATTTATTCGGCGAACCGGGTTGGGATTTGCTGCTCGATCTCTTTGCGGCTCGGCTGCAGAACCGCAGCATTTCGGTTTCCAGCGCGTGTATCGCTGCGGACGTTCCTTCTACCACCGGGCTACGCTGGCTTAGCGTTCTTGAACAGTCCGGCCTGATCGAACGAATCGAAAATGACGCTGACCAACGCGTCACGTGGGTAAAGCTGACCGATTCCGCCAGCCGGACAATGTTTGAGTTTTTCGAAGAACTTGTCGGCGGCTCAAGCGATGCTGACCGCGGCGATGAAAGTTATCTTATCCTTGGTAGTGTTGAGAAGCACGATGCTATTTAATCCAAAGCGTCAAGAATATCTTGAACCAGTCACGAAACCGAAAAGAGTCCTGTGGCTGTATCCAGAACACCTGACTATTATATCCATATTTTTTGGGGCTCTCGCCAACGGTGTAATGACATTCTTGAGCTTGCTTGAATAAAATAAATTGTATCAATCAAAAATGGCAACGTGCCCCTTAACTCCCCCCGATCCGCCCCGCCACCACATGCGCGGAGTTACGGTGGAGTTACGGTGACACGTGCAACAACCCCCAAACTCACCCCGCCATCCGCTCAATCAACGCCAGCGCCGCCTTCGGGTCCGCATCAACCATCCCGAGCAACGTCCTTGCGGGTGCATCCGGTGAACGCCGATTCTGCTCCCAGTCGCGCACGGTGGCAACGGGGACGCGGAGTTTGGCGGCGAATTTGGCCTGGCTGAGCCGGGTCTTGGTGCGGATCGCCTTGACGTCGGGGCCAGCCGCGACGCGGCCCTTGGTGGTGTCGCCTGCTGCATAGGCGATGGCGTCGGCGAGGCCAGCCGCGATTTTTTCGAATGCATTGGTCATAAAAATGGTCCTCCTTGACCGATAGCGCGGCCTCAATCGCCTGCGCCCTTCAATTCAGTTCAAACTCTCCCTTAAAGTCGCGGTAAGTGCGCGCAGGGCGTTCCTTTCGCCTTGCGTCAGATTTGCTTTCTCGCCTTTGCCGAACACGGTGAGCAGGAACACCGGGATATCGCCGCCGCCGAAATACCAGACGATCCGGTAGCCGCCCGACTTGCCCTTGCCGCGACCGGCGAGGCGAGCCTTGCGGATGCCGCCTGTGCCCTGCAGCAGATCTCCCGCTTCAGGATCGGCAGCAACCAGATCAACTGCTGCAATCCTCTCATCCTCGGCCATACCAGCGTCCTTCGCGGCGCGGAGATAGCTCTCGGTTTCGACAACAGAATGCATGGTGGCCATATACGGCAATGCCGTATCAATGACAAGCGGATTATACGGCATTGCCGTAGATAGCTGGGCTCCGCCTAACTCCGCCCAATCCGCCCCGCCACCACATGCGCCAGCCATTCGCGCACCGCTTGTTCGCCCGCGCTCGCCGGATCATGGCCTGAGACTAGCCCGACCGGCGGCACATCGGGCTGGGCGGTGCCTATGATATGCCGGAAGCCGGTGCGTCTTGGCAGGCCCAGTGCTTTGTCTCCGGCGCGGAGGAAATCAGGGAGTTCTCTGATGCTCATGCGTGTGGGCCCCGGTTGTCGCCCAGCAGGGGCGTTGCATTCGCCTCATTCCCATCATCCTCATCCGCCTCATCATCCTCGCCGGGATAATAGCCGCTGGCGCGGTCCTCCTGGTCGGCGGCCATATAGGCGTCGTAGAGTTTGCGGGTTTTGGGGCTGAGGTTTTCGAGCCAGCGGCTGCGCATCAGATCCAGCTTTTCGTCCAGCTCGGCATAGGCGGTGTCTTGGTGCTGGTTGTCGAGCAGGGCGGCTTCCTTCTCCCAGTCCTTGCGCCACTGTTTCTTCATCCGGGCGAGCGAGCCGGCGGTGGCGGCGTCCATCGGCCGGCCATCGGCGGCGAAGCGTTTGGGGGCGCGGTTGCGCAGGATGAACATCAGCAGCCGGTCATGATAGACCCGCCGGGTGCCCACCACCGCCCCGAAATGATAGACCGGCACCTCGACCCCGTGGGGCGCGCGCTCCATCGCCACGTATTCCAGCCGCTGGACGCCGAGGCTGAGTTCGGCCTCCCACGCTTTGCGGAATTCGCCCGCCTCAGTGTGGCGGCGCAGCAGGTAGGCGCCTTCCGGCGTCATGTTGATCGCATGAGCAGCGGCGCGGACGCTGCCGAGATCGGCCAGCGCCTCGATGAAATTGCGCTGACGCTCGGGCGTCCAGCCATCGTGGCGGATGCGGCCGCGGGGGACGGGGGTGAACACGGGCAGCGTGCCGCGTTTCGGATTGCCGGGAATGGGGGACTTGTCGATCATGATGCGCCTCCGGAGAAAGGGGCGCGGAGCCTGCCTCAAACCGGGGGGTGTAGGAAAATGGTTTGTGTGAGGGCGAGGTGGGGACAACTTCACTTGGCGTTCAGCATGGGGCTGGCTATAGGCGGTGCCATGTTTGCCAGATCACCGTTGAAACTCGCCCTTCTTGCCACCGCCGCTGCGGCCATGGCGCTGACCTCTGGTTGCGCCGGGCGCGGGGGCAAGGCGCGGGATACCGCCTTTGTCGCCCGCGATGTCGATACGCTGTATGCTGCCGCCAAGGATAAGCTGGACCGGGGTGACACCAAGGTTGCCGCCGCCTTGTTTGACGAGGTGGAGCGCCAGCATCCCTATTCGCCGTGGGCCCGGCGGGCCCAGTTGATGAGCGCGTTCAGCTATTACGTCGCGCGCGATTACAACAAGTCGGTCGCCTCGGCGCAGCGGTTCCTCTCGATCCATCCGGGCAACAAGGATGCGCCCTATGCGTATTACCTCGTCGCGCTGTGCTATTATGAGCAGATCAGCGACGTTACCCGCGATCAGAAGGTCACCAGCCAGGCGCTGACCGCGCTGAACGAGCTGGCCCGGCGTTATCCCAATACGCGTTACGCCGGCGATGCGCGGCTCAAGATCGATCTGGTCAACGATCATCTGGCCGGTAAGGAAATGGAGATCGGGCGGCTGTATGAGCGGTCAGGCAAATGGCTCGCCGCGTCGCTGCGGTTCCGCAACGTGGTCGACAAGTACCAGACCACCAGCCACACCCCCGAGGCGCTGTTCCGGATGGTTGAAACCAATTTGGCGATGGGGATCCCTGAAGAGGCGCAGAAGGCCGCGGCCGTGCTGGGGGCCAACTATCCCGGCAATGAATGGTACGAGAAGGCGTTCAAGCTGATGAACAAGCACGCGCCGGGAACGACCGCTTCTTAATCCGCGATATTCAGCGCGGGTTTTTCCGCGCCGTCCAGCTTGATCCGCAGCTCTTTGGCCAGCGTCGGGGCGATGGCGCGCATATCGATCTCGCCCAGCGCGTGATGCTGCGCGATGCCCGGCCCCATGATCATGAAGCTGGAGCGTAAATTCAGCGCCTGCGGGAAATAGCCGTGCATCCCCTTGCGCGTTGAAGCCCCGGTCAGCGGCGCGGCGGCACCGGCAAAGTTCGCCGCATAGGTATCGGGCGCAAGATTGAGGTAGAACTCAGCCTCGGGGTTTCCGCCCATTGCGGCAATTTCAGCGCGGCCGATGATTGCCGCGATCCGGGTGGCCGGATCCGCCCGCAGCCGGTCAAGCAGCGCGCGGACCCGCAGCCCCAGCGCCTGATCGTCGCGGCGGGCGAGCACCACGGCCACGCTGCCGCCCGACGGCCAGGGCATCGCCTCCCAGCCTGCCACTTTACCCGCAGGATCGAGCCGGATCAGCCCGGCATCGATAAACGCCCGGAACAAGTTTGTTTCATGCGCGCTCGCCTCAAACCCGTGATCGCTGACGATCGCGGTCACGCCTTTGGGATGAGCAGACTTAGCCGCAGCCACCAGCTGGCCGATAATCGCGTCGATCCGCTCCAGCGTGGCATGAGACTCCACAGATCCCGGCCCGGTCAGATGCTGTTCGTGATCCAGCGCGGTGAGGTAAACCGTGGTCAGATCGGGCTTGTGGGATTTGATCAGCGCGATCGCAAACCGGCCGCGCAGTTCATCCGCCTCGATCGTTTCGTCAATTCCCGCCGCATAGGCCGCGCCGACCTTCGGCTCCAACTCGGCCAGCAGCCCGGGCGAGGCCAGCGCCGCCAGCAGCTTGGCATCGTCCCCGTGGCCGCTGCGCCAGATCTGCGGCAGGTTCCACCTGACGCCCGCCGCCCCCACGCTGACCGGCCAATGGACATTGCCGACCGTGAGCCCCGCCTTGGCCGCAGCTGACCACAAGGTCGGCAGCTTGATGTCACTGGCAAACCAGTACCAGCCGCCCGCGTTGATCTGGGCGGGATCGAAGGTGTTGTTGCCCACAATCCCGTGGCGGGCCGGGCTGGCGCCGGTCAGCAGGGTGGTATGGCTGGGATAGGTCACCGTGGGCAACACCCCGATCACCCCATCGGCATAGCTGCCCTGAGCCAAGAACCGCCGCAAATTGGGGATCTTCAACCCCCGCTGCTCGGCCTCGGCGACATCACCCGGCCGCAAGCCGTCGATCGAGATCAGCAGCACGGGGCGGGCAGAGGCGGGGGTGGCGGCGAGCAATGTTGCGGCGGCGAGGGTCAGGCCGAGGTGGAAGATGGCTATGGCGGATTTCATAACGGGACCCTGTTTTTGGGCGAAGGAAGGTGCGTAGTGGTTTCAGATTGAGCTTCCGGTTCCTAACAATAAGTTTAGAATTTCACCAATAGCTGCGGTTGGACCTCTTTTTAGTGCGGCCCAATCTTGGACGTTCACTTTCTATCCAGACAAGCCCGAAAGCGGTAGTTCCTTCAATCGGCCTGAATAAATGGCTTCGCGCTCACAAGACTTCCGTCGACGATCCCGAAGACGCCGGTCGTTCTCACCGAGCGGTAGGCGTTAGCCTTTCGCTAACGCCACACGGCGGGCAACCGCCCGTGAATAAGCGAGGCCAAGATCTAGCCAATGAGTGATTACGTAATAGCGCCCTTCGGGATCAGCGCGGTAGGCATGGAGCAGTCGGCGCACTCTCAGTCGTGGCAGGCTCGCGGGAACCTTTCTCGCTAAAGAGTGCCTGAGCTGCGGCTTATCTGTGAGTAACAACCTAAGGATAGTCAAATCAGGAAGTCGTTCTAACGCAACGTTAGGCGCTAAGTCGACAATTTTGGCAAGCATGTCGTCGGACAATTCCAGTTCCGTCAGATTGCTCAGTTCATTGCTCCAAATCTTCAAAATGGTCCGGGCAGCGTCGTTGAAGGCCTGTGATGATTTCGGCGTGCCAAGTCCCCGTGGTGTTCGGGCAAGCCGCTCAACGTCTTCCGGCCCACCGAGCGTCCTAATGAACCCGATCACGGCTACTGTCGGGCTCACGAACTTGCTGTCGAGGACATGCCGCAGCAAGGGCAGATCCTTCTCATCGCGCTGGTCCGCCAAGATATCGAGCGCCTGGCGCACCAAGTCACGGCGTTTCGCTTCAAGCGGATCAAAGGTGCCGATAGAGAGTATTGAAGAGAGCGCGTTTGTAGGCTTGATCCCATCTGGCCAATGCCGAGCGGCGTAATCGGTGAAATTGTCCATGAGATCGGCACGGAGTGCCTCGCCGAAATCTTTAGCGCGCCGTGCCGCGAGCGCGAGGTAGGCCGCGTGCCGATCTGGGCTCGAGCTAAGTAGAGCTTCGACTGCCGGCAGAGGCATTTGACGCAGCCGCTCGACAAGATAGATCTCGAAAAAGCCTTCACCCACTGTGTCGGAACTCAGGGGCATAAACAGCAGGCCCGAGGTGCGTCTTGGTCGCACCAATATCTTGCGCGCCTCTTCCAGCGAAGGCGTCTGCCCCAGATGCTCAAGTGCCTGCAAAGCCGCTAGCCGCACAAGCGGTGCATCATCTTCCTTGGCGCGCTCGACCGTGTCAAAACCAAGTGCACGCCTTGCACCGAGTTTCTCGATCGTGCGGGCGCGCACTGCGGCCGACCGGTGATCAAGGCCCCGTCCCAATGCCTCGTTTCCGAGTTCGCCCAGACCATCGAGCGCGAGCTTCAGTATGCTTTCATCCATCGTCTCGAAGGATGTTGACAGGATAAAGTTGGCCGCGTCCGCTTCACTGTCGCGCAAATGGATCGCCAGCGCTGCCTCTAGCGCTGGTGTGAGCGTGTCCTTGTCGGCACGGGCGACTTCGTTCTCAATGGAGGCAAGGTGCGAGGACGCGCCATGGTTTTGTAGATATCGCAGCGCCGCGACCCTGACCCTGCCCGGGACGCTTTGTGACAGCCAAGCTTCGACTAAGTCCCCTTCAAGTAAGCCGGGGAAATGGATCGACCTGGCGAGCAGTCGCATCGTTGTCAGGGCACCAACTCGCTGAGCGTCATCGCCTATCAGGGTCAACAAGGCCAGCACGTCCTGTTTTTCTGCAGTGACTTCCGCAAGCCAACTCCAAAGTGGCACGTTCTCGTGGTGGAGCTCGGCTAATCCAGCTTCTAGCAGGCCACGTTTTTCCTGAAGTGAAAAAGCGAGTGAATGCCGCTCCTGATAAAGCAGATTTGCATCATGCACACCCACGAAGATCTTGTCGTTCTCGGCACTACCTGCAGTCGCGCCGATGAGTCTGATTCTGGCAATCGCATCCGGCGACAGTACCTCCGCCTTGCTCAGAGCTTGGGACGTTGAGATCAAGAACTTTGCCTCCAATGAGTCCGACGCGGTGGAGGCGGTGACGGCATCGCCACTCATGGGACCCATCCAGGACGCTTGCGGCTTGGGTTCTGATGTCTTTTCGTCCGGTGTCGCGGACGTCCGCAGCAACCGGATTGTGTGCTTGGTAAGAAACGCGCGCACCTTGTCAGCGAAGGCATCAGAGGTGGCGAAAGTGTCGTAGAGGAAATCCTTCTCGACCCGGAGTCTTTCCTGAAACGACAACACCTTCTTCAGTTCCTCGCCGGGATCCTGAAGCTGTAGTGAGTCGATCTCTTTGAAAAACACAGTCATGAACGGGCTTCCAGTGCTGCCGTGGCGTGCGCGTGAGAGCTCAAACTCTTCCTCAAAACCCGACGTGAATGGTCCGTCGAGTGCTGGCCTCATCCCCCACTTCGTCCAAATTGCACCGATGAATAGATCGCAGGTTTCCATGTCCGCATTTATCATCGCCTGCGGACGGCCGATCCCTGAAAGCGTCTCTTCCCACCCAATAAGTTCGAGACGCCCTCCCATCTCGCATGCAACCATATCGTTGACCTGCTTGGCCACGGCATGGGCCGTGCGACGTTCTTCATCGAGGCCGCTTGGTGACGCGATGAACGCGCGGATGAGTTTGATGTCCATTGCTAACGGTTGAGCCACGACTTTGCTCTTTCCGCAAGTCGTTGCATGCGGCTATCCGCGAATGCCTATCGCTTCAGATTTGCGAGGCAAAGCCAACCGACCGCTCCCGGCCCAATGTAAGCCTTAGAATCCCTGCGCCGCCCGTGTCCGCCGCCCACCCGTTACGAAAGTCCAAACCCACGCTTCGGCAAAGCCCCATCGCGTCGGTCACACAACCGCTACCCCATCAACCCATACGCCCAGTTCCCGCAAATCACCCCCCATTTCTACCCAGCAGGTTGACATTTACGCGTAAAAGGCCTTTACTCTCCTCTCCATGCTATCGCAGAAAACCCGTTACACCATCCGTGCCTTCCAACACCTTGCCGACAATTGGCGGCAGGGGCCGGTGCGGCTTGATGCGATTGCCGAGGCGCAGAATATTCCGCGCAAGTTCCTCACCGTGATCCTCGCCGAGATGGTTCGCGAAGGGCTGGTCATCTCGCACCGGGGGCGCGATGGGGGGTATGAGCTGGGGCTGGATCCGGTCGATATCCGCTATGGCGATATCATCCGGCTGACGCGGGGTAGCCTGGCGCTGGTGCCGTGTGCGGCGCGCAATGCGCATGAGCATTGCACCAACTGCCTGCCCGAGGCGGAGTGCCGGTTGCGCGGGCTGATGCTGGTGCTGCGCGACGAGATGGCGGCGATGCTCGATCGGCTGTCGCTGGCCGATCCGATCACGCTGGAACCGCCGTTCCCCGATGCCGCAGACCTGGCCGATCCTGAGCCTTTCGCCAAAGCCGGGTGACGTAGCGCGATTCGTCGGTTAGAACAGTCCGCGAACATGCTGAACCGACGATGCTAACCAGACTTGCCATCCGCAACATTGTGCTGATCGAGGCGCTGGACCTCGATTTTGGCGGCGGGCTGGGTGTGCTCACGGGTGAGACCGGGGCGGGCAAATCGATCCTGCTCGATGCGCTGGGGCTGGTGCTGGGCAACCGCGCTGAACCCGGGCTGGTCCGCGCTGGTGAGGATCAGGCCAGCGTTACGGCGAGTTTTGAGTTTGATAAGCTCCCCATGCCGATCCGCGCGATTTTGGTTGAGGCCGGGGTTGAGGTTGAGCCGGGCGAGCCGCTGATCCTCAAACGGCGGCTGAAATCGGATGGTGGCAGCACCAATAGTTCCCGGGCTTTCATCAACGATCAGCCGGTTGGCGTGGCGCTGCTGCGCGAGCTGGCCGGGCATCTGGTCGAGCTGCACGGCCAGCACGATGATCGCGGCCTGGTCAATCCGCGCGGCCACCGCACGCTGGTTGATCGTTATGCCGGTTTGGCCGGCAGCGGAGCCGATGCGGCCGGGGTTGAGAACGCCTGGCGCGCGTGGCGGGCCAGCGAGGATGCGCTGGCAGCGGCGCAGGCGCAGATCGTGCAGGCCTCAGCCGATCAGGATTTGCTGCTCGCCCATCTGGCTGAACTGACCGCGCTGGCACCCGAAGCGGGCGAGGAAGTGGCACTCGCCGAGGCCCGCGCCACGATGCAAAAGGGGGAGCGGTTGTCCGGCGATCTGGCCGAATTGCAGCATTTGTGGACCGGTTCCGATAGCGCGCTGGCGGCCTTGCGCAGCGCCGGGCGGCGGCTCGACCGGATCGCCACCGAACATCCGCTGCTGGCCGAAGCGCTCGCCGCGCTTGACCGGGCGGTGATCGAGGCCACTGAGGCCGAGGACCGGCTGGCCCGGGCCGCCGAAGCGCTGAGCCATGATCCGCAGAGCCTTGACCAGATCGAAACCCGGCTGTTTGAACTGCGCGCTGCGGCCCGCAAGCACAACTGCACTGCGGACCAGCTTCCCGCCAGAATGCTCGAGATGCGCAGTGCGCTTGATGCGATTGAAAGCGGTGAAGCGCAGCTGGACGCGCTGAAACGCGCCGCGCATGATGCTGGTCTCAATTTCCGGGCCCGGGCCGAGGGGCTTTCGGTGTGCCGGGTAGAGGCCGCGCAGAAACTTGACCTGGCGGTGGCGGGCGAGCTTGCCCCGCTCAAGCTGGATGCCGCACGGTTCCGCACCGCGATCGTCCGGCTGAGCGAAGAACGCTGGGGGCCGGGCGGGATCGATGCGGTTGAATTCCTGATCGCCACCAATCCCGGCGCGGATTTCGCCCCGCTCAACAAGATCGCCAGCGGCGGCGAGCTATCGCGCTTTATCCTCGCGCTGAAAGTTGCGCTGGCCGAAGAAGGCGGCGCGGCCACGGTGATCTTTGACGAGATCGATCGCGGCGTCGGCGGCGCGGTTGCCTGCGCGATCGGTGAGCGACTGGCGCGGCTGGCAGCTGGAGGACAATTGCTGGCGGTCACCCACTCACCGCAAGTCGCGGCGCGCGGGGGGACGCATTATGTGATCGCCAAATCGTCCGAGGGCACGGTCACCCGCACCTCGGTCGCGCTGCTCGATAGTGCCGGGCGGCAGGAGGAAATCGCCCGGATGCTGTCAGGTGCAGAGATTACCAGCGAAGCACGGGCGCAGGCGGACCGCCTGCTCGAACAGGCGTGATCCCCGATCCGCTGCTCCGGCCGGTGTGGAATTGCCTGAACGGCCGCCAATCGCATCTGGCAGTCGCCAGCGGCGCGGCGGTGCGGATTGATCCGGGCTATGGACCGTTTGCAGCAGCGCGCGATGCTTCGGATGAAGCGCAGGCGGCGCTGGCGGCGGTGCTGACTGGCCCCGACGATGCGGTGTGGCTGGTCGAGGCCGAGCCTTGGCCGGCACCGCCCGGCACTCGGGTGGTGCGGACCGCGACGCTGCTGCAGATGGTCGCCGAGGCTCCGCAGTCGCCCCAGCCCGGCGACGGCGAGTTTGCGGTGCTGGGCGAGGCCGATGCTGCCGAAATGGCCGCGCTGGCCGATGCGACCGAGCCGGGGCCATGGGGACTGTTGACCCATCGTTACGGCCAGTTTTATGGCTTGCGTGATGGCGACCGACTGATCGCCATGGCGGGCGAGCGGATGCTGCCCGCTGCGGGGCTGGCCGAGCTTAGCGGGGTCTGCACCTACCCCGAATTTCGCGGGGCCGGGCTTGCCACACGGCTCATTCGCCAGGTGATGGCGAGCCAGATGGCGCGCGGCGATACGCCGTTTCTGCACAGCTATGCGGGCAACGCCGGTGCGATCCGGCTCTATGAACAGCTCGGCTTTCGCGCGCGGCGCGAGATGGTGGCCACCGTGCTGATGCAAGGCTAGGAAGCGCCATGGGAATCGACCTTTCCGAAGCGGACGCCGCCAATGAACTGATGCGGCTGGCGCGGGCCATCGCGCATCACGACAAGCTCTATCATGCCGAGGATTCGCCGGAAATTTCCGACCCCGAATATGACGCGCTGGTGCGCCGCAATGCCGAGCTTGAGGCGGAGTTTCCGCAGCTGGTCCGTGATGACAGTCCGGCCCGCAAAGTCGGCCATGCGATTGCCGCCTCGCCGCTCTCAAAGGTCAGCCACGAAGTCCGGATGATGAGCCTCGACAACGCCTTTTCGGACGAGGAAGTGGCCGAGTTTGTCGCTCGCGTGCGGCGGTTCCTTAACCTGCCGTCAGACGCCGAAGTGGCGATGACGGCGGAGGACAAGATTGACGGGCTGTCGTGCTCGCTGCGTTACGAAGACGGCAAGCTGGTCCGCGCCGCCACCCGCGGCGACGGGCAAGTGGGTGAGGACGTGACCGCGAACGTCGCGCATATCAAAGACATCCCGCAAATGCTTCTCCCCTCCCGCGAGCGGGAGGGGGATATCCCTGCAATATTCGAGATCCGCGGCGAGGTTTTCATGTCG
>JANLQQ010000144.1:0-10181 GCA_031367905.1 Novosphingobium sp.
CTGGACGACCCGAAACTGGGTTGGGGTGGGGCTTCTCCCCAAACGAAACGCCCAGCCGAAACGCCCCACCCCCGGCCCCTCCCCTGAAGAGGAGGGGGGGATTGCAATAAGCCTCATGGCTTCACCTGCGCCAGCGGCACCAGCCCGGCGCGGATCACCCGCAGGGCATTGCCGCCCATCACTGCGCGAATCTCGTCAGGGGTAAAGCCTTCGTCCATCAGCGCCTGGGTGATCTGGACCAGCTGCGAAGTATCGAACCGCACCGTGGTCGCCCCGTCATAATCGCTGCCCAGTGCAACATGGGCAATCCCGACCAGATCGCGGACATGCTTCATCGCGCGGGCGGCAGCGCGCGGCGAGGTATCGCAGACTGCGCCGTCCCAATAGCCGATGCCGACAACGCCGCCGGTTTTCGCCACGCCCTTGATCTCGTCATCGGTGAGGTTGCGGTTGACCTGGCAAGTCGCCTGGACCCCGCCGTGGCTGGATACCACCGGGCGGCGCGCCACGCTGAGCAGCTGCGCCACCCCGGCGTGGCTGAGATGGGCGATGTCGATGATCATCCCCTTGTCTTCCATCCGGCCGGCTATTTCGAGGCCGAATGCAGTGATTCCGCCCTTGTTGATGCCGTGCATTGATCCGGCCAGCTCATTGTCAAAGAAATGGGTCAGCCCGGCCATGCGAAAGCCAGCGGCATACAGCCGGTCAAGGTTTTCGGCTTTGCCTTCCAGATTGTGCAGCCCCTCGATGGTCAGCATCGCGCCGACTGGGCCTGTGCCGCCCCGCCGCGCGCTGAGCAGCGCATCGAGGCTGGTGTCATCGCTGATCTTGGTGAGTGCACCATTCGATCCCGCCACCGCCCGGTCCAGCTTCTGGGCGTGATATAACGAGCGTTCGACCAGCGAATTCCACGTCCGCACGGGCTGGAGCTGCGCGATCGCCAGCGGGGTGATATTGTCGGTATCGGCGCCATTACCATCATAATTCTGCCCGCGCGGGGTCTTGGTCACCGAAGAGAACAGCTGCAGCGCGACGTTGCCCTGTTGCAGCCGCGGCAAATCCTCGTGCCCGCGGCTGGCAGGCTCGAGCAGATCGCGCTTCCACATCAGCGTATCGGAATGGAGATCGACGATCTGCAAGGTTTTGTGCAGCGCCAGCGCCTCAGGACTGACCTTGATCAGCGCCTTGCCGTCGATCCGGTTCATATCAGCTTCAAGATAACCGGGCGCGATCCCGAACCAGCCGATCGCGGCAACGGCTAGCAACGCTGCCGGCATCCAGATCCTCTTGCGCATAATCACCCCTGTCCCTTCGGCCGGTTTACGTGGCTGGTTTACGCAGCAAGGTGACGAAATCAAAGCCCGGTGCGCGGGCTTCGGCCGGATTACGCTCGCGGCTGGTTTCCTGCCATTCGGTGCGGACAAGCGTGGGAAAAATCGCATCGCCGGGCGGCGCTGCGTGAATTTCGGTCAGCTCGATCCGGTCAGCCAGAGGCAGGAACAGGCGGTAAATTTCGGCCCCGCCCACAATCGCCACATGCGGCGCATTGGCCCTGAGCAGCGCTTCTCGGGCCGAATGGACCACTTCGGCCCCGTCCTCGTCCCACTGCCGGTCGCGGGTCAGCACGATGTGGCGGCGGCCGGGGAGGATGCCAGGGAGCGATTCGAAGGTCTTGCGGCCCATCACGATCGGCTTGCCCATGGTCAGCGCCTTGAACCGGCGCAAATCGGCCGGAATATGCCACGGCATCGCTCCGTCGGCCCCGATCACGCCATTATTGGCGACGGCGACGACCAGAAAAATCTCGTGGCTCATGTCAGGTCCAAACCCAGGGAAAGCCGGGTGACATGGCCCATTTTGCGCCCGGGGTGCGCGGCAGCCTTGCCATAGAGGTGAAGGTGATTGGCCGGATCGGAGAGGATTTTTTCCCAATCCTCGGCCGCCCAACCATTTTTATTGGAGCCAATGATGTTGCGCATCTGAACGCGGTTGGCGGCAAGGTCGGTAGCCCCCAGCGGCAAGCCGCAGATCGCGCGGATATGGTTTTCAAACTGGCTGGTCAGCGCGCCCTCGATCGTCCAGTGGCCCGAATTATGCACGCGCGGTGCCATCTCGTTGAACACCGGACCATCGTGGGTGGCGAAGAATTCCAGCGTGAGGACACCGACATAATCGAGCGCCTCGGCCAGCCGGGTTGCCAAGGCGCGCGCTGCCGGGAGCTGCGACTGAACCAGCGGTGCCGCCGGAACGGTCGAACGCGCCAGAATCCCGCCTTCATGGACATTCTCCGCGCTGTCCCAGAACACGATCGTGCCATCCGCAGCGCGGCACAGGATGACCGAGAATTCCGCCGAAAACTGCACGAAGCCTTCATAGATTAGCGGTTGATCAGCCAGCTCCAGTCCGGCCGCGTCATCGGCAGTCATAATCCGCCACTGGCCTTTGCCGTCATAACCATCACGGCGGGTTTTGAGGATGCCGGGCGTGCCGATCCGGGCGATCGCTGCGGCAAGCTCCTGCGTGGAATTGACCGCAGCAAATGGTGCGGGATGGCCGCCAAGCTCGGTAATGTAGCGCTTTTCGGGCAACCGGTCCTGCGCGGTTTCCAAGGCGCGGGGATGGGGCAGCAGCGGCACTGCACCCAGTGCAGCCAGCGGCCCGACCGGCACATTCTCGAACTCATAGGTCACCACCGCGCAATCGGCGGCGAACCGCGCCATGGCTGCGGCGTCATCCCAGGCGGCGCAAGTGAAAGCTGCGCAAACCTCGGCGGCGATGCTGTCTGGCTCGGGTGCGAAAATGTGGCAGCGATAGCCCAACTGCGCGGCCGCCATCGCGATCATCCGGCCCAGCTGCCCGCCGCCCAATATGCCAATGGTTTCGCCCGGTGGGATCATCGGCTCAGGCAGGTCTTTCCGCCACACCGGCACTTTGCGCGGCGCGGAATGCCTTGATCCGCTCCGTCAATACCGGATCATTGATGGCCAGGATTGCTGCGGCCAGCAGCCCGGCGTTGGTTGCGCCTGCCTCGCCAATCGCCAGCGTGCCGACGGGGATTCCGGCGGGCATCTGGACGATCGAGAGCAGGCTGTCCTGCCCTGACAAGGCCTTGGACTGGACCGGCACACCCAGCACCGGCAGATGGGTCATCGAAGCGACCATTCCGGGCAGATGCGCCGCGCCGCCCGCACCAGCGATGATCACTTTGAAGCCTTCATCAGCAGCCCCTTGAGCAAACTTCACCAGCCGCTGCGGCGTGCGATGCGCCGAAACGATTCGCGCGTCATAGGCAACGCCAAGCTTGTCGAGTGCATCGGCGGCGCATTCCATTGTCGCCCAGTCGGACTGGCTACCCATCACGATGGCGACCGGGGCCGGATCAGGTTTTGGCATATTCAACGCTCCGCCAGATAATAACGGGTCGTCGCGTTCAGCTGTTCATCCAGCTCATACACGATCGGCTGGCCGGTCGGAATCTCAAGCCCGGTGATATCGGCATCTGAAATGCCCGAAAGATGCTTGACCAGTGCGCGCAGCGAATTGCCGTGCGCGGCGACCAGTACCGTTTCACCGGCTTGCAGTGCCGGTGCAATGGCCTTGCTATAGTATGGCAGCACCCGGGCGATGGTGTCTTTGAGGCTTTCGGTGGAAGGAATCGCGATCCCGGCATAGCGGGGATCGCCGGCCAGATCGAATTCCGATCCGGCGGCCAGAACCGGTGGCGGGATATCGAAGCTGCGGCGCCAGATCTTGACCTGGTCTGCGCCGTGTCTGGCCGCCGTCTCGGCCTTGTCGAGCCCGGTCAGTCCGCCATAATGTCGTTCATTCAGACGCCAGTCCTTGATTTCCGGCACCCACAGCCGCCCCATCGCTTCCAGCGCAAAATGCAATGTGCGGATCGCCCGGGTCTGGAGCGAGGTGAAGGCGATGGTTGGAAACACACCCTTTTCCGCCAGCAAATGCCCGGCGGCGCGGGCTTCATCCTCGCCCTGCAGCGTCAGATCGACATCCCACCAGCCGGTGAAGCGGTTTGCCAGGTTCCACTGGCTCTGGCCGTGGCGGACTAGAATGAGGCGCGGCAAATTCATGCTCCCTGACAGCACGATGGTGGCGAGCCGCTGGCCCTAGCTTTTCGGGCCCGGTTTGGGAAGAGCAGCTTGATCGTCTGGCTTCAGAGCCTGCGCCTGGGCCTTGCGGCGGAGCAGGTTCTCGCGCAGCTTGGCGGCTAGGCGCGCTTCGCGGGTCAGGGACTTGGCGCTCATTGTCCGCCTCCTGCTGCCACCCGCGCCCCAGCGCAAGCCCCTGCTTGACAAACAGTGGCCCCCCGGCCAATAGCGCGCCCCTGCCCGGGCTGGTCTTGTCGGCCCATCGGGACAGCCGGAATGGTAGGCTGCTGTAGCTCAGTGGTAGAGCGCATCCTTGGTAAGGCTGAGGTCGGGAGTTCAATCCTCCCCAGCAGCACCATTCCCTTTTAAATGAGCGGTTTCCGCTTCAGGCCCCCTGAAACGATTGCTAGGCATGAAGATCGGCCCATTCGGGGTGTTTGCGAAAAGAGGCGGCGACATAGCTGCACTGCGGATCCACGGTAAAGCCCTGTTCGCGCGCATCGGACATCAGAGCTGCGACCAGCTTTCCCGCCACGCCGCGCCCGCCAATCTCGGATGGCACCAGGGTATGTTCGGCAACCCTGACGCTGCCCCGCAGCAGCCAGCTCAACCGGCCGATATGTTGGCTGCCCGTGACATGGGCGCGATATTCGCCCGAGCTGCCGGAACCGTGCCGGGTGATCGTAACATCGTCCATATTGCGCTCCAGCCGCTTGACGGGAAGATTGGCTCCCACCATGCACCATGGCGATGCAATTCCTGTCCGACAATGCCGCCGCAGTCCATCCCGCCGTATGGCGCGCGATGCAGGCTGCCGATGCCGCAGATAGCCCCTATGATG
Source organism: Novosphingobium sp. (assembly GCA_031367905.1). Taxonomy (GTDB): domain Bacteria; phylum Pseudomonadota; class Alphaproteobacteria; order Sphingomonadales; family Sphingomonadaceae; genus Novosphingobium. The sequence continues at coordinate 4,948 of JANLQQ010000144.1, forward strand.
GTGATGGCCTGAGTAGGCAGCTGGACGACGCCTTTTCACAGCTGTTCGGCCGGCCCTGTAGCGTGCTTTGGCTAGCAACCGGAACTGCCGCCAACTGCCTCGCCCTGGCGACGATGGTCCAGCCCCACGGCGGAGTGATCTGCCACCGCGAGGCGCATATCGAAGTCGATGAAGGCGGCGCGCCGGGCTTTTTCACCCATGGTGCCAAGCTGATGCTGGTGGGCGGCGAAGGGGCGAAGCTCACGCCGGAGGCCATCGCCGCGCTGATCAGCTCACTTCGCGACGATGTCCATCAGGTTCAGCCCCACGCCATCTCGATCACCCAGGCGAGCGAATATGGCCGGGTCTATATGCCCGCCGAAGTTGCCGCGATCGGGGCGTTGGCGCGGTCGCGCGGCCTTAAATTCCATATGGACGGTGCGCGGTTTGCCAATGCCGTAGCCTTTCTTGGCTGCAGCCCGGCGCAGGCTTGCGGCGATGTCGATGCACTTAGCTTCGGCTTCGTCAAGAACGGCGGGATGAGCGCCGAGGCGCTGGTATTCTTCGACCAATCGCTGGCCGATGTTGCCCGCTTGTCCCGCAAGCGCGCCGGGCATCTTCAGTCAAAAGGACGCTATCTGGCGGCGCAGCTGTTGGCGATGGTCGAAGGCGGGCTGTGGCTGGATAATGCGCGCCACGCCAATGCCGCAGCGCAGGAGATTGCAGCTTCTGCTCGATCGCGATTGCTCCACCCGGTTGAGGCGAACGAGATTTTCCTGACGATGTCCCCGAGCGAGCGCGAAGCATTGCGGGCGCAAGGCTTCAGCTTCTATGACTGGGGCAGCGATGTTGCACGGCTGATGACGGCGTGGAACAGCGATCCGGCAAATGTCGCCGCGCTGGCCCGGGCGATTGCTGTCCTGTGAGTGCAGCCGAACGGTCCAAACGCCTGCGCAGCATCGCATCCTTCATCCTGATCACGCTGATCTGGGGATCGACCTGGCTGGTGATCAAGGACCAGATCAGCATTGTTCCGGCCAGCTGGTCAGTTACCTGGCGGTTTGCGCTAGCGGCAGCGGCGATGTTCCTGCTCGCATTGATACGGCGCGATCCGCTGTGGCTTGACCGCGCCGGAACCGGGCTGGCGCTGGTGATCGGGCTGGTCCAGTTCGGAGCCAACTTTCAATTTGTCTACGGGGCGCAGCATTTCCTGACCTCGGGGCTGGTCGCGGTGTTCTTTGCCTTGCTGCTGGTGCCCAATGCCGGGCTGGCGCGGATTTTTCTCGGCACGCCAATCGGCGGCCGGTTCATAGCCGGTTCGGCTGTCGCGCTGGGCGGGATCGGACTGTTGCTGCTCCACGAATACAACATGGCGCCGCCGGGCACAGCAGTGCCGCTCGGTATCATGCTTTGCATTGGCGCAGTGCTGTGCGCCTCGGTTGGCAACGTCCTGCAGGCGGGACCTGTGGCCCGACGGCAATCGGCCCTCCCGCTGATCGCCTGGTCGATGCTGTTCGGAGCTTTGGCCAATGCGCTGTTCGCCGCGATAACCACAGGCCCGCCGGTGTTCGATCCGCGCCCGGAGTATCTGCTGGGCATCTTTTATCTCGCGATAATGGGTTCGGTGGTAACTTTCCCGCTCTATTTCGCGCTGATCCGCGATTGGGGGCCAGGCAAGGCGGCCTATAATGGAGTCGCGGTGCCGGTGGTGGCGATGGCGCTTTCGACCCTGTTTGAGGGCTACCGTTGGAGCGTTTTGGCGGGCAGCGGCGCGATGCTGGCGATGATCGGGTTGCTGATTGCGCTATCTGGCCGAAACTCTCAAGTCGCGAGCAGCGCGGCTAACCCTTCGCGGTAGCTGGGATAGCGCGGGCACCAGTCCAGCACGCGTTTGGCCTTGCCGTTGGCGATCCGGCGGTTTTCGGCATAAAACTCCCGCGCCATTGGCGAGAGACCCGCTTCTTCGAGGCTCTGCAGCGGCGGCGGTTCCAGTCCGAGCAGGCGGCAGGCCTCCTCGATCACCGCATTCTGGGCGGCTGGCGCATCGTCGGCGAGGTTATAGGCTCCCGCAGGTCCACTGAGCGCCGCAAGCACGCCCGAGACGATATCACCGACATGGACGCGGCTGAACACCTGATCAGGCAAGTCGATCCGGTGCGCCTTGCTTATCCGGACCCGCTCGAGCGCGCTGCGACCGGGTCCGTAGATTCCCGGCAGCCGCAGCACCCGCGCGCCCAGCTTCAGCCAGGCGGCATCCGCATCGGCGCGGGCGGTGCGGCGGCCCATGCCAATCGCTGCGCTTTCATCGACCCAGGCGCCGCCCGTGTCACCATAGACTCCGGTCGAGGACAGATAGCCCAGCCATTTGCCGGCCAGCAGATCGCCATAGCGCTCCAGCACCGGGTCGCCATCCGCAGATGGCGGAACCGACGACAGCACATGGCTCGCATCCGCCAGCGCCAGCGCCACGTTGCCTGCATCATCAAACGACAGCGTGCCCGCGCGTCCAGTCGAGACGATTTCCCAGCCCTGTGCTTGCACGGCTGCGGCGAAATGGCTGGCGGTATAGCCCAGCCCGAAGATGAACAATCGTCTCACCCACTCCCAATGCCGTTCGTATCGAGCGAAGTCGAGACACTGCGCGCAACGTATCTCGACTTCGCCCGATACGAGCGGGTATGGGAAGCATCATGAACCTGCAATCAACCCCTGAAGCCCCGCCGCCCGTCATCCGCGCTGCGGATTACCGCCCGCCTGAATGGCTGGTTCCCGAAGTCGCGCTCGATTTCGCACTGGGGCTTGATGAAACGCGGGTCTCGGCCCGCCTGCAAGTCCGCCGGAACCCGGCTGGATCAGGCAGCGCGACATTGCGGCTTAATGGTGATGGGATTGCTGCGCGCGCGGTGCTGGTCGATGGCAAAGCCTCAAACGACTGGCGGATGGACGGGGCTGATCTGCTGATTGATCTGCCCGACGCGGCGCATGAGGTGGCGGTTGAAACGGTGTTGAACCCGGCGGCCAACAGCCAGTTGATGGGGCTTTATGCCTCGAACGGGATGCTCTGCACCCAGTGCGAGGCGGAAGGGTTCCGCCGGATCACCTTCTTCCCCGATCGGCCCGATGTGCTGTCGGTCTATACGGTGCGGATGGAAGGGCCGCGCGCGCAGTTTCCGGTGCTGCTATCCAATGGCAATTGCATCGCCAAAGGCGCAGGCAGCGAGGGTACGCACTGGGCCGAGTGGCATGATCCCTGGCCCAAGCCAGCCTATCTGTTCGCGGCTGTTGTGGGCGACCTCGTCGCCAATTCGGACAGCTTCACAACCATGAATGGCCGCAAGGTCGATCTCAATATCTGGGTCCGTGCCGGCGACGAGGACCGCACCCACCATGCGATGAAGGCGCTCAAGGCAGCGATGAAATGGGACGAGGAAATGTTCGGCCGCGAATATGACCTCGATCTGTTCAACATCGTCGCGGTGTCCGATTTCAATATGGGAGCGATGGAGAACAAGGGGCTGAACGTGTTCAACACCCGCTACATCCTCGCCGATCCCGACACCGCGACCGATAGCGATTATGACGGGATCGAGGGCGTGGTCGCGCATGAATATTTCCACAATTGGTCGGGCAACCGGGTGACCTGCCGCGACTGGTTCCAGCTTTCGCTCAAGGAGGGCTTCACCGTGCTGCGCGATCAGCTGTTCAGCCAGGACATGGGCAGCGCTGCGGTCAAGCGGATCGAGGATGTCCGGGTGCTCCGCGCGGCTCAGTTCCCCGAGGATTCGGGCCCGCTGGCCCATCCGATCCGCCCGGACAGCTATCAGGAGATCTCCAACTTCTACACCGCGACGGTCTATAACAAGGGCGCCGAAGTGATCCGGATGATGCGCACGCTGGCGGGGCCGGAGCGATTCCGCAGCGGCACTGATCTGTATTTCGCGCGCCACGACGGCGAGGCGGCGACCTGCGAGGATTTCATCCGTGCGATCGAGGACGGGGCGGGGCTCGATCTGACCCAGTTCCGCCGCTGGTACGAGCAGGCCGGGACGCCGAGGGTCGAAGTCTCGTTCACCCATGCGGGGGATACCGCGACCCTCCACCTTGCCCAAAGCATCCCGGCGACGCCGGGCCAGAGTACCAAGCTGCCTGTGCCGATACCGCTGCGGCTTGCTCTGTTTGATCGGGAATCCGGGAAACACCATGGTGAACAAATAGTTACGTTGAGGGAACCTCAAGCTAACTTCAGCTATTCGGGATTCACGTCCCCCCCGGTGCTGTCGCTCAATCGCGGCTTTTCTGCGCCAGTCGCAATCGAGGCGGACGCCAGCACCGATGATCTGGTGTTCCTTGCCGCGCATGATGACGATCCGTTTGCCCGTTACGAGGCGATGCAACAGCTGATGGTCCGCCATCTGGTTTCAGCAGTCGATGGGATGATGGATCATGCTGAGCATGATTTGGCGCGCGCGGCGATCCGCGATGCCTTCGCCGCATCCATCGCCGATCCGGAACTGGATGATCTGATGCGCGGGGAGCTGATGATCCTGCCGGGCGAGACCTATCTGGCCGAACAGCTCCTCATCGCGGACCCTGGCGCGATCCATGCAGCGCGGGAGGGATTGAAAGCCTTCCTCGGAAGGACTCTTCAGGACGATCTGCTGGCCCTGCATGCCCGGGCCAGTGCGGTTTCTTATAGCCTCGATGCCGCAGCGCGGGGCAGCCGCAAACTCAAGACCCTGGCGCTGGTGCTGCTCGCTGCCGGTGCGCCAGAAGTGGCCGCAACCCTGGCTGCCACGCAATATGACGGTGCCGACAACATGACCGACCGGCAAGGCGCCCTGATGGTGCTATGCGGGCTCGAAACTCCGGCGCGGGCTACAAAACTGGCCGCGTTTCATGCCCGCTATGCTGATAACCCGCTGGTGATCGACAAATGGTTCTCGCTCCAGGCCGGCTCGCTCCATCCCCTCGCGCTCGATCATGTCGCCGCGCTGGCGCAGCATCCCGACTTCACGATGGCCAACCCTAACCGGGTCCGCGCGCTGTATATGGCGCTGGCGGCCAATCCGCAGGCCTTCCATGCGGCAAGCGGCGCGGGCTATCGGATGATTGCCGATCTGATCCTGACGCTCGATCCGCTCAATGCCCAGACGGCAGCGCGGTTCGTCGCGCCGCTGGGCCGGTGGCGGCGGTTCGAGCCGGTCCGGGCCGCGATGATGCTGGCCGAGCTTGAACGGATCGTAGCCGCACCCAGC
>JANLQQ010000146.1:0-2905 GCA_031367905.1 Novosphingobium sp.
GCGAGGCCAGTCGTAATTCGGTGTTGGGTCCGATTGACCGGCTGCTAGGCTTTGGCTTTGGCACGATGAAAGGGGCGGTTATTGCCGTTGTCGCTTTCTCGGTCGTCATGCTTGGCTATGATGTCGCGTGGGGAGTGGGAGGCAGGCCGCAATGGATCACTCAATCGCGCAGCTATCCTTTGGTCAACGCCAGCAGCGAAGGCCTGGTCAAGATGATTGGTGAGCGGCGCCGCGATGCGATCGAGGCGGAAGCCAAGTCTGCGGCGGCCAAGCAGGACAAGCAATAGGCTGTGTCCTCAGCGACGGCGCTTTACACTCCGCAAGTTCTTAACCTCGCAACCAGCCTGGCGCAGTGGCCTTGGAATGCCGCCTTGCCCCTGCAGGGTGAGGCGCGTTCTTCCACCTGCGGCAGCAAGGTTGCAATAGGCTTGCAGTTGGCTTGCAATGGCACAATCGAGCGGATTGGATTGCGAGTCCACGCCTGCGCGATCGGTCAAGCTTGTGCCGCGATCTTTGCCGCAGCAGCTCCCGGGCTTACCTTTGCGGCACTCACGGCGAGCGAACAGGCCGTGTCCCGCTGGCTGGGCGGTGAAGCGCCGATGCCCGATTGGCCGCAGCTTGCCCTGATTGCCGCAGCGCGCGATTATCCCGCGCGTCATGGTGCGATCCTGCTTGGCTGGAAGGCGGCGCTGGCGGCGCTTCCCTCTGACTGAATCCCTCGCTAGAGCAGCGCGCGGAAGCCTTGGGGAAACAGGAATGACCAACACTGAAAGCGCTGCCGGATTGACCGTAGAGCCAACCGCCAAGGAAATGCGGCTGGTGATTGCGGCCTCATCGGCCGGCACGATCTTCGAATGGTACGATTTCTTCATCTACGGCACGCTGGGCGCAATCCTTTCCAAAACCTTCTTCCCGACCGGCAATCCCGCGCTCGAAATGTTGCTGTTCTGGCTGGTCTTCGCGGTTGGCTTTGGCTTCCGGCCGCTGGGCGCGGTGCTATTCGGTTATCTGGGCGATCGGCTGGGGCGCAAATATACCTTCCTCGTCACTGTCACGCTGATGGGCATTGCCACTGCCGGGGTCGGTATGATCCCCTCGGCAGCCAGTATCGGCCTGTGGGCTCCAGCGATTGTGATCTTTTTGCGGATATTGCAGGGGTTGGCGCTAGGTGGTGAGTATGGCGGTGCGGCGATCTATGTGGCGGAGCATTCACCGTTTGAAAAACGCGGCTATTTTACCAGCTTTATCCAGTCCAGCGTGGTTGGTGGTTTTGTCCTAAGCTTGGTCGTCGTGCTGGCCTGCAAGGCGGTGATGAGCGCCGAAATATGGAATGACTGGGGCTGGCGAGTGCCGTTCCTGCTCAGCATTGCGCTGCTGGCGATCTCGCTGTGGATGCGGCTCAAGCTCTCCGAAAGTCCGGTTTTCCAAGCGATGAAAGATGCGGGTGAGACCAGCAAAAATCCGTTCGTCGAGAGCTTCACCTATCCCGGCAACAAGACGCGTATCTTGATTGCGCTGTTCGGCATTGGGGCGGGGCTGACGGTGATCTGGTACACCGCGATGTTCTCTGGCCTCAATTTCCTCAAATCAGCGATGCATGTCGAGGATACCTACGCGGAGATACTGGTCGGGATTGCGGCGCTGATCGGGATGTCATTCTACGTCTACTTCGGCAAGCTGTCTGACCGGATCGGACGCAAGAAACCGATCGTGATCGGTTATGCGCTGACCCTGCTGCTGCTGTTCCCGACATTCTGGATGATGGGTGCAGCTGCCCAGCCCGAAGGTGCGCGATCTTCAATCGAATGGACCATTCGCGGGCCCGACTGCAATTACAATCCCTTTGCCACGGTGCAGAAAACCCAATGTGGCAAGCTGATGGGTGATTTCGCCGGGGCGGGGATCGCTTACCAACTGGAGCGGGGGAACAACCTTGAATTGGCCACTGGAAGCGAACGTACTCTGGCGCTGGATGCGCTCGATTGGAATGATGGCAAGGCCCGCAAAGCGCAGATCGAAACTCTGCTGGGTGAAAAGCTGTTCAGTGCCACCAAGACCACGCCCTCACTGGGACAATCCGCTGTGATAATTGCCTCTCTGCTGATGCTGATGGTGCTTTCGGCGGCAACTTACGGACCGGTTGCGGCGCAGCTGACCGAGATGTTCCCAGCCAAGGTACGTTATAGTTCGATGTCGATCCCTTATCATATCGGCACCGGCTATTTCGGCGGTTTTCTGCCGTTTATCGCCAGCTATATCGTCGCCAAAACCGGCAATCCCTACTCGGGGCTATGGTACACTTGGGTGGTAGTGCTGGTGGCCATGATCGTGGCGTGGTGGGGCTTGCCGAACGGGAAGCCGCGAGACTTCGTCGACGATGCTGCCTGAATCGCCACCAGCCGCGCTGCGGCTGCGGATTGATCGCGAGGCGCTGGCCGGCAACTGGACCGCGCTTGACCGGCTTTCGGGCACGGCACGGGCGGGGGCCGCCGTAAAGGCCGACGCTTATGGGCTGGGCGCTGCTGTTGCGGTGCCGGTGTTGTGGGAGGCCGGCGCGCGCGATTTCTTTGTCGCGCATTGGCTCGAAGTGCCGGACCTGCTTGGCGCGGTTCCGCCCGCTTCGATTTCGGTGCTACATGGTCCGCTCATCGCCGCAGACGCGGCCTATGCGCGTGCGACCGGGACCAAGCCAGTGATCAATTCACTATACCAGGCGCAGCTATGGCTGGCGGCTGGCGGCGGGCTTTGCGATCTGATGATCGATAGCGGGATCAACCGCCTGGGCTTGCCGATGGACGCGCTGGGTGACGAAGTGATTGCGCGGCTCGAAATTGATCTGCTGATGTCGCACCTTGCCTGCGCCGATGAAAATGTGCCGCTGAACGAGCTTCAGCGCCAGCGCTGG
>JANLQQ010000178.1:0-3183 GCA_031367905.1 Novosphingobium sp.
TTCAAGCCCATAGCGGAGCAAAATCGTGGCATTTGTCGATAGATCCGCCAAGCGCTGTTCGGGCCAGTCAAGGTGACCTTGCGCGACAAACGCAGCGAAATAACGTCGGAGCTGCCGGTGAGTCCGTTGATGCCAATCACGGGCACCGCGCCTGATGATTTCATCGTGGCCGCCGTAATCAGCCTGATCGCGATACAAAAAACGGTAATCCCGGAACTCGGCCATCACGGCTTTTAACAGTGCCGCATAGTCGGCCACCACATCGCCGCCTTGAGCAGGAACCAGCGAGAGGCGCAGCTCGATATCGCGGGCGAAGTTTTCACTGATTGCAGTGAGGATCGCCCGACGGGTCTTGAAATGGTACCACAGATTACCTTCGGCGATGCCAAGCTGCGCGGCCAGCACCGCGCTTGAGATATTGGCATAGCCAAGTTCATTATAAAGCCGCGTGGCCGTGCTAACGATGCGGTTTCGGGTCTTCACGGGTATGCTTAATAGCGTTCGAGGCTGACCTGCATGTGCTTGTAACCGTGGACGAAGCTTGCCGCGACCCGCTCTGGTTCGGCCAGTACATTCACCCGCAGTCGCCGCTTGGCCATTTCTTCCAGCAGCACAGTCAACTGCAGCTCGGCCACGCGCGCGCCAACGCAGCGATGGATGCCATATCCGAACGATAAGTGGCGGCGGGCATTTTCGCGATCGACCCGGATGCTGTCGGGATCATCAAAGATTGTCTCATCACGATTAGCCGAAAGGTACCACATCACTACCTTGTCACCCTTTTTCATCTGGACGCCGTCTACCTCGGTGTTCTCCAGAACGGTGCGGCGCATGTGGGCGAGCGGCGTCTGCCAGCGAAGCAGCTCGCTCACCGCATTGGGAATAAGCGATGGATCAGCCTCCAGCTTGGCCCGCTCAGCCGGGAAACTGTGCAATCCATAGGCAAAGCCGGACATCGAGTTGCGGGTGGTATCATTGCCGCCGACGATCAGCAGGATCATGTTGCCGATGAACTCAGCCTCGCTCATTTCCTTCATCGCGTCTGAACGCATCATCATCGAGATCAGATCGCTGCCGCCGGGCTGCGCCTGTTTGGCCTGCCACAGCTGGGTAAAGGCCGCACCCATTTCGTAGGCGTTGCGGTTGCGGATTTCCATTCCACCTTCAGCGTGAAGCAGTTCCACATCGCCCAATACATCGGACCAGCGGGTGAGGTTGTGGCGCTCTTCCCAGGGGAAGTCGAACAGCCGGGCGAGCATCCCGGTGGTCAGTTCGATCGAGACCCGCTCAACCCAGTCAAACGCCTCGCCGAGTGGCAAGCTGTCCAGCACTTCTCCGGTCCGCGCGCGCACTTCGTCGCGCATCGCAGCAACTTCGCTTGGGCCAAACGCCGGAGCGATTGTTCGGCGCTGACCAGTGTGCTGGGGCGGGTCCATCGCGATGAACATCGGCATCCGGAACTCACCCTCGAGCAGCCGGTCAACCAGGAAGGCGATGGTGATCCCGCCATATTCGTAGGATGAGGAAAAAATCTTCGGCAGTGCTTCGATTTGGACGATCGGTTTGTAAGTAGAGACCGACCAATAGGGGCCAAACTTCGAATCCGCGCAATAATGGATTGGTGCTTCAGCGCGCAGGCGGCGGAATGGTTCGTGCCAGCGATCCTCGGCATAAAACTCGGCCCGGCTGACATCAAGCGCTTCCAATGGTGTTTCAATTTCGGCAAGCGCAGTGGCCATAGTGATTATCCTCATCCTCGACGGATTTCTATTTCTTTAGGGTACTAACCCTAAACTATCCGGCGAGCAAGTGGGTTACCAGCGTGGCACGCAAAAAAGTGGCTCAAAAACCGAGGATCAAAGAATGTCCGCTGGTGACCCCTACGGGAATCGAACCCGTGTTTCAGCCGTGAGAGGGCCGCGTCCTAACCGCTAGACGAAGGGGCCGATGCCGATTGCCAAAACGACTGTTACTGCGTCAGTAATGGTGACCCCAACGGGAATCGAACCCGTGTTTCAGCCGTGAAAGGGCCGCGTCCTAACCGCTAGACGATGGGGCCATACCGGCTGAAGCCGTTGGCAAGGCCGCGCCTTTAGGCAAGGCTCGCGTAAGGGTCAAGCCTTGTATTTGGGGATGTTCCTGCCCCCAGTAAATCAATCCGCCCAGGCGGCATCATCAAGGTGAAGTTCAGCCGCCGGGCGGCTCCCCCAATCGTCGATCTTGGCGCGTCCTGCCAGCCAGATTTTCCGGCCTTGTGCGCCATGGAGCAGGGCCTGACCCATCGCGCTTTGCGCGGCGCGAAAGGCGATCGCCTTGAAGCTGCCGCCGTCCTGCCCGCCGACAATCAAGCGCAGATGATCATTGCCGACGATATCTGCCTTGATCAGCCGCACCGGTCCCACCACAATCCGCGGACCGGGCCAGCCCATCCCATAGGGGCCAGCACTTTCCAGCGTGGCGACCAGCTGCGGGGTCAGCCCGCCCGGAGCGAGTGCAAGGTCGAGCAGCATCGCCTGACCCGCCATCGCTGCAACGACAGTCGATCCAAGCTGAGCGTCCAGCCAGTCGCTCAACGGATCAAGCTGGCCTGGCGCAATCGTCAGCCCAGCCGCCATCGCGTGACCGCCGCCAGCAATCAGCAGGCCGTTTTCACTCGCGGCAATGATCGCAGCGCCAAGGTCCACCCCGGCGATCGAGCGGCCCGAGCCCTTGCCATTGCCATCAGGATCGGCGTCCAGAGCGATTACCAGCGTTGGCTTGCCGGTCTTCTCCTTGATCCGACCGGCAACGATGCCGATCACGCCGGGGTGCCAGCCTTGCCCGGCCACGACCAGCACAGCGCGGTTGTGTTGCCGGTCAAGCTGCGCTTCGGCTGCTTCCTGCACTTCGGCTTCGATCGCGCGGCGCTCTTCATTGAGGGTTGAGAGCTGGCCCGCAATCATCCTGGCCTCATCGGGATCCTCGGTGGTCAGCAGGCGCACCCCCAAGGTCGCTTCACCCACCCGGCCGCCAGCGTTGATTCGCGGACCCAGCGCAAAACCCAGGTCGCTGCAGGTGGGCGCGCGGCTGAGCCGGCTGGCATCGATCAGCGCTGCCATGCCGATGTTCTCGCGCCGTGCCATGACTTTCAGTCCCTGCGCAACAAACGCCCGGTTGAGCCCGTGGAGCGCGGCAACATCGGCC
>JANLQQ010000025.1:0-3527 GCA_031367905.1 Novosphingobium sp.
GTAGCCATGTCGATGCAGTGACCGACGCCTGGGACAAGTTTGACAGCTTTGCCACTTACGATAAATTCACGCGAGAGTGGCTGATTGAAGCGCGCCGGGTGCTCAAGCCCAATGGCTCGCTATGGGTGATCGGCAGCTACCACAATATCTTCCGCGTTGGCGCAATCCTGCAGGATCTAGGCTTCTGGATTCTTAACGACATTGTCTGGCGCAAGGCCAATCCGATGCCCAATTTCAAGGGCACGCGGTTTACCAACGCACATGAGACTCTGATCTGGGCGTCGCAGGGCGAGAAGAGCCGGTACACTTTTAACTACCGGGTTATGAAAACGTTGAATGACGAACTTCAGATGCGTTCTGATTGGGTGTTGCCGATCTGCGGCGGGCAGGAGCGGCTCAAGCGCGACGGGGTGAAAGCCCATCCGACGCAAAAACCCGAGGCGCTGCTCTACCGGGTGATGCTGGCCACCACCCACAAGGGCGATGTGGTGCTTGATCCGTTCTTCGGCACTGGCACCACAGGCGCGGTCGCCAAGCGACTGGGCCGGGAATGGATCGGCTGCGAGCGGGAAAGCCTTTATCGCGAAGTTGCGCTGGAGCGGATCGAGCTGGCGCTGCCGCTGGATGAAAGCGCGCTCACCACCATGCAGGTCGGCAAGAGCGCCCCCAAAGTCGCTTTCGGGCAGCTGGTCGAAACCGGTTGGATCGCGCCGGGATCGATTGTCTCGGACAAACAGCGGCGGATGGTCGCTTCGGTCCGGGCCGATGGCACTTTGCTCTGCGGCGTCGATTGCGGCTCGATCCATGGGCTTGGCGCCAAGCTGCAGGGCGCGCCTTCGTGCAATGGCTGGAGCTTCTGGCATATCGAGCATGAGGGTGAACTGAAACCGCTCGACGCGATCCGCCAGCTCTATCTGCTGGCGACCGAACCTTGACCGACCAACTTTACCTCCGCCCGATTGCCCTGACTGAATCGCCCCAGAGCGAGGAAGGTGAGGCAATCCGTCTGGCCGGCGGGATGGTCTATGCCAGCCGGTTTGCCATGATCGTCCGGCGAGGCGGGCAAATCGCCGAGCGCCGCCGCATTGCCGTGCCCGATCTGGCAGATGTGCTGGCCAAGTTGCCCGATGAATTGGCCGCAGAAGGCGCAGCCCAGTGGGCTGCACTCCAGGCGCACCACGCGCCGCTGCAACTGGGCACCCGCACGATCCGGCTCGATCAGCCGCAGATCATGGGCATTCTCAATGTCACGCCGGACAGTTTTTCAGACGGCGGCAAGTTTCTCGACGATCCCGACGAGGCACATGCCCATGCCGCTGCAATGCTTGAAGCAGGCGCGGCGATTATCGACGTTGGCGGAGAATCTACCCGTCCCGGCGCGGCTGCAGTGTGGGAGGGGGACGAGCTGAAGCGTGTCGTCCCGGCGATCGAACGACTGGCGGCAATGGGCGCGGCGATCAGCGCCGACACGCGCCGTCCGGCAGTGATGGAAGCCGCGCTCGCCGCAGGCGCGCACATCATCAACGATGTTTCAGCCTTGCGCCATGATCCACGCAGTCTGGAATTTGCGGTACGGTCATCGGTCCCGGTCGTCCTGATGCATGCGCCCGGGGCTGGCGAGGCGTTGCACGATGGCGGCAATTACCGGGATGTTGTGCTCGATGTGTTCGATTGGCTGAAAATACGCCGCGATGCTGCTTTGGCGGCGGGGATTGCCCGCGAGAAAATCATCCTCGATCCGGGTATCGGATTTGGTAAATCGCTGGCCGAGAATCTTGCATTGTTGAACGCCTTGCCGCTGTTTCATGCGTTGGGCCACCCGTTGCTGGTCGGCGCGAGCCGCAAGCGCTTGATCGGTGCGCTCTCCAACGAAGCCCCGGCCCACAAACGGCTCGGCGGATCGCTCATATTGGCGGCTAAACTGCTCGATGCAGGCGTCCAGCTGCTCAGGGTCCACGATGTTGCAGAAACGGTTCAAGGCTTGCATGTTTGGCGCGGTCTGCGCGATGCGGCGCTGACTGACTTTGGCCAGCTTCCGGCTGGGTGAATGTCGCGTGCAACCGCTGTCCAGCCCTCAGGCAGCGTTATCAATCCCCAGATCGCCCAGCTTGCGATAAAGTGTCGAGCGGCCGATGCCGAGGCGTCGAGCGACTTCGGTCATCCGGCCCCGGTAATGACCGATGGCGAGGCGGATCACGTCGGCCTCGATTTCTTCGAGCGGGCGCAAATTGCCGTCGGAAGTATACAGCATCACCCCTACGCCTTCCGGCATGGCCTGGCCTGGCACATGATGGCCATCGCCCAGCAGGTCGGACAGCTGAGGGAAATCATCGGCGGTCAGCGCGTCGCCATCGCAGAACACTGCTGCCCGGAACAATACGGCCTGAAGCTGGCGGACATTGCCCGGCCAATCATAAGCGGCGAGCAGCGACAATGCACTGTCGGTAATCCCCAGCGGGCGCAGCCCAGGCTGTTCGCCGATCCGGGTAAGAAAATGGCGGGCGAGCGCCGAAAGATCGCCGGTCCGTGCACGGAGTGGCGGCAGGCTGACATGGACGCCGCTGATTGCAGCGTACAATTCAGGCAGGAAGTGTCCAGCTTCGACCAGATCACGCAAGGGGAAGTTGCTCGCCGCAATCAACCGCACATCGATGCGGAAGCTGTGGCTGGCCCCGATCGGGCGGACATCGCTGCGGGCCAGCGATTCAAGCAATCGTTCCTGGACGTTCAGCGGCAACCGATCAATCTCATCCAATGCCAGCGTGCCGCCATCGGCATATTGGATAGCACCTATCTGGCGATCGAAGGCACCGGGGAAGGCACCCTTTTCGTGGCCGAACAGTAAAGACTCGATTGAATTGCCCGGAATGCCACCGATGTTGACCAGACGGAACGGGGCCTTTGCGCGCGCCGATGCGGCGTGCATCGCGCGAATCAGCATTTCCTTGCCGGTCCCGCTTTCACCCTCAATCAGCACCGGGGTATGACCGCGCGCCGCTTTGGCTGAAACCGCCAGGGCAGCGCGGAATGTCGGAGCAGCCCCGATCATCGCATCAAAATCCAGCGTGCCGTGCATTTTCTCGGTCATCGGCATCAGCTCGTCACGCGGAGCTTTGCGGGTGGTGGCTGCACGCAACGCCTGCATCAGCTGGTCGGGCGCGATTGGCTTGACCAGATAATCACTGGCCCCGGCGCGCATGGCCTCCACCGCGAGCAGCGGCGAAGCGCTGGTGGTAAGCATCAGGATGGGCAGTGCGGGGCGGCGGCTTTTGAGTTCGGCAATAAGCGAACAGGCGTCGTCGCCCGGAACCCATTGGTCAAGCACGATGGCAGCCAGTTGCATACCCTGGCGTGTACCCAGCGTGGCAATTGCAGTTTCCGAATCACGGACGACCAGCGTTCGCCACCCTTCACGGGCAGCCAATGCCGTGATGAGACGGCATTGAGCCGGTTCATCATCGATCAGCATCAGCAGGCGCTGTTCGATTTCCGCCATTGTTTTCCGTCAGGCCCCCAATTGTGTCCAG
>JANLQQ010000061.1:0-8573 GCA_031367905.1 Novosphingobium sp.
CTGCTCGATGAACCGACCAACCACCTCGACGCTGAATCGGTCGAGTGGCTGGAAAACCATTTGAAAGAGTACGCCGGCGCGGTGCTGATGATCACGCATGACCGCTACTTCCTCGACAACGTGGTGGAATGGATCCTCGAACTCGATCGCGGAAAATACTTCCCTTACGAGGGCAATTACTCAACTTATCTTGAGAAGAAGGCCAAGCGGCTGGAGCAGGAAGGTCGCGAGGACGAAGGCCGCCAGAAGGCGATCAAGGACGAGCTGGAATGGATCAGGCAAGGCCCCAAAGGCCGCCAGACCAAGAGCAAGGCCCGGATCAAGGCGTTCGATCAGCTGGTCGAATCGAGCGAAAGCCGGGTCATCAACAAGGCCCAGATCGTCATCCAAGTGCCCGAACGGCTGGGCGGCAAGGTGATCGAGGCCACCAATCTCTCCAAGGCTTACGGCGACAAGCTGCTGTTCGAAAACCTCTCGTTCCTGCTGCCACCGGGCGGAATCGTCGGGATTATCGGCCCGAACGGCGCGGGTAAATCGACGCTGTTCAAGCTGATCACCGGCCAGGAACAGCCCGATGAAGGCTCGATCAGCATCGGCGAGACGGTCCGCCTCGGCTTTGTCGATCAGAGCCGCGACCATCTTGATCCCAACAAGAACGTCTGGGAGGAAGTTTCGGGCGGGGCCGACTTCATGAAGGTCAACAAGCAGGATATGTCGACCCGGGCCTATGTCGGCGCGTTCAACTTCAAGGGTACCGATCAGCAGAAAAAGGTTGGCCAGCTTTCGGGCGGTGAACGCAACCGGGTCCATATCGCCAAGATGCTGAAAGCCGGCGGCAATGTGCTGCTGCTGGATGAGCCGACCAACGATCTCGACGTCGAAACACTCCGCGCGTTGGTAGATGCGATCGAGAACTTTGCAGGCTGCGCCTTGGTCATCAGCCATGACCGCTTCTTCCTTGATCGCCTCGCCACGCATATTCTGGCGTTCGAAGGCGACAGCCACGTGGAGTGGTTCGAGGGTAACTTCGAGGCCTATGAGGAGGATAAGCGGCGCAGACTGGGCGATGCGGCGGATCGGCCGACGCGATTGGCGTATAAGAAGCTGACGCGGTGAAGCTTAACAACAGACTTGCTGTTCGGTTCACCTTGGCGACAGCGCGAATCGGTTAACTCTGTTTCTAAGGTCGCCGCCGATGGTGCGGTGCGAGGAAATGGAGAACGGCTATGGCCGCCAGGTCTTTCAGGAATACGGGCCGCCGTGCAGCACTTTTGGCCGCACTTGCGGTGGTGAGTTTGCCCGGTGCGGCATTTGCTGCTCCGGACGACGGCGGTGATCGCAGCGAACGACGTCACGGCGGCGGCGAAACGCAAGGGGATGACTCCGCGAGAGGCAACTGGAACCAGCACCGGCAGCAGGCTACTCAGCAAGAGCAGCCGTCGCGGCCAGAACCGGTTCAGCGCAGCTGGCGCGGACCTAACACGAGCGGCTGGACCCCGCCTGCTGCGCCAGCCGCCCAGGACGCTGCAGTGCCAAATGCGCGCTTCAATAAAGGCTGGGGCAATCGCGGCTCAGATGACAATCGCGGACGCCCGCGCGGAGATCGTGATGGTGGAAACGAACGCTGGTCTGGCGGCAGCTCGAACGAAGTCGCAGCTCCAGCGGCGGGCTGGCGTGGGCCAGTGCGCGGAGCGGACGATAAGCGGAACCGCGATGACGCAAATCGGGACGGACATCGTGGCGATCGCCCCACCGACAGCTGGCGCAGCCATGATAGCGGCAGCACCTCGTACCGGGATAATCGCAACAACCACGATTGGCGCGGTGACCGCAATCATGATCGCGACCATTCCGGATACCGCGACAATCATCGTAGCTGGGATCACGACTGGCGCCAAAATAACCGCTATAACTGGTACAACTATCGCAACCAAAACCGCGATGTATTCCGCTGGGGTAGCTATTATTCGCCCTATCGGAACTACAGCTATCGGAGCCTGAACATTGGCTTCTTCTTGGATTCGCTGTTCTATAGCAACCGTTACTGGATCAACGATCCCTGGCAGTATCGCCTGCCTGATGCTTATGGCCCCTATCGCTGGGTCCGCTATTACGACGATGCGCTGCTTGTGGATATCTACAGCGGCGAAGTAGTTGACGTGATTAACAATTTTTTCTGGTAAGTTGTTTGATCTGCTGGTGAGTGGACCGGCCGATGGAGCCCCCGCAGCGATGCGGGGGCTTTTTCTTCCCCGACTCAACCGCGTCCAGGCAACATCCGCCAAATCGAGCCCCCGCGATCCACAAACTTATGTTTCAGCGCACCGATGATATGCAAGGCAAGCAGCGCCAGCATGGCAAACGCCATCACCTCGTGAAACTCTTTGAACAATTCGCCGGTCGGCTTGTCTTGTAACATCGGTAAGCCGGGATAGAAAAACAGGCCAAAGAAACTGATCGGCTTACCCGCCGAGAAGGCCGAATGCATGATCCAGCCGCTGGCCGGTATGGCGATCATCAAAAAGTAGAACAAATTGTGGGTGATCTTGGCCAGCACCACTTCCCAAGCCTTTAGCCCCGCAGAAAGTGGCGGAACCGGCTTGGCATAGCGCCAGAGCAGCCGTCCGATCGAGAGGATCAGGATAGTGATGCCAATCGCCTTGTGATTGCCCATGACCTGAATTGCCTCAGATTTAGGCAGGTCCTCTGCCACAAAAGCGGCGGCGAAGTTAAAACTGATCAGGATGGCGATCATCCAGTGAAAGACCATGGCACCGCGCGAATAGCGGCTGGCAGAGAGGGTGTTAGTGTCCATGGCCTTGAAACTGGGGCAATTCAGTCCAGTAAGCAAGACGCTTTCCGCTTGCCCTGTGCAGCAATCCCGATAGTCAGTCGGCCATCACCAACTCATTGCCAAGCCTTGGAATGTCCAACACTGCATCCTATCCAAATCCGGACAAGCTGGCGCTGATCGGCGTTGGTGCGCTTGTGCGCAAGCGGCTCGTCACTGATCCATCGGTACAGCAAGTTCCGGTCGATCAGGCCGAGATTTTCGCTGTATCTCAATTTCTCAGCCCCACAGAATGCGGCGCGCTGATCGCAATGATCGATGTCGTAGCGAAGCCTTCACGCGTATTCGATCATGGTTATGGAGCCAATTACCGCACCAGCTATTCAGGCGACGTAATCCGCAATGATCCGTTCGTGCGGATGATTGAGCGCCGGATCGATGATCTGCTCGGCATGCCGCACGAAAATGGCGAGACAATTCAGGGCCAGCGCTATCTGCCCGGGCAAGAATTCAAGCCCCATTTCGACTGGTTTTTCACCAAAGCAGATTACTGGAAAGAGGAAGCCCGGCGCGGCGGTCAGCGCAGTTTCACAGCGATGGTCTATCTCAACGAAGTAGAAGAAGGCGGGACTACCGACTTCACCCGGATTGGGGTCTCAATCCCGCCGCAGCCGGGTGCAATGATCATCTGGAACAACGCCCGCGCCGACGGCACTCTTAACGATGACACAATGCATTGCGGAATGCCGGTGGTGCGCGGGGTCAAATATGTCATCACCAAATGGTATCGCACGCGCAAATGGGGTTAGAAATGAAGACTTGGGGTAATGTGCCGCTGCTGCTGATTGCAGTGACAGGCGCTGGCTGTGCCGAAATCTCCGGTGCGCCCAGATCTGCGCCCGCGGCGCTTGCAACGCCAGCCCCGGACAAGACCGACGACGCTCGGCTGATGGCGCTGTTTCGCGACGATGCACGGCGCAGCGATGCGCTTGATCCGCTCAGCCTGCTATATCGCGGGGGCGAGATTGATGCGGCCTCACTATCCCGTTATTACTCAGCTAGCCAAACCCGCGCATCGCTTGCTTCGGTGCGACAAAGTCTCTCAGCTTTGAAAAAAATCGAACGTCGCAAGTTGAGCGCGGAACGGCAGATCTCTTATGACATCTTCGCTCGCGACAAGCGTGAGGAAGCAGTGTGGCTGAAGCCGGAAATCCTGGCGTTCACCGCCGTGCGGCCGCTTAACCATTTTGGCGGGCTACATATCGAATTCCCCTCGCTAATGGCCAAAGACGGTGCAGCCCAATACGATGATGAAGCTGATTATCGCCGCAATCTGGCGCTTGATCGGGCCTTTCCTCAAGTGATCGACAACGCCATCGCCCGCTTCCGTCAAGGCATGGCGAGCGGCGTGCTCGATACCAAACTAACCACCGCCAACATGGTCGCACAAATCGATGCGCTGTTGGCCCAGAAAACTGTGAATTCGCCGTTTTACTCGCCTGTTCTCACCTTTCCCGCCTCGATTCCAGGCGCTGCCCAAGGGCCGCTCCGCGCGGCTTATTCGTCCGCGATCAGCCAGGAACTGTACCCTGCCTACCGCCGGCTCCGCAATTTTCTCCACGACGAATACCTCCCCGTTGCCCGCGATACGGTCGGACTATCGGCGATGAAAGGCGGCAGTGGACTTTACCGCCTGTTGGTCGAGCGCCAGACAACCCTGCCACTCGATCCGGCTGAGGTTCACCAGCTTGGCCTGTCCGAAGTGGCCCGGATCCAGCGTGAGATGGATGGGGTGCGACAAGAGCTAGGCTTTGCGGGCAATCTGCAAACGTTCTTCGATTACATCCGCACAAGTCCCCGGTTCCATCCCAAGACCCGTGCGGAACTGGCCGACGGCTTTGCCGCTGTCGCGCGCGCAGTTGATGCGCAGGTGCCGAAATACTTCGCCCGCATCCCCAAAACCAGATTGTTAATCCAGCCCTATCCCGCTTACCGCGAAAAATATGAGGCGGGCGGCAGTTATAATCAGGGCGCACCCGATGGCTCGCGGCCGGGTATATTCTTCTACAACACCTATGACCTGCCCAGCCGCTTTCTGACCGGCATCACCACGCTCTATCTTCACGAGGGCGCGCCGGGGCATCACTTCCAGACCAGCCTGGCGCAGGAAGACACTTCGCTGCCCGATTTCCAGCGGTTCGGTGGCAACAATGCCTATGTCGAAGGCTGGGCGCTTTATGCCGAAACGCTGGGTTTTCCGATGGGCTTATACAAGAATCCGATGCAGCATTGGGGCACGCTGGATGACGAAATGCTGCGCGCCATGCGCCTCGTTGTCGATACCGGCCTGCATACCAAGGGCTGGAGCCGCGATCAGGCGATCGATTACATGCTCGCCAATTCGGGCATGGGCCGCAGTGACGCCACCGCCGAGGTGGAGCGCTACATCGCCATCCCGGGGCAAGCACTCAGCTACAAGATCGGCGCGCTGACCATTCAGCGATTGCGGGCCAAGGCCGAGGCAGCGCTGGGAGCGAAGTTCGACATTCGCGCGTTCCACGAACAGGTGCTTGGCAGCGGCGCCCTGCCCTTGCCAATCCTGGAAGCGAAGATTGACCGCTGGATTGCCGCCTCAGTCCGCTAAAGCCTCGGCGATCAATTTCCGCGTATTGGCGATGCCGTACAGCGTGATGAAACTGCCCATGCGCGGGCCTTGGGCAGAACCCAGTAGCGTCTCATAGAGTGCCTTGAACCAGTCACGCAGCCCTTCGAAACCATAGTGCGGATCCTTGCCGATCGCATAGACGATGTTCTGGATTTCCTCGGCCGTTGCGTCATCGGAAGTGGCGGCCAGTTCCTCGTCCAGCGCGGCCAGCGCGGCGGCCTCGCCCGCTTCGGGCTTGCGGCGGTGCAAGGTGGGCGCAACCAGATCACGGTTATAGGCCAGCGCCTTGCCGACCAGCGCGTCAAGCGCGGGATGCTTCGCCGGATCGGCATCGGCAACATAATTGCCAAGGTATGACCACACCTGATCGCGGGTCGCCCCCGCGCCCAGCACGCCGACCAGATTGAGCAACAGCCCGTAAGTCACCGGCAGGCTCTCCCCCGCGCCGCCGAGATAGCCATTGGTGCGCAGCAGATGCCACACCGGATTGCCGAGCTGCTGTTCGACCGGCTGCTCGGTCAGCTTCTCGCGGAACTGCCAGTACTCATCGACCGCGCGCGGAATGATCCCGGTGTGAAGCGATTTGGCACTTTTCGGCTCGCGAAAGATGTAGAAACCCAGACTGTCGTCGCTGCCATATTCGAGCCACTGGTCGATCGTCAGCCCATTGCCCTTGGACTTGGAGATCTTCTCGCCCTTTTCGTCGAGGAACAGCTCGTAGATCAGCCCTTCTGGCTTTCGCCCGCCCAGGATCTGCGCGATCTTGCCCGATTGGACGCCGCTGTCGGTCAGGTCCTTGCCATACATCTCGTAATCGACGCCCAGCGCAACCCAGCGCATCGCCCAATCGACCTTCCATTGCAGCTTGGCCTGCCCGCCAAGAATGCTTTGCTCGACCGTCCGTCCTGCATCCTCGAACCGGATCAGCCCTTCCTCGGCATCGACCACCGTAACCGGCACTTGCAACACCGCGCCGCTGGTGGGTGAGATCGGCAGCACCGGCGAATAGGTCGCCGCACGTTCGGCGCGGAGCGTGGGCAGCATGACCCCCATGATGGCATCGAAATGCGTAAGGACATTCTTCAGCGCGTCGTCAAACCCGCCCGAATTATAGACCTCGCTCGACGAGACAAATTCATAATCGAACCCGAACCGATCGAGGAACACCCGCAGCATCGCATTGTTATGCGCGGCAAAACTCTCGTGCGTCCCAAATGGATCAGGAATCCGGCTGAGCGGCTTGCCCAGATTGGCGTGGAGCAGATCGGCGTTCGGCACATTGTCCGGTACCTTGCGCAACCCATCCATATCATCCGAAAACGCGACCAACCGGGTCGGCGCACCGCCGGTCAGCGTCTCATAAGCCCGGCGGATCAAAGTAGTCCGCAACACTTCCTGAAACGTTCCGATATGCGGCAGACCCGATGGACCATAGCCGGTCTCGAACAGCATCGGTGCGCCCGAGGGCTTGCCGTCCGGATAACGCCGCAGCAGCTTACGGGCTTCCTCGAACGGCCATGCCTTCGAAGTCTGTGCGGCGGTCTGATAATCGGTATCGGTCATACTGCGACGCCTTCGCGCGACTGGCGCGATTTCGCAAGTGCGAAGCGAGAATCCTCCCCTTCAGGGGAGGGGGAAGATTTTTCTCTACCCGTCCCGCAAAATCAGCCCTGCCTCCGGCTTGTGTGCCCGGATCTCCGCCTCGGTTAGCCCGTTGATCTCATGCGGGAAGACCAGCCACTCATCGGTCTCATGGATAAAGAAATCCGGGCGTAGCTGCGTCTGGTTGCGGCTAGGCTTGTAGTAAACCGTGGCGATCTTCACCTCGCGGGGCATGTTGTGGCGGCAGCGTTCCTTGAGTTCGCGCAGGAAGGCCTCGATTGATCTTCCGCTGTCAAACACATCGTCGATCACCAGCAGCCGGTCTTCGGGGTTCAGCGTATCGACCAGATATCCGAGCGCGAACACCCGAACGATTTTCTCCTGCCGGTCGATGCCGCTGTAGCTTGAGGTGCGGATCGCGATGTGGTCGCTGGTTATGCCGTGGTATTCCAGCAATTCCTGCACCGCGATGCCCACCGGCGCGCCGCCGCGCCAGATGCCCACAATATGGGTTGGGCGGAACGGGGAAGCGATGATCTGATTGGCCAGCCGGTAGCTGTCCTGAAGCAGATCATCGGCGGTCAGGTAGCGCTTTTCGATTGCCATTTCAGCCCTCGCCCGCAGCAGTTCGAATCTCCGCAAGGTGGCGGGCCTGATCCTCTTGCGGCAGAAACGATCCGGTGAAGCTGTTCTCCGCCAGCCGCACAATCTGCTCTTTCGACAAATCCAGTGCCGCTGCCACCGCGCGGTAATTGTCGTTCACATAGCCGCCGAAATAGGCTGGATCATCCGAATTGATCGTCGCCCGAACCCCGGCCTCGAGCATCCGCGCAATCGGGCTGTCCTCTATGCGGCTGATCACACAGAGCTTCAGATTGGACAGCGGGCAGACAGTCAGCGTCAGTCCCTCATCAGCAATCCGGCGGACCAGCGCGGGATCCTCCAGCGCGCGGTTGCCGTGATCGATCCGCTCGATCCCCAGGACATCGAGTGCTTCGGTTACATACTCGGGCGGGCCTTCTTCGCCAGCATGGGCGACGAGTTTCAGCCCCAGTCCGCGCGCCCGGGCAAAGACCCGCACAAACTTGCCAGGTGGATGGCCGACCTCGCTTGAATCGAGGCCCACGCCTGCGATCATATCCAGAAACGGCAGCGCCGCATCCAGCGTATGCTCTGCATCCGCCTCGTCGAGATGGCGCAGGAAGCACATGATCAGGCGGTGGCTGATGCCCCAGCGCGCCTCGCCCGCGGCCAGCGCGCGGCTGATCCCGGTGATGACGGTTTCAAAGCCGATCCCGCGATGGGTATGCCCCTGCGGATCGAAGAATATCTCGACATGGCGAACATTGTCCGCCGCCGCGCGGACCAGATAAGCCAGGGTCAGGTCATAAAAGTCCTGCTCGGTGTGCAGCACCGCCATGCCTTGATAATAAATGTCGAGAAAATCCTGCAGATTGGTGAAATCATAAGCTGCGCGGACCTCCTCGACTGAACCGAACGGGATCACCATTCCAT
>JANLQQ010000117.1:0-8241 GCA_031367905.1 Novosphingobium sp.
CAAGACCGATCACAAGCGGATGGTGATGGGCGGCGATTGTTACAATTACGCCATGCTTGCCTCGGGGCATCTCGATATTGTCTGCGAGGCGAACCTCAAGCTGCATGATTATGCCGCTCTGGTCCCGGTGGTTGAGGGCGCGGGCGGGACGATGTGTGACTGGAATGGCGATCCGCTCCACGCGGCATCCTCGGGCCATGTGCTGGCGTTGGGTGATCCGGCCCGGCTGGAAGATGTGGTTGCGGCCCTCGCTTGCGGGCATTGAGGGGGCTTGCGGGCATTGAGGGGCTTGCTTTCGGGCCAATCCTTCGCTAACGGCGCGCTCTTCAATCGATACGGATTGGATCTTTCCTCGAAGGATTCGCGAATCGCCTGGCTAACAAGGGCTGCCAGGGCAGTTCGCTCGTATTGCTGTTTAGGAGACGAAAATGCCCAAGCTGAAGACGAAGAGCGGCGTTAAGAAACGCTTCAAGCTCACCGCCACCGGCAAAATCAAGCACGGCGCTGTTGGTAAGCGCCACCGTTTGATGAGCCATAATGCCAAGTATATCCGCCAGCACCGCGGCACCGACACGATCTCTGATGCAGATGCACGGACGATCAAGAAGTGGGCGCCCTACGGGCTGAACTGAGCGATTTCGAGCCGGATGAGATCATCCGGCGGCTAGGAAATCGCGGGAACAGAAATTCGGAGTACTGATAGTATGGCACGTGTCAAAAGGGGTGTTACCACCCGCGCCAAGCATAAGCGGATCCTTGAACAGGCAGCGGGTTATCGCGGCCGCCGCAAGAATACGATTCGGGTTGCGCGTCAGGCCGTCGAAAAAGCCGGCCAATATGCCTATCGCGATCGCAAGGTTAAGAAACGCAGCTTCCGCGCCCTGTGGATCCAGCGGATCAACGCTGCGGTTCGGCTTGAAGGCATCACTTATTCGCAGTTCATCCACGGCACCAAGCTGGCCGGGATCGAACTCGATCGCAAGACGATGGCCGATTTGGCGATGAACGAAGGCGGCATCTTCTCGACCGTCATCGCGCAGGCGAAAGCGGCACTTCCGGCCTGAACCAGGGTTTGCTAATTGAAATGGGGCGCGAACGGTACGGCCGCTCGCGCCCCTTCCTTCGTCTTCCGGCGGCCTACTTGAGCTTGTGACCTGGCCCTTGCTAATTCGCCCCGGTCGCCGCAGAATGGTCGCCAGTAATTGGGGGGAAAACCTTCGGTGTCGCCAGCCAATCAAGTGAAGGTGCGGTTCCATCCGCCGCCAGAAGATTTGCGCCGGTTTCTGACCACTTTTTATCTCACCGAGATCGAAGTGGCAGACGGCGGGGTCATTACCGACGCGCTTCAGCCGGAATGGGCGAATCTCCGGTTTTTCTCTGGCGACAATCCTGATTGCTGGCCTGATTGCTGGATTGATGGGGGCGATCACGTCGAAAGGGCGAATTTTGTCGTCACCGGCCCCAGCTCGCGGTGCACCAATTTCCGGCTCGGCACGAGCCGGTTGTGGGGAGTGGGGCTGCTGCCGCTGGGCTGGGCCCAATTCATCCGCCTGCCCGCCGCAGATCATGCCAACCTCGTGGCCGATGGACAGGCACACCCCAGCTTCAGCAGCTTTGCCCTGCTGGCTACTAGCCTGTTTGGCGCTGAACCGGATGAGGCGGCGGAACTCGCCCGGCTGATCGCGTTCTTTCGCGCAAGGCTGGCAAATCCTCCTGCCGATGCCGAGCGGATCTTCGTGATCCATGCGGCGCTGGTCGATCCACAAGTAGCGAATGTGGCCGCGCTGGTTGATCGGGTCGGCGTGGGGCAACGGACGATCGAACGCTTGTGCCACCGCGCTTTCGGCTTTCCGCCCAAGCTTCTGTTGCGGCGTCAGCGGTTCATGCGCAGCCTGTCACAATTCATGCTCGATCCGACGCTCAAATGGATCGGGGTGATCGACAGTCACTATCACGATCAGGCACAGTTCGTGCGGGACTTCCGCGAGTTCATGGGGATGACTCCCAGCGAATATGCCGCCCGCCCCCATCCGGTGCTGGAGAAGTTCATCCATGAACGCGCCCGCGTCGCCGGAGCTCCGGTCCAGACCATGGACCGGCCCGAAGGGGTGGCTGGCATGGGGCACACGCAGATTTAGGGTTTGGAACTGCGTCCGGCATGGCTAAGGAGCGGCGCTTAGTAAGCAACTTTGTCCAGTCGAACGGAACATACCGCAGTGGATTATGCAGCAACCGGGCAAGAGGCGCTTTCGCGGATCGCGGGCGCAGATGATCTCGTCGCACTGGAGCAGCTGCGGGTCGGGCTTCTGGGCAAGGCCGGTTCGATTTCCGGCCTGCTCAAAACGCTGGGCGCGATGTCGCCCGATCAGCGTCTGTCGGAAGGACCGCAGATCCACGCCCTGCGTGAGGCGGTGACCGAGGCAGTGGCGAGCCGCAAGGCCGCGCTGGAAGGTGCCGCGCTCGAAGCGCAGCTCGCAAGCGAAACAATTGACCTATCGCTTCCTGCGCCTGAAACCCTGCGCGGATCGATCCACCCGGTTGCCCAGGTGATGGACGAATTGGCGGAAATCTTCGCCGATTTGGGCTTTGCAGTCGCGTCGGGGCCTGAGATCGAGGACGACTGGCACAATTTTACTGCGCTAAACATGCCCGAAAGCCACCCGGCGCGGGCGATGCACGATACGTTCTATTTCCCGGATCAGGGGCCAGAGGGCCGGGCCATGCTGCTGCGCACCCATACCTCCCCGGTGCAGATCCGCACTATGCTGGCGCAAGGGGCACCGCTGAGGATCATCGCCCCGGGCCGGGTTTACCGCTCGGACAGCGATGCAACGCATACCCCGATGTTCCACCAGGTTGAGGGGTTGGTGATCGATCGCGGCATCCATCTCGGCCATCTCAAATGGACGCTGGAAACTTTCCTCAAAGCGTTCTTTGAGCGCGACGATATCGTGCTGCGGCTGCGCCCGAGCTATTTCCCCTTCACCGAACCTTCGGTGGAAGTCGATGTGGGCTGGACGCAGGTCGGAACTCGCCGCGTGCTTGGTGGGCATGGCGACGAGCCGGGCAACGGCTGGATGGAGCTGCTTGGCAGCGGCATGATCAATCGCCGGGTCATCGAATTTGGCGGGCTTGACCCCGATGAATGGCAGGGCTTTGCTTTCGGCGTGGGCGTCGATCGGCTGGCGATGCTCAAATACGGGATGGATGATCTGCGCACCTTCTTCGATGGCGATGGCCGCTGGTGCGCGCATTACGGCTTGTCGCCGCTCGATGTTCCCACTCTGTCTGGTGGTGTGGGAGCAGCAGCATGAAGTTCTCGCTGATCTGGCTCAAGGATTACCTCGAAACCGATTCATCGGTGGAGGCGATCGCTGCCAAACTCAATGCCATCGGGCTTGAAGTCGAAGGCGTGGAAGATCCGGCGGCACGGCTGACCGGCTTCCGTATCGCCAAAGTACTGAGCGCCGAACCCCATCCACAGGCTGACCGGCTTCAAGTGCTGATCGTTGATGCCGGGGACGGGGCTCATCTGCAGGTGGTCTGCGGCGCGCCCAACGCCCGCGCGGGGCTGATCGGCGTGCTCGGCCTGCCCGGAGCGGTGGTTCCGGCCAACGGCATGGAGCTGAAGAAATCGGCGATCCGCGGGGTCGAATCCAACGGCATGATGTGCTCGACACGCGAGCTGGAACTGGGCGACGATCATGACGGGATTATCGAACTGCCTGCAAATGCACCGGTTGGCACGGCCTATGCAGACTACGCCGGGTCGGACCCGGTGTTCGATGTCGCGATCACGCCCAACCGGCCCGATTGCATGGGGGTGTATGGGATCGCCCGCGATCTGGCGGCAGCTGGGCTCGGCACGCTCAAGCCGATTGCGGTTGCTCCGGTGACCGGAAGTTTCCCCTGCCCGACCGAAATCCGCACCGATGATCCTGAAGGCTGCCCGGCCTTTTTTGGCCGGGTGATCAAGGGCGTCACCAATGGCGCTTCACCCGAATGGATGCAGGCGCGGCTTAGAAGCGCTGGCCAGCGGCCGATTTCCGCGCTGGTCGACATCACCAATTATGTGATGCTGGGCTATGGCCGCCCGGCTCATGCCTATGACCTCGCCCAGCTGACCGGCCCGGTCGTTGCGCGGCGGGCCCGCGACGGGGAGACCGCCCAGGCGCTGAACGGCAAGGAATACACGCTGAGCGCTGAAATGACCGTCATTGCCGATGCCTCGGGTGTGCATGACATTGCCGGGATAATGGGCGGTGAACACTCGGGCTGCGGCGAGACGACCACCGATGTATTGCTCGAAGTCGCTTACTTCGATCCCGAGCGAATTGCCGCGACCGGCCGCAAGCTGGGCCTTGTCTCCGATGCGCGCAGCCGGTTTGAGCGCGGGGTCGATCCGGCCTTCCTCGATACCGGACTGGACCTGTTGACCCAGTTGATCCTCCAGATCTGCGGCGGAGAAGCGTCCGCACGTGTCCATGCCGGATCGCCGCCGCTAGAGCTCAAAGTGGTCGCTTATGACCCGGCCCTGGCCGAGCGGCTGGGCGGGATTGCGGTGGCGTTAGCCGAGCAGCAAGCGATCCTCGGCGCGCTTGGCTTTGGTGTGACCGAAGCTGGCCGGGGCTGGAACGTCAGCGTCCCGGGCTGGCGTCCCGATGTCGATTGCGCTCCTGACATTGTTGAGGAAGTGATCCGAATTCACGGTCTGGACAAGGTTGCCTCGGTGCCGCTCCCCCGCGCCGATGGTGTGGCCAAGCCAACTGCAACCCCGCTGCAGAAGCTTGAACGCCGCCTGCGCCGCGCCGCCGCGATGCGCGGGCTGGACGAGGCAATAACTTGGTCATTCCTGCCCGAAGCTGAGGCCGAGCATTTTGCTGGGGGCAATGGCGGGCTGTGGATACTTGCCAATCCGATCAGCGAAGACATGAAGGCGATGCGCCCTTCGCTGCTGCCGGGGCTGCTGATGGCTGCGGCCCGCAATCTGGATCGCGGAGGATCCGCGTCGCGCTTGTTCGAGATTGGCCGGTGTTATTTACGCGCGGGTGACGGCACCAGCGACGAGCGCCTCACGCTCGGCCTGTTGCTGGTGGGCGAAAAAACCCCGCGCGGCTGGGCGACCGGCAAGGCAATCAGCTTCGATGCCTTCGATGCCAAGGCCGAAGCGCTGGCGCTGCTCGCCGAAGCAGGCGCGCCGACCGAGAATTTGCAAGTGCTGGGAGAAGCGGGCGCGCAGTTTCATCCCGGCCAGTCGGCCACATTGCGGCTTGGGCCCAAGACCGTTCTGGCGCGCTTCGGGATGCTCCATCCGGCCACGCTCAAGGCATTCGACATCGATGCGCCGGTGGCGGCGGTGGAATTGTTCCTCGATGCGATCCCGGCCAAGCGAGGCTCTGCAACCTTTGCCCGCGCTACCTATGCCCCGCCCGCATTGCAGGCGGTGACGCGCGACTTTGCCTTTCTCGTGCCTATCGGACTGCCTTCGGGCGATCTGGTCCGGGTGGTCAGGGGCGCGGACAAGGCTAATATCGTCTCGGTGCGGTTGTTCGACGATTTCCGGGGCGCTGGCGTGCCAGACGGACACAAGTCGCTGGCGGTCGAAGTCACGCTCCAGCCCGGTGAGAAAAGCTATAATGAGGCGGAGCTGAAAGCGATTGCCGAGCGGGTCACGGCTGCTGCAGCGAAGCTCGGCGCGGTGTTGCGGGGCTGATTACCGTATGCGTGCTGGCGGTGACAGGAGCGGGCAATGACTGAATTCGAGCGGGAAGAGCATGCTTTGCGCCATGCTGTGGAGCGCGCGCTTCAGTACCGGTCAAAAATGACGAAGGCAGAGCGGACGCCAACGGCTGATTACGCTGCGATTCACGCTAGCTTTGCGCGTTCGGTGCCCGAGGACGGCGATGATCCCGAACGGATAATCGAGGAACTGGTCCGGCTGGCCGAGCCCGGGCTCAGAGCGAGCACCGCGCCGCGCTTCTATGGCTGGGTCATCGGCAGCTCGCACCTGACCGGCGTGGCGGCGGACTGGTTGGCCAGCGCCTGGGGCCAGAATGCTGCCAACATCGCCGCATCGCCTGCTGCATCGGCGGTCGAGGCAGTGGTTGAGGGCTGGTTGCTGGATTTGCTTGACCTGCCGCGCCAGGCTTCGATCGGGTTTGTGACCGGCGCGACTGTTGCCAACACCGTCTGCCTGGCCGCGGCCCGCAGCGAACTGCTCGGCCGCCAGGGCTGGGATGTCGAATCCGATGGGCTGTTCGGCGCGCCTGACCTTCCGGTGCTGATCGGGACCGATGCCCATACGACGGTATTTACCGCGCTGAAACTGCTTGGCTTGGGGGCCCGGCGGGTGATTACCGTGTCCGCCGACGATCTGGGCCGGATGATCCCGGCAGAGCTTGAGCGCGCTTTGGCACAGATCAGCCAGCCGGCGATCGTGATCGGCCAGGCCGGACAGATAAACACCGGTGCGAGCGATCCCTTCGCCGAGATTGCCCCGCTGGTCCGCGCTGCAGGCGGCTGGCTGCATGTCGATGGCGCATTCGGCCTGTGGGGCCGGGCAAGCCCGCTGACCGCGCAGCAAACCGCTGGGATCGAGCAGGCCGATAGCTGGGCGACTGACGGGCACAAATGGTTGCAACTACCCTATGATTCGGGCTTTGCGATCGTTCGCGATTCAACCGCACACCGCCGGGCGATGGCGGTTTCGGCCAGCTACCTGCCGCCGCCGATTGGCACGGAGCGCGATCCTACGGCCTATGTCCCCGAACTCTCGCGCCGCGCCCGGGGCTTTGCCGCCTGGGCGGTCATCCGCCGCCTCGGCCGCGCCGGGATTACCGCAATGGTGGATCAGTGCTGCGCAGTGGCGGCGAAGATCGGCGCGGATCTGACAGACGATCAGGGCGTCACCCTGGTTGCCCCGGTTGTGCTCAACCAGGCGATACTGCGGTTCGGCAGCGGTGATCAGGCTGACGCGCAAACGCTTGCAGTGATCGAGGAACTGCAGGCCGATGCAGTCGCCTATGCCGGGGCATCACAGTGGCGCGGGCAATGGGTCATGCGCGTTTCGGTCTCATCGATCGCCACGACGCTGGCAGATGCCGATCTTACCGTGGACGCCATCCGTCGCGCCTGGGCAAAGGTCCAGCAGCAAGGCTGACCTTTCCAATCGGGCAAGCAGGCCCTAGAGCGCGCGGCCATGACTTCTAACAGACGCACCTTCGCGATCATTTCGCATCCTGATGCGGGCAAGACCACGCTGACCGAAAAGCTGTTGCTGCAAGGCGGCGCGATCCATCTGGCGGGCGAGGTCAAGGCGCGCGGGGCTGCGCGGCGGGCACGCTCGGACTGGATGAAGATCGAGCAGCAGCGCGGCATCTCGGTGACTTCCAGCGTGATGACCTTCGAGCGTGATGGCATAACTTTCAATCTGCTCGATACGCCAGGCCATGAGGATTTCTCCGAAGATACTTACCGCACGCTCACTGCGGTCGATTCGGCGATCATGGTGATTGATGCCGCCAAGGGGATCGAGCCGCAGACCCGCAAGCTGTTCGAGGTCTGCCGGATGCGCTCGGTCCCGATCATCACCTTCATCAACAAGGTTGACCGGGAAGGCCGCTCGCCGTTCGATCTGATGGACGAGGTGGCCGATGCGCTGGCGCTCGATGTCTGCCCGATGGGTTGGCCGGTTGGCATGGGCGGCCAGTTTCAGGGCGTGCTCGATCTGGCCACAAACCGGGTCAGCCGACCCGAGGGGGGCAGCCGCGAGTTTCTGGGTAAGGTTGATCAATCGCCTGAATTGCCGCCAGCGATCGCCGACGTGGTGGTGCTGGCGAGCGGCGGCTATCCGTCCTTTGACATTGAGGCCTATCAGCACGGCGATCTGACGCCGGTTTATTTCGGCTCCGCCCTCAAGAATTTCGGGGTGGCCGCGCTGATTGATGCGATTGCCAAATTCGCCCCGCCGCCGCGCCCGCAGCCGAGCAATTGCGGGGTAATCTCGCCCGAGCAGCCCGAAGTTACCGGTTTCATCTTCAAGGTGCAGGCCAATATGGACCCGCAGCACCGTGATCGGATTGCGTTCATGCGGCTGGTTTCCGGCACCTTCAAGCGCGGCATGAAGCTTACACCGTCGGGGCTGGGCAAGCCGATCGCGGTGCATTCGCCGATCCTGTTTTTCGCGCAGGACCGCGAACTTGCCGATACCGCGGAGGCCGGCGACATCATCGGCATTCCCAA
>JANLQQ010000135.1:0-2146 GCA_031367905.1 Novosphingobium sp.
GGCTCAACACGCCCGCGCCCTCGCCTATCGCCTCGGCATGGAACAAGCACTAGACCGCCTGCTGCTAACCGGCACCGACATCGCTCCGCTCAACGGCTGGACCATCCCCATCTTCCCCCTCAAAGGCGGCGAAATAGTCGCACGCGGGGTCAAGGCCGGGCCGGAAGTGGCACGGATACTTCAGGCGGTGGAGGCGCGCTGGGTGGAAGAGGGGTTTCCCGTTCACAAAAGGGTCGAAAAGCTGTTGGGCATTGAACTTGGATTGAAGAGCGGTGATGCGTGACGATGTTATCGCAAAGATTGGAATCAAGGATGATGGCCGCCTGTGCATCTGGCCAACCAACGAGAGATTTGAACTAATCTATCGGTCCGCAGCGGAAGTGCATTGGGATCGCGATGACAAGTTTCTGTACAGCCCAAAGCCTCGCGAATGGTCATATTTGGATTGGTTCAAACACATGACCGCAATTGCAATGGATGAGTATGGAGTGCGGCTGAAGACAAACTCACCGACCGACTGGACCAACATCCATTCTGATCTCAAAACAGAAATCGAGAGTTTCCAATGCGATTATTGATCAAAACCGCCCATCCCTAGGAAACCCCGTCGGCGGCATCCGGCCCGCCGCACCCCTTGCAACCTTCCACAGCCCCACGTCCTTCTCGGTCCGCGTCCGGCCACTATCGCCCCCCATCGCCCAACTTAGCCCATCTTCCAGCTTCAGAGTCACCGCATCGGCCAGCCCGCCGTCGCGGTAGCGTTGCAGGGTTACGCCTTGGCCCTTGGCGAGGATTGGCAGTTCGGAGAGTGAGAAGATCACCAGCTTGCGGTTGTCCCCCACCACCGCGATGTGATCATGATCGGCGGCGATTTCGCGCACGATGGCGAGCTTGACCCCCGGCTTGGTGGTCATCACACCCCGGCCTTTGCGGGTTTCGGCCAAAAGCTCATCCGCTTCCGCCGCAAACCCGCGCCCGACATTCGAGGCGAGCAGCAGCTGCGCCTTGGGCTTATAGACGATCAGCGCGATGATCGCCGCCTCGGCATCGATATCCAGCACCGTCCGGATCGGCTCGCCAAAGCCGCGCGCGCCGGGCAGCTTGTCGGCGCCCAGCGTATAGAACCGACCATTGTCGCAGGCGATCAGCAGCTTGTCGGTGGTCTGGGCGTGGAAAGCGAAGGCCGGGCCATCGCCTTCCTTGAACTTCGTCTCGCCATCGAGTGCGAGATGCCCCTTCGCGCCCTTGATCCAGCCCCTGGCCGAAAGGATCACCGTCACCGGCTCCTTCTCGATCATCGCGTCCATGTTAAACTCGCGCGCCGGGGCCGCCTCGGCAATCGTGGTGCGGCGGCGGCCGAGCGCAGTATCCTCGGCATAATCCTTGCGCAGATTGGCAAGGTCACGCTTCAGCCGGGTCCGCTGGAGGGCCGGGCTTTCGAGCAGCTTGTGCAGTTTTTCCTGTTCCAGCAGAAGCTCGGCGTGCTCCTTGCGCAGCTCCATTTCTTCCAGCCGCCGCAGCGAGCGCAGCCGCATGTTGAGGATCGCTTCGGCCTGACGGTCATTGAGCTCGAACTCGGCGATCATTACCGGCTTGGGCTCATCCTCGGTGCGGATGATCGCGATGATCCGGTCAAGGTTGAGGAAGGCGATGATATAGCCTTCAAGCAGTTCCAGCCGTCCGGCGATCTTGTCCAGCCGGTGCTGGGTGCGCCGCAGCAGGATATCGATCTGGGCAATCACCCATTCCTGCAGCAGCAGTTTGAGCCCCATCACCCCCGGGGTGCGCCCGGCGTCGAGCACGTTGAGGTTAAGGCTGAACCGGCTTTCCACATCAGTCAGCCGGTAGAGCGATTCCTTGAGCAGTTCGGGATCGACATTGCGGTTGCGCGGCACAAACACCAGCCGGATCGCCTCGTCGCTTTCGTCGCGGATATCCTCGAGGATCGGCAACTTCTTGTCGGCAATCGCCTGCGCGATCTGCTCGATCAGCTTGCCCTTCTGGACCATGTAAGGAATTTCGCTGAGCACCAGCTGCCACATGCCATTGCCCAGCCGCTCAATCCCGGCCGCGCGGTCTTCCTCCGTCTTGGCTTCGGCTGCGTGGAACCGCCCGCGCACCCGGAACGCGCCGCGCCCGGTTTCAT
>JANLQQ010000143.1:0-33686 GCA_031367905.1 Novosphingobium sp.
AAGCCGCGGTGCCATTCCTCCAGCGTGCAGTTCTCGATATTGCCGCGCACGCCGATCCCGGCGTTGTTGACCAGCACCGAAAGCCCGCCAAGCTGGTCCTGGGCGAAAGCAATCACCGCCTGCCATTCCGCCTCCTGCGTCACATCGTGGCGCATCGAAAAAGCGGTTCCAGCGCCGTGTGCGGCATTGATCGCGGCGGCCTGCTCGGCGGCACCGGTATCGTTCAGATCGGTCAGCAGCACCCGCGCGCCTTCTTCGGCCAGCCGCATCGCATGCGCCGCACCAAGCCCTTGTGCCGCGCCGGTGATCAGCGCCTTCTTGCCCGCAACCCGTCCTGCCATATTCAGATTCCTCCTAAAAGACCC
The DNA here is from genome assembly GCA_031367905.1 of Novosphingobium sp. Classification (GTDB taxonomy): domain Bacteria; phylum Pseudomonadota; class Alphaproteobacteria; order Sphingomonadales; family Sphingomonadaceae; genus Novosphingobium. The sequence goes on from JANLQQ010000143.1 coordinate 366, forward strand.
GGGCTCAAAATACCTGGTCCAAGCAGCATCAGCAGCTTGACATCGATCGCGTCGTCCAGCGCTCGTCGCTCCGCGATGAAATCCGCAATTCCTGCCAAAGGCACACGATGGACGGTGATATCCTCGCCGTCCAGCCCGCCGCCAGGGCCAACTCGTTCAAGATCGTGGGCGCGCAGTAAGGTGAAACTTTCGCTGACCATCCCGGGGGAGGACCAGAACTCGCCCAATGGCTCCATTCGCCCCGCGCGATATCCGGTTTCCTCCTCCAGCTCGCGCGCAGCGGCCACGGTATCGTCCTCGCCTTCGTCGTGATCGCCGATCAGGCCTGCTGGCAGCTCGATGCACCGGCGGCCCAAGGGCACGCGGAATTGCTCGACCAGCAGCACATGATTGTCATCGTCGATCGCCAAGATCACCGCAGCGCGAATGCCCCGGGCGCGGGCAACATACTCCCATTTGCCGCGCACCTTGGTGGTGAGAAAGCGGCCCTGCCAGACGATCTGTTCGGAATGTTCGGCGCTCTCAGTCACACTTCGATCAGCCGGTCGGGGAGTTCATTGACGTCGTTCTCATGGCGGGGGAAATGCTCGGCGAGGACAACGCCGACCCGCTCAACCGCAGCGGCCATTCCATCACCGATCTGCCCAGCACAAATTTCCACCAGCATCGCCGCCATGGCCTCTCCCCAGACCTCGGGCGAGACTTTGGCGGCAATTGAGGCGTCAGCAACGATCTCGGCGCGATGCTCTCGCATCGACAAATAGATCAGGATCCCGGTGCGGCCATGGGTGCGGCGTTCTGCGCCCACCTTGAAGCAGGTGACAGCGCGGGCGCGGACCCGGGCGTGTTTGATCGGGCCGGGGATTAGCGCGAATTTCAGTGGCTGCCACAGTTGCACCAGCCACACTGCCGAAAACTTGAGCATGGCGACCAGTGCGGCAACTGCAAGTATCTGGCGCGGATGCCATTCCTGGGCCCAGCCGCCGGTCAACCGATCATAGAGCCCAAGGGTGAACTCGGGCGCGATCGTTAGTGCAATCAGGGCAGCAAAAGCCGCGAGCACAGACCACAGGATCGCAATGTCGCTATAGCCGTCGGAGCGATCGGTGATGATCGTCACAATTTCGCCCGCGCTCTCGGCCTCGGCAGCGAACACCGCCGCGCCGATCTTGTCACGGTCCGCTTCGCTCAGACTTGTGTTCTGCGTCATGCCGATCCCCTACCAGCTACCCGACGAGCCACCACCACCGAAGCTGCCGCCGCCGCCGGAAAATCCGCCGCCGCCCCCGCCACTCCAGCCGCCGCCCCCGCCGCGGCTCATGGCGTTGAGGACATCCCAGACGATGATCGGGCCAAGCCCGCCGGAGAATTTGCGTCCGCCACGTGACCGGCGGATGATCGGAAGAATGATGAAAAAGAATAGGAACGCCAGCCACATCAGCGCCGGAAAGAAACTCTGTTTGGCCCTGACCCCCTGCTTACCCGCTTGCGCGGCGACCTTGAGTGCTGCTTCGGGCGGCAGGGTGAGCTGCGTAATCAGTGCATCGGTGCCCGCCTCGATCCCTCCCGGCATGTCGCCAGCCTTGAAGCGCGGCACGATAGTTTGATTGATGATCAGCGAGGAAAGTCCATCGGTCACGATCGGCTCGAGCCCATAGCCTACTTCGATCCGAAGCTTGCGATCGGCCGGAGCGATGATCAGGATCGCTCCGTCATTGCGCCCTTTGTCGCCAAGCCCCCAGGTCCTGCCGAGCCGATAGCCATAGTCGGAGATTTCATAACCTTCGAGACTGGGCAGTGTCGCCACGACCAGCTGGCGTTGCGATTGCGTCTCCAGCGCTTCGAGTTTCTGGTTAAGCCGCGCCTCGACATCATCGGGGATGATGTTGGCGGCATCGACCACCCGCCCGGATAGCGCCGGGAACGTCTGGGCAAGGGCGAGGCTAGGGACAAGTAATGCCACCAAAGCCAGTAGCGCGCTGGCCACGAGAATCAGCGTACGCTGGGACCGGCAATCGACCATTGAGCGGGTCACGGCCCGCACTCTCCTTTTCAGAGCTTACCTTCGAGGCTGGGCGCAGCTTCTGCGCCCGGGGTTACAGCCTGATAGGTGACCATTGGTTTAGCACCATAAATCACTTTGGCGCCGATTGCATCGGGGAAGGTCCGGATTGTGGTGTTATAGTTCTGCACAGCAGCGTTATAATCACGCAGGGATATGCGGATGCGGTTTTCCTGGCCTTCCAACTGGCTCTGCAGCATCTGGTAATTGGTGATGCTCTTGATCTCGGGATAGGCCTCGACATTGGCCAGCAACCGGCCAAACCCGCTGAGTGAGGTCGATAGCTGGTTCTGGGCGTCCTGGAAGGCTTTGACCTTGGCCGGATCGGTCAGGTCGCCGGCAGAAAGTTGGATGCTGGTCGCCTTGGCCCGGGCTTCGACCACGCCGGTGAGGATGCCCCTCTCCTGATCGGCAGCACCTTTAGCTACGGTAGCAAGGTTGGGGATGAGATTGGCTCGTTCCTGGAAAGCAGCCTGGACATCGGCCCATTTGGCCTTGGCATTTTCTTCGGCAGTCGGCACGCTGTTGATCCCGCATGCCGACAGACTGGAGGCAGCAGCGGCGATCAGGGCAAAACGCCCGAAACTGGTAAGCGAAGCGGACATTCGTCGGTTCCCTCTTTAGGTGGCCCGGAAAGATGTTGCGGGCACGGCATCGGATGTAGCGAAGCCTAGCGGACGTTCAAGGCGTCGCCCATGTTATTATGACGCCATGGCAATCGATTATTGTGGGCTTATCCGTTCGGTGGCAGACTGCGAAGCGGGTTTTGCCGATAAACATAATAGAAAAGGGAAGCGGGATGTTACAAGAATTCAAGGCGTTCATCGCACGGGGTAATGTGCTGGATCTGGCGGTCGGTGTGATTATCGGTGCGGGCTTCGGCAAGATCGTTTCTTCGCTGACCGATGATGTGCTGATGCCAGTGATCGGAGCGGTCACGGGCGGAACCGATTTCACCAACAAATATATGGTGCTGAGCGGGACAGTTGCCGAAGGTGCAACGCTTGCTGCGGCGCGGGCAGCTGGCGCAAACGTGCTGGGCTGGGGTTCGTTTATCACCGCAGTGATCAATTTCCTGATCCTGGCCTTTGTGATCTTCCTGATTGTCCGTCAGGCCAACAAAATGATGCCGCCGCCAGCAGCGGATCCCGGCCCAAGCGAGGTCGATCTGCTTACACAGATCCGGGATTCGCTCAAGAAGAGCTGAATTTCAGGAGCTTAACGGAAGGGGTGGGGGTCAAAGGTAACCTCCGCCCTTTTCTTTTAACAATTCCGGCCTATATTGTTCGTTGCCGGTCTCGACCGGATATGGCGATAAATTGTTGCGCATAATAGATGCAGCGGACCCGGGGGCAGTACCCGGCGGCTCCACCATCACCAACCGGGAGGCGGCTTTGGCCAAGGATCCGGGCCCTGTTATCGCAGGGGTGTTGACGGGGCCGAACTAGGATCGACGTGTATTGAAAAGCGTAATTTTTGCCCGGGCTGAGTAACCCGTTAAAGGCTCAAAACCCACAAGTGCCAACGATAACGAAGCACTCGCAATCGCTGCGTAATTCTAGGGGCTAACGCCCTGAAGTTACAAAGCTAAGCGCGGTTGGACCGACCGGGCAACAGAACGGATTCCAGCGGCCCGGGGGGCGCCGGGCAACAGAAGCCCCCCACTTTCCTTCAAGACAAATGCTTGGGCGCCGGGCAACAGAAGCCCCCCACTTTCCTTCAAGACAAAAGCTCGGGTGCCGGGCGGGCAGAAGCCCCCCATTTTGCTTGACTATCAGGAAACTGCCGCTTGCTCTGACGCGAGGCGCTTTTCGTGCTTGAGGCAATCGATGATCTTCGCACCCGCCATAAACACCGCGCCGGTGCAGGCCAGGAAAAGCAACTTGCCGCCGAAGCCGGGGTATTGGACCAGGTAAACCTTGCCGCGCTCAGCCGAACCCAACGCCAGGGCGAAGATGATCAGATAAGCCTCCACGGGTGTCTTGATCTTGAACAGGCGGCCGATCTTGGCGAGCATTGGTAACCTCTCCTTAGGCATATTTCTTAGCAATGATCATGCCACTGGCAGCAACATGCGCAAGTTGCCGTTGGAAGTTGTCCCAAGTGTAAACACACCCGACAAAATTCAGAGCAACACGGCGAGATCCAATTCTTGCAGCAACGCGGTACGGGCTTGAATGACCTGCCGGGCAAGCTGCTGCGAGCCGAGCTGCGCCGGGTCAATCGTCTCGGGCCAGGCCGAGGCAATAACACGCTCAATCCGGGCCGCTTTGGCCTCATCAAGCAGAAACCGCGGATCGACCGTCGCGGGATCGGCAACCACCCGCAGGCGCAGGCAGGCTGGACCGCCGCCATTGGCCATCGACTGACGAACATCGACCGGTAATACCCGGCGGATCGGAGCATTGCTGGCCAGCATCATGTCAAGCCAGCTGCGGACGGATGAAGTTTCCCACGCCTCAAGCGGGATCACCAACGCCATACTTCCGTCGGGCAGGGTCAGCAGCTGCGCGTTGAACAGATACGATCGGATCGCATCGGCCAGACTGACTGCGCTGGCCGGGACAATCACGATCTCTGCCCCGGGCAGGTGGCTGCGGATCGCAGCATAGGAGCCTTCAGGATCGGCGAAGGCCAGCTCATGGGCAAACAACACCCGTTCATTGGCCACCGCCAGCACATCGTTGTGGAACGCTCCGGCAGCGATGGCTTGCGGGTTCTGTTCCACAAACAGCGCGCGATCATCGCCCAGGCCATGGAGCCGGGCCACGGCGCGGCTGGCCTGCTCATGCTGGCGGGCGGGAAAGGCTCCGCCAGAGCGTCCATAGACGAAGATTTCCAAGCCTGGCGCGTCATGCCGCGCGCACATCCGCATATGATTGGCCGCACCCTCATCGCCAAAAGTTGGCGGTACAGGATCGTGTAGCGCGAAATGGACGGGATCGGAAAAGCACAGCGCCAGCTGGCGAGCGGTGTCGGGCCATTCCTGCGAGCGGTGCGGCATGGTCACCAGATTGGCCGGGGTGAAATGGCAGCGCCCGTCAAGCGTGTCAGGCGCGGGCGAGACGGTGGCAGCATTGGCGGTCCACATCGAAGAAGCGGACCAAGCAGCGGCGGTGAGCCGGCGGTCGGTGTCTGGCGCCGCACCCAAGTTTGCCAGAAACTTCGGATTGGGCCGGGGGAGGGGCACGAAGAAGCCCTGCGCCAGCCCCAGCGACAGATTGTGCCGCATCTTGGCGAGTCCCTGCAGGGCAGCGGCGCGCGGGTACGAAGTTTCGCCGGCGTGGTTCGACGAGGCAAGATTACCCAGGCTGAGCCCCGCATAATTGTGACTGGGGCCAACAATGCCATCGAAGTTGATTTCAGCCAGGCTCATCTGCCGATGGTCCACACCACGTCGCCTGCGTTTACGCCAAGCGTCTTGGCGCTTGCTGCGTCAATCGAAACCCCTGCATCAGCATATTCGGCAATGCCGAAGGCACAGCGGAAACTGGCAAGCTCGCCAGTGGCGATCAGCACCCTATCGCCATGCGTGGCGCTGGTATCCGCGATGCTGGCAGAGCGCGCATTGGCGATGCTCTCCACCTTGTCGGTCCGCGCGGTCATGGTCGGGCCGCCATCGAAGATGTCGAGATAACCTTCATATGAAAAACCTTCGGCTTCAAGCATCCGCATTGCAGGTCTCCCGCTGGGATGCGGCAAACCGATCACGCTGCGCGCAGTTTCGGGCAACATCGCGATATAGACCGGGTGTTTGGGCATGAGATCGGCAATGAACTGATTGCCGTTGATCGCGTTGAAATGATCGGCTTCCTGGAAATTCATTCCGAAGAAGCGTCCTGCCAAGCCGTCCCAGAAGGGCGAACCACCGCGCTCGTCGATCACGCCGCGCAGTTCGGCAAAGATCCGTTCGGAAAAGCGCCTACGGTGCATGGCAATGAACAGGTACCGGCTGCGTGCTAGCAACATACCAAGCCCACCGGCGCGTTCGGCCGGGTGAAGGAACAGCCCGCCAACTTCACTGGCACCGTCCAGATCATTGACGAGATTGAGCATTTCGGCACGGAAGGTCCGGTCGAGTTCCTTGGAATATTGGGTCAGCGTGGTGAGGCGGTAAGAATAGAACGGCCAGACTTTGCCCACGCCCGTGAATATCTGACAGGTGCCGCGCACCTCGCCGGTTTCGGTATTCTCAAGGATCATCAGGAACAGCTCGCCGGGCTCATATTCGCCTTTGCGTTCAAAGCCATCCGCCGAATGCTGGAGTTTGCTGGCGAGTGATTTGCGGTCGGGCGGCAGATTGGTAAAGCCGCCCCCGGTCAGCTTGGCCATTTCATAAAGATGCTGCAGATCACCCAGATTGGCGGCGCGAATACGAAAGGTCAAAGAGGCTCTCCAAGGGCAAGACGATGAAGGACAAGCGCGGACAATTTTGCACGCTCCTCAAGTGAGGCGACGATCATAAATTCGTCGGCCGAATGGATCGAGCCGCCGCGAACGCCCATGGTATCGACCACTGGCACCCCGCAGGCCGCAATATTGTTGCCATCGCAAACCCCGCCAGAGTTCTGCCAGCTGATCGGCTGACCCAACGCCGTACCGCAATCCTTGACCAGGCCGAACAGTCGCTCAGCGGATGGAGTGAGCGGCTTGGGCGGACGGCTTATCCCGCCGTGGCGGTGGATTGAAACGTCGTGCCGGCTCGCCACCTCAGCGATCAGCAAGGCCACATCGCGCTCAAATGCCTCTGCCAGCGCCGTCTCACGCGGGCGGATGTTGAAGCGCAGCACCGCGTGATCGGGCACAACATTGTTGGCACTGCCGCCCTCGATCCGTGCCGGGTTGATTGCCAGTCCATCGCGTTCGAGCGACTTGAGGCCAAGCGTCAGCGCGGCGGCTGCAACAATCGCATTGCGGCCATCCTGAGGATTACGACCGGCATGGGCGGCGCGGCCAGTAATGATCAGGCTGAAATTCCCGCTCCCGCCGCGCGCTCCTGCCAGCGTGCCATCGGGCAGGGCGGAAGGCTCGTAAGTCAGCGCTGCCAGCTTGCCCCTGGCCAGCGCAGCGATCAGCGGGGCTGAGGAGAGGCTGCCGGTTTCCTCATCCGAATTGATCATCACATCATAACCGATCGAAGTCGCTGCCGCGCTTTCCTCAAACGCAGCCAGCGCGGCGAGGATCACCGATATTCCGCCCTTCATGTCGGCAACGCCGGGTCCGACCAATGTTTGATCATCAAGCCAATGCTGGGTCTGAAAAGGGTGGTCGATTGCAAAAACGGTGTCCATGTGGCCGGTCAGCAGCAAGCGCCGCGCCGCCTTTGGGCGAACTCGCAGCACCAGGTGCTTGCCGTATTCCATCGCCACTTCGCGCCCGTCAGATGCGATGGCGGTGACTGGCGCGGGCTGTTCCATAGAGAGCTCCCCGGGCAGAGTCGCAAAGCCATCAGCCAGCAGCGCGGCCTGCTGGGCCAGCCCGGCAAGGTTGCCAGTACCGGTGTTGATCGCACTCCACCCCTGAACCTGCGCCAGCATGGGGGCAGGATCAATCGCAGCGATAAGCGCCTGTTCGAAGGTTGATAGCTGTTGCATCCGGACCAAGCTGTAGCCGAGCGGGATGAGCAGTCCAACCCCCTGACCGCTCGCCTGCCAACCGGTTTCTTGAGATTGCCAACCCTTCGCAGTTGCGGCATAGTCTGGTACATTCCTCCTCGGGATTGTCATTCTCCTGCCGCGCTGCGGATCAGCGGCGCGGCTTCATGTTTTGTGAGGCTTAATGAGCGATCGGGTTGAACTGGCTGGCTTGCAGGTTGATGCGCGGCTGGCAGCATTTGTCGATAATGAGCTACTCGCCCCGCTGGGCCTGGACCCGGCCGCTTTTTGGACCGGTTTTTCAGCACTTACCGATCATTTCGTTCCGCGAAACCGCGCGCTGCTGGCCAAGCGTGATGATCTCCAGGTACAGATCGACGCTTGGCATGTCGCCCGCGCCGGCAAGAAGCTTGAACCGGCTGAATACCGCGCTTTCCTGTCCCAGATTGGTTATCTGGTGCCTGAGCCCGCGCCGTTCAGCGTGGGCACAGCAAACGTCGATCGCGAGATCGCCGGAATGGCCGGCCCGCAGCTGGTGGTGCCAATGCTCAACGCCCGCTTCCTGCTCAATGCCGCCAATGCCCGCGGGGGCAGCCTTTATGACGCCTGGTACGGTACTGACGCGCTTGATGCGCCCGCTGCGCGACCGGGCGGCTATGATGCGGATCGCGGGGCGGCGGTGATCAGGGCTGGGCGAGCGTTTCTCGATCTGTCGGTCCCGCTTGACGGGATGAGCTGGGCTGATTGGGACGGTGCAGGCGTTCCGCCACTGGCTGATCCGGGCCATTACCTTGGCCACAAGGACGGCGGGCTGCTGCTGTGCCAGTACGGCCTGCATATCGAGCTGGTGCTGGATCGGAGCCATCCGGTTGGCGCGACCGACCGGGCCGGGATCGCAGATATCGTGCTGGAATCCGCGCTTACGACGATCTGTGATCTCGAGGATTCGATTGCGGCGGTCGATGCCGAGGACAAGCTGGCCGCTTATCGGAACTGGCTGGGGGTGATCCGCGGCGATCTTTCGGAGAGCTTTGAAAAAGCCGGAAAAACATTCACCCGTGCGCTCGAACCGGACCGCGAATGGACCGCCAAGGACGGCACGCCGCTGACCCTGCCGGGGCGCAGCCTGCTGTTTGTCCGCAATGTCGGCCATTTGATGACCAATCCGGCGATCCTGCTCGCCGATGGCAGTGAGGTTCCGGAAGGAATCATGGATGTAGTAGTCACTAGCGCTGCGGGCGCACAGGATGTGGCGGGGCTGAGCAAGTATCGCAATTCCCGTGAAGGCAGCATCTACATCGTCAAGCCGAAGATGCACGGGCCAGAAGAAGCCGCTTTCACCAATTCCCTGTTCAATGCGGTGGAAGATCTGCTCGGCCTACCGCGCCATACTGTCAAGGTCGGCGTTATGGACGAGGAACGGCGTACTTCGGCCAATCTCGCTGCCTGCATTCACGCGGTGAAAGACCGGATCGTGTTCATCAACACCGGCTTCCTCGACCGGACGGGTGACGAGATTCATACCTCGATGCGGGCCGGGCCGATGATCCGCAAGACAGAGATGAAAGCCAGCGGCTGGATCGCGGCTTATGAGAAACGCAACGTCACCATCGGCCTTGCCTGCGGACTTTCGGGCAAGGCACAAATCGGCAAAGGGATGTGGGCTGCGCCGGACCGGATGCATGCAATGATGATCGAAAAGATCGGCCATCCCAGTTCGGGCGCGAACACCGCTTGGGTTCCCTCGCCTACGGCCGCGACACTCCATGCGGTGCATTACCATCAGGTCGGCGTGTTCGATGTGCAGCGTGATATTGCCAAGGAACCGATCCCCTCGCTTGATGCCTTGCTCAACGTACCTTTGGCGGACGGGGTGAATTGGTCTGAGGAAGAGGTGCGTGAGGAACTGGACAACAACGCCCAGGGACTGCTCGGCTATGTGGTGCGCTGGATCGATCAGGGCATCGGCTGCTCCAAGGTGCCGGACTTCAACGATATCGGACTGATGGAAGACCGCGCGACGCTGCGGATTTCCAGCCAGCATATGGCCAACTGGCTGCTCCACGGGGTTTGCACGAAGGATCAGATCACGGCCTCGCTTCAGCGCATGGCTGCCAAGGTCGATGCGCAGAATGCGGGCGATCTGCTGTATCAGCCGATGGCGGGCAACTGGGACTCCAGCCTTGCCTTCCAAGCGGCCTGCGATCTGGTATTCAAGGGTGTGGAGCAACCGAGCGGCTATACCGAGCCATTGCTCCACAGCTGGCGGCGGCGCAAGAAAGCCGAGTGACACTCTGTTTCCGGTCAGGTTTAAAAACGGCAGGATTTCGCTGGATCGAATTCATCGTCCCCAGCTAGGTTGCAGCAGCAGTTCCAAGCTGGGACGGTAATGATTGCAATCGATTGTTGTCCTTCGGATCGAGCTGTGTCATGAGGCATCTACGGTGCCGCTTAGAGCGCTGGGGAGAATGCCATGTCTGCCAACCGCCCGCGTCTTTCGTTTTTGCGAATAATGGAGATGAATCTCGGCTTTCTGGGCCTGCAGTTCAGCTTTGGGCTGCAGCAGGGCAACATGGCGCCGATCTACAGTTACCTTGGCGCAAGCGAGGCGCAGCTTCCGCTGCTCTCGCTAGCGGGGCCGCTCACCGGGCTGATCATTCAGCCGATCATCGGGGCGATGAGCGATCGGACTGGCGGAAAATGGGGGCGGCGCACGCCCTATTTCCTGCTTGGGGCGATTTTGTGCACGGTCGGACTGTTCGCGATGCCGTTGTCGAATTCGATTTTGATGGCGGTGTCGATGCTCTGGGTGCTGGACGCTGGCAACAATATCACGATGGAACCTTACCGCGCTTATGTGTCGGATCGGCTTAACCCTGATCAGCGGCAGGTCGGATTTCTGACCCAGAGCGCCTTTACTGGCCTTGCCCAGATGCTCGCCTTCATCACGCCTGCGCTGCTGGTCGGGTTCGGGATGAACCAGGATTGGGTGGATGAGCACAACATTCCCTACACCGTGCGGATTGTGTTCTGGGTCGGCGCGGTGCTCTCGCTTTCGACCATCGTGTGGTCGGTTATCCGGGTGCCCGAACTGCCGCTTTCGGAGGCCGAGCAAGCCAGGATCGACGCGCAGCCCAAGGGAATGACTGCAATCCTCAGCGAGATTTTGAGCGCTATCCGCGAAATGCCGCTGGCGATGCGGAAACTTGGCTTGATGAGCCTGTTTCAGTGGTTCGGCATGTCGGGCTATTGGACCTATGCCGTCTATTCGATCGGGCGCAGCGTCTATAACACTTCGGACGCGACCAGTTCGGCCTTCCATTCGGCGGTGATCACCAACGGCGTGGTGGCTGCGTTTTATAATGCCATCTCGTTCGTAACCGCGTTCGCCATGGTGCCGCTGGTCAAGCGCGCAGGCCCCGGTCCGATGCATGCGCTGTGCCTGGCCGCTGGCGGGATCGGCATGATGTACCTGCCGCATGTTACCGACCGGGCCTTGCTGTTTGTGCCCGCAATCGGCATCGGCCTTGCCTGGGGAAGCATAATGGGCAACCCCTACGCGATCCTCGCCAATGCAATCCCGCCCGCCCGTACTGGCGTTTACATGGGGATCTTCAATATGATGATCGTGATCCCGATGCTGATTTTTGCGGTCGTGATGTCAGAACTTAATCTGTACTTCTTCACGCTGGGTTTCGGGGTCTATGACAGACTGCTTGGCGCTGATCCGCGCAACCTGTTGACGGTCTGCGGGGCATGTTTGATCTTTGCCGCACTTTCAGTGCTATGGGTGCGTGAAGGCAGAATTTCTGCGACCGCACCGGAGCCTGTTCTCGCTGCATGATTTCGACCATCGCCTCTTTGCATGGTGCCGGTTCGAGCCTCGTGCTCGAATGCCGCAAGGGCGCGCCGCCGCTCTGGCGGCACCTTGGCGCGCGCGTTGATCCGGGCGAACTTGCGCCGCTGGGCAGCGAGCGGGCACCAGCTTCTTTCGCGCTGGACGAGGATGTGCCGCTGTCGACTGTTCCGCCAGCTGGGCTTGGCTGGTTCGGCCCGGCCTGCATCACGCTGCGCCGCAGTGGCCATGCTCTCATTCCGGTATTTACCGAATCGCGAGTTGAGCAAGGCAAGGATGCGATTACTATCCGCCTGGCCGATCCGGTGGCGAGGCTGTCGCTTGAACAGCGGATCAGCCTGGATGCTGGCGGTGCGTTTCTGTTCGACGCGGCGCTGACCAACACGGGGGGGCTACCCGTCACGGTTGATTGGCTGGCAAGTGCATTGCTACCGCTTCCCGCGCTGTCGGCGCAACTGGTGTCATGGCGCGGGCGGCATAATGCCGAGCTGGTCGAAGTTGCCGAGCCAATGCCGCAGCACAGCTGGCTGCGCGAAGGCCGGCGCGGGATTAGCGGACACGGCGGACCGCCTGCAGTGATCGTTGCAGGCGAAGGCGCGGGGCATCATGCCGGCCTCGTTCATTCGCTTCAGCTCGCTTGGTCAGGCGATGCCCGGCTGCTGGTTGAGCGGGATGACGAGGGCTATTGGACGCTGAGCGCCGGAGCCGCGCTGCAGGCCGGTGAAGTGGTGTTGCAAGCCGGCGAGCAATTCACCGCGCCGCAAGCGATCCTCGCCGTTTCCACGCAGGGCCGCAATGGCGCGATGGCACAGCAACACGCTGCCGTCCGAACGCGGATGAACTGGCCAAGCGGCACAATGCGCCCGCGTGCCGTCCACTGCAACAGCTGGGAAGCCTGCTACTTCGATCATGATGCGCCGCGGATCGGTGCGCTGGCCGGAGCTGCTGCCGACATTGGTGCCGAGCGCTTTATCCTTGATGACGGCTGGTTCCTCGGCCGCGATCACGATCGCGCTGGGCTGGGCGACTGGATCGCCGATCCGATCAAGTACCCCGACGGGCTGCGGCCGTTGGCGGATCGGATCATTGCGCTTGGGATGGAGTTTGGCCTGTGGGTTGAGCCCGAGATGGTAAATCCGGACAGCGATCTCTACCGAGCCCATCCCGATTGGGCTTTGAACTTGCCGCATCGCGGCTCGCCAACCGCGCGCAACCAGCTGGTGCTCGATCTGTCGCGAGGCGAGGTTCGCGATTACCTGTTCAAGGTACTTGATACGCTGCTGACCGAATTGCCGATTAGCTATCTCAAATGGGATCATAACCGCGATCTGGCTCCGGCCGGTGGCCGCGCGCAGGTGCTGGGCGCTTATGCCCTGCTGGGGCGGATGCGCGTCGCTCATCCGGGGGTCGAGATCGAAAGTTGCGCTGGCGGCGGCGGGCGCAGCGATGCCGGAATAGCGGCTTTTGCGCACCGGTTTTGGACCAGTGACAATCTTGATGCGTTAAGCCGCACGGCCATACAGCGCGGTTTCCTCGCATTCCTGCCGCCAGAAGCAATGGGCGCGCATATCGGGGCAAGCCCGGCCCATGCGACTGGCCGTGCGCAAGCGCTGGCATTTCGCGCGGCCGTTGCGATGCCCGGTCATTTCGGCGTCGAGCTTGATCCGCGCGCCCTCGGCGAGAGAGAACGCGCGGAGTTGGCTGACTGGATCGCCTTTTACAAGGACTGGCGCAGCCTGTTGCACGGCGGGCGGGTGTGGCTGGGCGAGGGTGCCGACGGTTTGCTGTGGCAGGCGCAGGGCCGGGAGGACGAGTTCCTGCTGTTCGCCATTCGCACCGCGCCTGCGCTCGATCGCCGGCCCCAGCCGCTGCAGCTGCCCTTCCTTGGCACGGCCGCTAACTGCGAAGTCAGATTGCTGCGCATCGCTGGCGGCGAAGGCGGGTACGCTCCGCACAGTGCGCCCCTGTTCGAGGTGATGCGGGAAATACCGCAGAATTTCACTGGTAGCTGGCTGGCTCATGCAGGTCTGCCATTGCCGCCGCTCAAGGCTGAAAGCGTCGCCATATTCCACCTGAAGGTGACAAAATGAGCGCGATTCCTCCTTGGGCCGACCTCCCTCACCGCCGCCGGAATCTGCTGACCGGGGAGTGGCTGCTGGTCTCGCCGCATCGCGCCAAGCGGCCGTGGCAGGGCGAGGCTGCAGCGCTACCGCCAATGCGCCCGCCGTCGCACGATCCGGCCTGCTACCTCTGCCCGGGCAACACGCGAGCCACTGGCGAGGTGAACCCGGACTATGCCGACACCTTCGTCTTTCCGAACGATTTCGCGGCGTTGATGCCAGAGAGCTTTGAAGGCGGGGCATCAGGCAGTATTTTCGAAATTCAGCCCGCTTCAGGCGAGGCGCGGGTAATCTGCTTTGCGCCGGATCACGGTGCTACGCTCGCCCGGCTGGGCCAGCCCGCGCTGTGCCGGGTGATCGAAAGCTGGTGCAGCCTTTCAGCCGATCTGGGCGCGCGCTGGGCCCATGTGCAATTGTTCGAGAACAAGGGTGCGATGATGGGCGCCTCATCGCCCCATCCCCATGGACAGGTGTGGGCGAGCGATTTCGTGCCCGAGTTAGTGAGCAAGGAAGACACCAACCAGCGTGATTGGCTGGCGACGCGCAAATCGGTGTTGCTGGATGATTATGTCGAGGCTGAGATCGCTGCGGGCGAACGGGTGGTCGAAAGCAACGATCACTGGCTGGCGGTGGTGCCGCACTGGGCGGCCTGGCCGTTTGAGGTGTTGCTGCTGGCGCGCGGGGCAGTGGCGCGGCTCGAAGATCTTGGCCCCGAAGCTCGCAGCGCGCTTGCCGAAATTCTATCACGGATATTGCAGCGCTATGACGGGCTGTTTGAGACGGACTTCCCCTATTCGATGGGCTGGCATGGCGCGCCGCATGGGCTGGGCGACGATACCGCACATTGGCGGCTCCACGCCCATTTCTTCCCGCCGCTGCTGCGCTCGGCGACCGTGCGCAAGCATATGGTCGGCTTTGAATTGCTCGGTGAAGTGCAGCGCGATCTCACGCCCGAAGTGGCGGCGCAGCGCCTGCGCGAAGTAGCGATCGCCTCATGAGTGCGCTGGAGCATGCCCGCGCCGGCTTTCGCGCGCAATTCGGGCACGAGCCTGATGGTGTGGCCTTCGCGCCGGGGCGGGTGAATTTGATCGGCGAGCATGTCGATTACAACGATGGGCTGGTGCTGCCGATGCCCATCTCGGTTGGCACCGCGGTTGCGTGGAGCGCCGCGCAGCACGCGCGGATAGATGCGGTTGCGCTCGATCTGGGCGATGCGTCTGACAGCTTCACCCCGGGGCAAGTCGGGCCCCACGCGCCCGCAGACTGGCGCAGCTATTTGCGCGGGACAGCGGCAGGTCTTGCCCACAGAGGCATTTCGTTTGGCGGCGCGAAATTGGCGATTTCCGGAACAATTCCGCGCGGGGCGGGTCTCTCGTCATCGGCTTCGCTCTGCGTTGCGATTGGGCGTGCATTGGCCGCAGCAGGCGGGTTGAACCAACTGGACCCACGTGAACTGGCCTTTGCTGCACAATCCGCTGAGCATGCGTGGGCCGGAGTCAATTGCGGGATCATGGACCAGATGGCAATTGCAGCGGGGATGCCGGGCAGCGCGCTGATGCTCGATTGCCGCAGCCTGATAACTCGCGTGGTCTCGTTGCCCCAGGACTGGGCAGTTATGATCGTCCAGTCGGGGGTGAAGCGCGGATTGGTCGATGGCCTTTACAACCAGCGCCGCCGAGATTGCGAAGCTGCTGCTGCTGCGCTCGGCTTGGCCAGTCTGCGCGATGCTACGCTTGCGCAGGTGGCGAGCTCAATTATGGATACCCGGCTTCGCCAACGAGCCCGGCATGTGGTGAGCGAGATCATGCGTACCACGGCGATGGTTGAAGCTATTGCAGCGGGTGAACTTGCGGTCGTCGGCCGTCTGCTGGCAGAAAGCCACGCCTCGTTGCGCGACGATTTCGAAGTAAGCGTGGCGGCGGTTGATGCGCTAGCGGATCAGTTGGCCGCTGCGATCGGCCCGCAAGGCGGTGCGCGGATGACTGGGGGCGGCTTTGGTGGCGCAGTGGTCGCCATCCTCAAATGTGATGCGGTCCCGCAAGTCTGCGCGGCAATCCAGACAACCTACCGGACGCCCGAGGGGGCGAAGCCGGAATTCATGATCGAAGTATTTAATGGCTCAGCCATCAGGAAAATTGAATGACTAGTAATTCTGTACATGCCGAAGCTCCGAAAAACTGGACGCCGGCTGGAGTGGCTCGGTGGCGGCCTCAATCGATCGCGGGCGCCGAAATCGCCCTGATCGATGGTGCAGCCACCACGCCGGTCCTGCCGGGGCTTGATCTGTGGGACAATTGGCCACTTGCCCATGAGGACGGCCGGATTGCAGTTCTGAATGGCCGCCAATACTGGTTTTTCCTCAGCTCGCCCCAGTTCCCTGATCCGGGCCAGCGCCATGATGCCGCGCGCATTCGGCTGGCGTCGCTGGGTGCTGATGGCTGGCGCGATCACGGCAACGTGCTGGCCGACGGGCTGAACCCAGGTGCCCGTGAGTGGGCTGGATCGGCGGTGCTGCATGACGACGAAGTGACCGTTACCTTGTTCTATACCGCTGCAGGGCGGCGCGGCGCCGTCCAATCCTTCGAGCAACGAATCTTTGCTACTGGTGGGACGCTGGGGCATGACGGCCCCACCGATTGGCAGAACCTGCGTGAAATCATCAAGGCCGATGGCGCCCGTTATGTTATCGCCCGCGAGGCTGATGGCAGGCCCGGCATGATTAAGGCGTTCCGCGATCCAGCATGGTTTCGCGACCCTGCCACGAACAAATGCCACATTCTGTTCACCGGCAGCGCCGCGTGGTCCGATGATGATTACAATGGCGTGGTTGGCCTTGCTACCCTGATCGGCGACGAATGGCACCTGGAAGACCCGTTGATCGAGGCGGTTGGCGTCAACAACGAACTTGAGCGCCCGCATGTGGTGGTCAAGGACGGGTGCTATTACCTGTTCTGGTCCACCCAGCGCCGGACTTTCTCGCCAGCCTCTGCCGCAGGTCCCAACGGACTCTACGCGATGGTGGCCGATCAGCTTGCTGGCCCGTGGAAGCCGGTCAACGGCAATGGCTTGGTCACAGGGAACCCAGCGTCGGAACCCACCCAGGGCTACAGCTGGTGGGTAACCGGCGAAGGCGAAGTGTGGAGCTTTATCGATCATTGGGGCATGCAGGGCCGCAGCTTTGAAGATCACCCCGCGCTGCTGCGCCAGCAATTCGGGGGCACACCCGGGCCGGTGTTTCGCCTCGCCTTCGATGGCGTGCGCGTAACCATTGCCGCTTGATCCAAACCGACATTAGCGGATTTTCGATGCGCCCGACTTATCACTTCGCGCCAGCCGCCAATTGGCTGAGCGATCCCAACGGCCTTGTTCATTGTTCAGGCGAATGGCATCTTTTCTATCAGTATAACCCGCAGGGCGAAGACTGGGGCCACATGAGCTGGGGCCATGCAGTCAGCCGCGATCTGGCGCAGTGGGAAGAACTTCCTCCCGCACTGCTTGAGGACGAGCGGCACCTGATTTTCTCCGGCTCGGCGGTGATCGATCACGGCGGTACTGCCGGATTGGGTGAGGATGCGATGGTCGCGTTGTATACCGGCGCGGCGCAGGGCGCAGCTGCTCAGCAATCGCAATGCCTGGCCTGGAGCAACGACTGCGGTCGCAATTGGCAAAAGCTGGCTGAAAATCCGGTGCTCGATCTTGGCCTTGCCGATTTCCGCGATCCCAACGTCTTCTGGCATACGCCAACGGGCCGCTGGATCATGGTCGTGGTGCTTTCGGCAGAAAACCGTGCGCTGATCTATGGCTCGCAGGATTTGCGGAATTGGCATGAACTCTCCTCCATTGTCGGCATCGGCGCCCCCGGCGAGATCTGGGAATGTCCGCTGTTGATCGAGCTTCCAATCGAAGGCGGAGGCACGCACTGGATGTTCAAGGTCGACGTCCTCAGTGGTGCGCCGGGTTCGGGCGCACTTTACCAGACCGGCCGTTTCGATGGCACAAGCTTCACTCCGGATAATGTGGGGCAGTGGCTGCTTGTTGACGGCGGCACTGATTTCTATGCTGCCGTCGCCTGGCATGATCCGCGCGACGAAGCGGGCTGCCCCCGGTGGATTGGCTGGATGGGAAACCATGCCTATCAGAGCAAGCTACCGGCCCAGGGCTGGCGCGGCGCGATGAGCTTGCCGCGCCGGATTTCGCTGCGCCGCGCAGATGATCAGCTGCGCCTGATTCAACAGCCCGAATACGCTTCGATTGCAGGCGTTGCACCGGCTGGACTGGATCAGGCGGAGATCGCCATTTCCGCGCATTTGCTGCTGCCGGGCGATGCGTTTTCGCTTCGCTTGACTGATGCTGAAGGGCGGATCCTGCTGATCGAGCGGGGGCAAAGGATGCTCAGAGCCACTCGGCTCGATCCGGCAAGCCCTTTTCTTGATGCGTCGCGAGAAATGCCGATCGGTCCTGGACAAGACCTGGAACTATGGCTCGACGCCGGGAGCATCGAGATCATCGCAGAGCTAGGCGCTGTCTCGCTGACCATGCAGCACCGGCTGGCAGGACAGCGGCTCGCGCTGGATTGGGACAAATGCCCCGCAGGCCAAAGCTGCCCAGCCTGAGCTAAAAGTCAGGCGGTATCCCGTTTGATCAAGACTGGCTCCATCTCAACCGAACTGGTTTCTATACCGGCGATGCGATCAAACAGCAGGCTGACCATGGTCTGTGCCCCCTTGGCGATACTCTGGCTGATCGTGGTGAGCCGCGGGATGGTTTGTTCGGCCAGCGGCAAATCGTCGAAACCGACAACGGAAATATCCTTCGGCACGGCAATATCGTGATCGGCCAGCACGCGAACTGTTTGCATCGCGATCAGGTCAGACCCGGCAGCGATGCCGTCGATATCAGCCATACGATCAAGGTTTCTGGCGATTTCTTCGGCCATAGTGTCTGATGCTAGGTGAGTGTTAAGCTGAAGCGGTACTGGCAGGCCGGCTGCTTTTGCGGCATCGCACAGGCCAAGAAAGCGCTCGTGCAATTCGGGTGCGCGAATTTCGCCCATAAACGCCAGCCGCTTGCGGCCGGCGGCAATCAGGCTTTCGCCTGACAGCTGGCCGCCCTTGCGATTGTCGACGCCGACGGTGCAATGCTTTTGATCTGGGGTATGGCTGCCCCAAACGACCATTGGCCGGTAGTATTGCGCTACCCGCTCCAGCGCCTCGAACTGGTTAGACTGGCCGATCACCAACACGCCATCAAGCATGCCCGAATCGACAATCCGCTCCAGCCAGTCCTCCTCATCAGGGATCACCCGGCTCAGCATGATGTCATAGCCGCTTTCGGTCAGCGCATCGGCGAGATGCCCCAGGATCGTCATGAAGAAAGGATCAGACAAATGCTGGCGTTGTTCGTGCCCGAGCGGCACGACCACGCCGATCACTCTGGTTTCCTGGACCCGCAGCCGCCGCGCCATCTGGTTCGGACGGAACCCATGCTCGCGCGCCAGTGCCTGAATGCGCTCGCGCGTTTCGGCGTTGACCAGCGATTTGTTGGCGAGCGCGCGCGAGACCGTCCCGGTTGACACTCCGGCGAGCTTGGCCAGCTCGGCAATATTGCGGATGCGCGCCGGTACTGAAGAATTGGTGCTCATGCTGGCGCCGATGTCCCGTGTAGCGCGGCCGTGTCGGGCTGATGCGGTGCGGTAGGTTGGCCTGTCAATTGCATGTCGCTGAAATAGGGCGGTTGGTCGCAGATCACTTAAAGCCCCTAAAGCGGCAATGGCCCAGGGAGCCGGGCCGCTGCGGATATCGCAGTATTGTCACAGAAAAAGCCGCTTGGCAATCGATTGCGAAAAATTGTTGCAATCGATTGTTGCATCTGTCACTTGATACTCGACTTGCCGGAGCAAGCGAATCAAAGACTGGGGAGAGGTTATGAAAAAATCCGTATTGAAGGGCTGCGTATCGATCGCGTCCATCGTGATGATGAGCGTCTTTGCCGCTCCTGCGCTTGCACAGGAAGCCGCACCTGCCGATGCTGATGCCACCGGGCTTGATGCGATCGTCGTGACTGCCTCGGGCAAAAACAAGTCCCAGCTGAACAGCTCGGTCTCGGTCACCAGCATCAGCGCTGACCTTATCGAGGATTTCAAGCCCAGCTCGGAAGCGGAAGTTTTTCGCATGATCCCGGGTATCCAGGTTGGCGGCACCACTGGCCCGGGTGGAAACTCGAACATCGCGGTTCGCGGCCTGCCGGTCGCGACTGGTGGATCACCCTTCGTGCAGATCCAGGAAGATGGCCTGCCCACCGTCCTGTTCGGTGATATCCAGTTCGGCAACAACGATTACTGGACGCACTTCGATGCTTCGGTCGCCAATGTGGAGAGCGTTCGCGGCGGTTCGTCGTCTACTTTTGCTTCGCAGGCTCCTGGCGCGGTCATCAACTACATCAGCCACACCGGCAACAAGGATGGCGGTTACATCCAGCTCAACAAGGGCATCAACTATGACGAGAACAAGGTTGATTTCCGGTATGGCGGCCATCTGAACGACAGCATGTATTTCCACGTCGGCGGTTATTTCAAGAGCGGCCGGGGTCCGCTTCATTCTGGCTACAGCGTCAGCGACAGTTATCAGGTGAAGGCCAACGTCACAAAGGAGTTTGATGAGGGCAAGGGCTATATCCGGTTCCTGTTCAAGTTCGCTGATACGCAGGAGCCGAATTACCCCGGTGGCCCGGCGCTGGCTTCGATCAATGGCGGTAAGATCAGCAATATCCGGCCTTTCCCGGGCTACGACGCCCGCGAGCAGTCGAACATCTCGATCTACAATCAGACGATGCAGATCGTGAACCGCAACGGCGTGCTGGAGCGGGTTCCGCTGGACGGCATCACCACCAAGGCAAAGTCGATTCAGAACCAGTTCCATTATGAGTTCGATGGCGGGATCAAGATCGACAACAATATGCGTTGGACCGATATGAGCGGTGGATTTGCTTCAGCGTTTCTGAACTTGGGCAAGGCTTCGAGTGTCATCGGATCGACCGTTAACGGCGGCACGGTTGCCACTCTGCGCTATACCAGCGGCCCGAATACCGGGCAGGTTTACACCGGCACCTATATCAACAACAACGCCAACTTTCGTACCAATATCCGCGATATTGGCAGCTTTGCCAATGATCTTGCGTTGTCGGACAAGTTCGAAACCGGAATGGGCTCGCTGACGGCACGCGCTGGCTGGTTCTTCATGAACCAGAAAATCGCGATGGACTGGCAAGTCAACAGGGCTTTCGCCGAAATCAACGGCGACAACCCGTCCAACCTCGATCTCTACACTGCAGCCGGCGCCAAGCTGACTCAGGACGGTATCGCCGGCTTCAACAACAATTGGGGCGATTGCTGCGCGCGTGATTACAGCCTGAGTTATGCCAACAACGCACCTTACGCGTCGCTTGACCTGGATACAGATAGTTTCGCGATCGATACCAGTGTCCGGTTTGATACTGTCAAGGCCAGCGGCTCGGCGCGCAATGCGCTGATTCTCCCCGAATTGAAGGATGCACTCGGCAACGTTACCCGCCCTGCCGTGATTTCGCAGGGTACAGTCAACGTCAACGGCGTAGTGCTCCCCTACTATATCGCCGGTGGTGCAACCGAAGTGCTGGATTATTCGCGCAGCTATGTCTCATGGTCGGCAGGTGCCTTGTACAAGGTTAGCGGCAACACCAGCGTCTTTGCCCGTGCCTCGCGCGGCGGACGCTTTAACGCTGATCGTCAGACACTCTCCGGATTTGATAGACTGGGTGTGCCGAACAAGATCAATGCCGATGGTTCGCTGACCCAAGCGGGCAAGACGGCATCGATTGACTTCGTCCATCAGTATGAGCTTGGTGTAAAGACTCGCGGTGATCTGGCCGGTGGCCGCTTCACTGGGGAACTGACTCTGCTCAAGGGTAATTTCAAGCAGAGCACCTTTGAGCTTTCTGCAACGAAGTGCCCTCCCGTTAGCGGTGGTGGTACTGGCGGTGGTTGCACCATCGATGCTAAATACAAGTCCTATGGTGCCGAACTTTTCGCAACCTACCAGAACGGCGGTCTTTCGCTGGTTGCCAACGCAACCTACTCAAAGGCGACGCGCGCTGGTTCGGGTTCGAACGTGTTCACCCGCTCGCCCAATCTGCCGAACCTCAGCTACACGCTGTCGGCCAACTATGACTTTGGTGACATCGCCACCTTCGGCGTAAACACCACTGGTCAAACCAGCACGCTGGGCGATGATGGCAACCGCTATCCGGGCAGCGCCACGATCGGTGCGGTCCTGCGGGTCCGTCCGGTCGAGAACCTCGAACTTGGCGTGCAGGCCTACAATCTGTTCAACAAGTACGATCTGCGCGGACCGGGCAATGTGGTTGATGGCGCTGCTGGCGTCATCGCGGGCGGCGCGGCACTTGGCCGCACCTTCACTGGATCGGTGCGCTACAGCTTCTAACCCCGTAAACGGGTCGCAAGTTCGGAGGGCTGATAATCCAGCCGTTCGTCGTAAAAAAGGGGGTAACTTCGGTTGCTCCCTTTTTCTGTTGGTGTCAGGAATAGGCAATGCTCCGCCAAGAATTCTTGCGATGATCCCTCAGCCGGACCAGCAACTCGCTGACGCCCTTGCCAGCGAAGCGCAATTTGTCCGAATCACGGCGGAGCCAAGCCTGCAGGACCGCGCGCGATCCGTTGCGCTGGTGCGGCGGGCGCTGGGCGCAGGGCAGGGCGGCAAAGCGATCCCGCTGCTAGCAGCGCTGAACTGCAAGCTGCCGGTCGACGCCGAGATCGTCACCCTTCACGGCGTAGCCCTGCGTCTTGAGCAGAGGCTGGTCGAGGCGGCAGCGGTTTTTGCGGCGGCCCGCGCTGGCGGATTGGGTGATCCCGCAGTTCTGCAGGGCCTGGCGCAGACGCGCTACGAACTTGGTCTGCCGGCCACGACCCTGTTTGCCGAGGCCCAGCGCGTGAACCCGGGAAATTTTGAACTCCTGCGCAACCACGCCGCCGTGATGGCTTCCGAGGGCGACCGCACCGGGGCGATACACTTGCTGCTTGCTACATTACGAACCAATCCCGGCTGGCTTGATGGTCACAAAGTCCTCGCAGCGCTGCGCTGGACAGGCGGTGACCGGCAGGGTTTTACAACAAGCTATGCTGATGCCGTGCGGGCTGAGCCGGGCAATCCGGCGGTGTGGCTCGCATGGTTCGGTGCGGTTGCGCAGACCCAGGACTGGGAGCAAGCCCGCGCGATTATCGCGGAGGCTGAAGCCCACCTCGGGGCTACTGCTGCGATCCTCTCGGCCGAGCTGTTCATTGCCTGCGAAGGGGATGACCCGGCCCGGGCCGACGCGCTGCTGGCCAAAACTGCGCATATCTCTGGCGACACAATCAACCTGTGCCGCATCCGCCATGCCTTGCGCCAGAATCGCTTCGAAGCGGCGCGCGATCTGATCCTGCCGTTGCTGGACGGGGCGAGCGCGGGACTGTTCTGGCCCTATGTCTCGCTCGCCTGGCGGCTGCTGGGCGATGCGCGTGCGCAATGGCTCGACCGGCCCGAAACCACCATCCAATCCCGCGCGATCGGTCTGGATTCGGCGGAAATGGCCGAGCTGGTCGACGTATTGCGCGCGCTTCACACTATGGAGCAGCCCTATGCCGAGCAGACAGTGCGCGGCGGGACACAAACAGACCGATCGATCATGCTGCGCCACGAGCCGATCCTGCAGCGCGCCCGCGCGGCCTGGCTGGAGGCGATCCGGGCGAATATCGACGAACTGCCAGTGCCGGAGCAGGGTCATCCGTTCCTCCGAGAGGCACGCAGTCAGCTGCTACTCGGGGGCAGCTGGTCGGTCAGGCTCCGCGCAGGCGGCCACAACGTGCCGCATACCCATCCAATGGGGTGGATGAGCTCGTCGCTGTATATTGCGATCCCCAACGAGGCGGTGCGTGGACCGGCGCCCGCGGGGCATATTTCGTTCGGCATGCCGCCGCCAGAGCTTGGTCTCAACCTTGCGACTTATTGCAGCATCGTGCCCGAACCGGGGCTGGTCGTAACCTTCCCCTCGATGATGTGGCACGCGGTTGAACCGTTCGTGGAAGGAGAGCGGTTGATGATCGCGCTCGACATCCGGCCACCACAGTTTTGATAAGCCAATTCGGGTTTCGTTTTCCTGTCTACAAACGATTGCATCTGGTTTAGGGCAAGGCAATTCTAGGAGCGGTTCGATGCACAATGACAAGACAATCAGGTCAGTCGTGATCGTTGGCGGCGGTACCGCCGGATGGATGACCGCTGCCGCGCTGGCCAATGCGCTTCAGGCCAATTGCCAGATCACGCTGATTGAAAGCGACGAGATTGGCACTGTTGGCGTGGGCGAGGCAACTATCCCGCCGATCCGCACCTTCAATGAAATGCTGGGGATCGACGAGAACGACTTCATCAAGGCGACCCAGGGTTCGTTCAAGCTGGGCATCCAGTTCAAGGGCTGGGGAAGCATCGACCAGTCCTATTTTCACCCGTTCGGATCCTATGGCCGCGATGCCGATATGGTGCCGCTACACCAATACTGGCTGGCGGCGAATGCGCGGGGGACAGCGCCGCCGCTGGAAGACCTCTGCATGGCCTGGGCCGCAGCCAAGCGGGGCAAGTTCGCGCGGCCCCTTCCCGATCAGCGCAATGTACTTTCGACGTTCGGCTATGCTTATCACTTCGATGCCGGGCTCTATGCGCGGTTCCTGCGTAATTTTTCCGAAGCGCGCGGGGTTACCCGGATCGAGGGCAAGATCGGCAGCGTTCAGCAAGCTGGCGAAAGCGGCTTCATAACCGCCGTAACCCTTGAAGACGGGCGCAATTTTGAAGGTGATCTGTTTGTCGATTGCTCGGGCTTTCGCGGCCTGCTGATCGAGGGCGCGCTGGAGACCGGCTATCAGGACTGGACCCATTGGCTGCCCTGCGACCGGGCGATGGCCGTCCCTTGCGCCAAAGCTGGCGAGTTCACTCCCTACACCCGCTCCACTGCGCGCGAGGCCGGGTGGCAGTGGCGCATCCCGCTGCAACACCGGACCGGCAATGGCTATGTCTATTGCAGCAATTTCATCTCCGATGACGATGCGGCTTCGACATTGCTGGCCAATCTTGATGGAAAAGCTCTGGCCGATCCTAAACCGCTGCGGTTTGTTACCGGACGCCGCAATCTGTTCTGGAACAAGAACGTGGTCGCGGTGGGCCTGTCCGGCGGCTTCATGGAGCCGCTCGAATCAACCTCGATCCATCTCATCCAGGCAGGGATTGCCAAGCTGCTTGCGCTTTTCCCAGACCGCGATTTCGATCCGCTGGTGACCGACGAATATAACCGTATCGCGATCAACGAATACGAACGGATCCGCGATTTCATCATCCTCCATTACAAGCTGACCTCTCGCACCGACAGCGAGCTGTGGCGCTATTGCGGGGCGATGGAGATACCCGACACGCTGACCTGGAAAATCGAGCATTTCCATCGCTATGGTCGGCTGCTTGCGCGTGATGCAGACCTGTTTGGCGCGCCAAGCTGGCTGGCGGTGCACATCGGCCAGGGCAATGTCCCCGAAGCGACCGAGCCGCTGCTACATCACCGCGCCAGCGATCAGCTGCAGTGGTTGAAAAAGCTCGAAGCCGCGCTCGCGCATGCCGCCGAGGGCATGCCCACGCACCAGCAATGGATCGACAAGTTCTGCAAGGCCGAGCCGGCCTGAGACACGGCGATCAGCCCAACGCTCGCCGCCCGAGCGCGATGGCTCCGGCGATCCCGGCCTCATCACCCAGCGCTGGCGCTGCAATATAGCGCTCCAATCCGGGATCGAGTTGCGGCGCTTTGATGTATCCGCCCAGCTTCGCCTCGGTCGCGCGGCGCAGCGCTTCGATCAGGCCCGGCGCTTTCATTACCCCGCCGCCGAAGATCAGCCGGTCGGGCATGTGCAGCAATACGAGACTGGCCGCCAATTGCGCGATGTAGCCGGCGATCAGTTCGATCTTGTCGGCCGGGCTGCCAAGCTTGGACAGGCTGTGCCCCCAGCGCGCTTCAATTGCCGGGCCACTCGCCAGTCCTTCAAGACAATCGCCGTGGAACGGGCAGCAGCCGGGGAAGGGGTCGGCGGAAAGATCATGCGGCATTGGAATGTGGCCGCTCTCGTAGTGCGAAAAGCCCATGATCGGACGGGCCTGTCCGGTCGCATCAGCGCGAACCACGCCGCTGCCAATGCCGGTGCCGATCGTGGTATAGGCAACCGTCGTGCAGCCATGCCCAGCACCCAGCGCCCATTCGCCCAAGGCCGCACCATTTACGTCGGTATCGACGATGATCGGCGCGCCAAATCCGCCCAGCACATCGTGAAACCGCGCGCCTGCCCAACCAGGCTTGGGTGTGGTGGTGAAGGTGCCGTAAGCGGGAGAGGCGGGGTCAATATCGATCGGGCCGAAGCTCGCGACGCCAAATGCAGCGATCGCGCCGTGCGTGGCAGCAGCATTGCGGAAGAATTCGGCCAGAGCTGGAAAGCATTCTGCTGGGGTTTGCGTTGGGATACGGGTCTGGGCCAGCACTGCCCCATCTTCGCGCGCCAGTGCTGCCACAAATTTGGTGCCGCCGGCTTCAATCGCGCCGATCAATTGCTGTGCCATTACAGGTCAGTCCTGGTTGTCTGAAAGTTGGCTGAAAGCAGCGCCGCCGCTGCCACAAACTCCGTCACGCTTAGGGTCTCGGCCCGCCGCGCCGAATCGATCCCCAGCGTCTCCAGCGCCGCCAGCGCGCCGGGCAGCCCCTTCAGGCTTTGCCGCAGCATCTTGCGGCGCTGGCCAAACGCCGCCTCGGTCAGGCGTTCCAGCACTCGTGCCGAAACGCCCTCGGGCATCGCTTCCGGCACCACATGGATGATCGCCGACATCACCTTGGGTGGCGGGGTGAAGGCGCTGCGGTGGACCTTCATCGCAAGCTTCGCGCTCGATCGCCACTGGGCCAGCACCGCGAGCCGTCCATAGGCGCCGCCGCCGGGTTCGGCGATGATCCGCTGGGCGACTTCCTGCTGGAACATCAGCGTCAGGGAGCGCCACTGCGGCGGCCAGGCTTCACCACCCAGCCAGCTGACGAACAGCGCAGTGCCGACGTTGTAAGGTAAATTAGCAACAATATCATAGGGTTCTACGAACAGCGTGGCTGGATCGATCTTCAGCGCGTCACCCTCAATCACGGTCAGCTGGCCGGGAAAGGCCGCATCCAGTTCAGCCAGCGCGGGGAGGCAACGCCGGTCCATTTCGATCGCGGTGACCCGTGCTCCGGCGCGCAGCAGCGCACGGGTCAGCCCGCCCGGACCGGGGCCGATTTCCAGCACTGCGCGATCGTTGAGATCGCCGGGAATCTTGGCAATCCGGGCGAGAAGCTGCTCATCAAACAGGAAATTCTGGCCCAGCGCCTTGGTGGCGAACAGGCCGTGGGCGGCGATGACTTCGCGCAAGGGGGGCAGGGTCATGCTGCGGCTCGCCGGATCGCGCATTCGCCGGCCATGCGGATCGCGGCGATGGTTGCTCCGGCATGGGCGATCCGCTTGCCGGCGATGGCAAATGCAGTGCCGTGATCGGGCGAGGTGCGGATGATCGGTAGACCGAGCGTGATGTTGACCCCATTATCGAAATCCAGCGCTTTCAATGGGATAAGTGCCTGATCGTGGTACATACACAGCGCCACATCATAGCTCGCACGGGCGCGGGGGGCAAACAGCGCGTCGGCGGGATGGGGGCCAGTGGCGTCGATCCCGGCGGCGCGCAGCGCGGCGATAGCGGGCGCGATAAGCCGCGCTTCTTCATCGCCAAAGCGGCCATCCTCGCTGGCGTGCGGGTTGAGTGCAGCGACGGCGAGGCGGGGCGAGACGATCCCGAAATCGGCCTGCAACGCGGCTGCAACGATCCTGCAACGCCGCTCGATCAGCGCCACAGTCAGCGCGGACGAAACATCGGCTAGCGCGATGTGAACCGTCAGCGGCACGGTTCGCAAATTCGGTCCCGCCAGCATCATCACCGCATCATGCGCAGCAACCCCGCAAGCAGCCGCAACGAATTCGGTCTGGCCGGGAAAGTCGAAGCCGACTTCGGCAAGGCGTGACTTGGCGATGGGGCCTGTCACTACTCCGCATGCCTCGCCGGACACCGCTAGCCGGGTCGCCTCGGTCAACGAAGCCAGCGCCAGCTCAGCCCCGGCGCGGTTTGGCAAGCCGGGGCGATAGGGACCGTCGATCTCGCCCAGCACCGGCAGGGCAGCGCCAAATGTTTCGGCAGCATCATTCGCTGAGGCAATCCGCCGGATTGGCACGGCCAAGCCCCGCACTGCAGCTGCTTCGGCCAGCAGGCCCGCGCCGCCCAAGGCGAAAAACGGCGGTAGCGCCAGTTCCTCGCGCCGGGCCCAGACTTCTGCGATCAGTTCAGGCCCGACCCCGGCCGGATCACCCAGCGATATCGCGAGCGGTAATCGGCGCGAATAGGGCTGGCCCGCCGGGGATATCATCACCGGATCAGTTGTAGTCGATCACCGCATCGCGGCGCAGATCGCGCAGATAGGCCTGCGCGCGCTTGTTGACCCGGTCATCTTCCATCTGCTGCTGTAACTGATCGAAGTTCGGCCCGGATTCGATCTTGGGATCATCGCGGCCGCACAGCATCAGCACGCGCACCCCATCGGTGACCGAGCCGAACGGCGGGGTGCTTTCGCCGATGCTCAGGCCGAGGATCAGATCCTGCAAAGCCTTGGGCAGATCGCGGGCCTTCAACTGATCGTTACCGACCACCTGAGCCCCGATCCCGGCAGCAATTCCATCAACCGTGCCGCAGCCCTGCGCACCCTTCATCGCCTCGGCAAATTGTTTGGCCCGGGCGGACGCCTGGGTTTCTGTCGTTCCGGCCGGGAAAGCGATCGAAACCTGCTTGAGGCTCAGGATCGCATCGCGCGGATCGGCGGTCAGCACCTGGCGTTTGTCGATCAGGTAGAGGATTGAAAAGCCGCCACGGATTTCGATCGGACCGACTAGCTGGCCGGGGTTGAGCTCACGCGCTGCGGTACCCAGCTCAGGCGGCAACTGGGCGAGGCGGATCCAGCCAAGATCACCGCCGACTGCTGCGGTCGAGGCTTCGGAAAACTGGCGCGCATAGCCGACAAAGCTGCCGCCCTGCTTGAGCTGCTCGACGATCTTCTTGGCGTTCTCGAATACTGCGGCCTTGCTTTCCGGGGTTGATGAGAGAAAAATCTCCCCGATCCGGTATTCTTCGGTGCCCTTGGCGGCTTGAAGCCGCGCCAACATTTCTTTTACTTCTTCATCGGCGACATTGACGAACGGCTGAACATTGCGGCGCAGTAGGCGCTGCCACGAAAGTTCACCGCGAACCTGCCGCTTGAGCGAGTTCGAGGATGAGCCGATCCGGGTTAAGTAGGCGTCCATCGCCTTGGGGTTCTGGCTGAAGTTCTGCTGGGCAACGCGGGCATAGGTCTGTTCAACCTCGTCCTCGTCGACAGCAACGTCCTGCGCCTTGGCTTCCTGGATTTGCAGTGTCTCATCGATCAAATTGCGCAGCACCTGCAGCCGCAATCGCTGCAATTCCTCGCCAACTACCTTGCCGTCGCTGGCGCTGACCACCAGCGCAACCCGCTGATCGACATCGGTGCCGGTGATGATGTCACCATTGACGACTGCGGTGGCCCGGCGATGGTTGGGATCGTTCTTGCCGAAGATCGTCACATTTTCGGGAATCGAGATCGCCCCTTGCGGGGTGGCATCCTGCGCGGTTGCGCCGCCGGCCAAGGCAGCAGCAAAGCCAAGCGCAACAACGGCGCGAGCAGAAAAACGGAGCGGCAAAGTGCGTGTCACCAAGAACCAATTCCTATTTGCGGCACCGAAAAGCCGGCCCGAACTTGACCCGCGCAATGATGCCGGGCGGCTTAACCGAAGCTGAGCAAGCGCCGGATAGCGCGTTTGCACCGAACTGCCAACTGGGCGAGGTAATATCGTTGATTCCACCCCGTCCCATTCAGGGGAGGGGCAGCGAGACTTGGCAGCGTGCTGCCTAGTCGCAGCGGAGTGGGGCGCTGCGGCCTGGTCTGCCCCCACCCCAACCTCTCCTCTGAGCCGCAGGCGAGCTTAGCTCAACTGGAGGGGCTTATGGGCTCGTCGCCCCGTGCAATCAGGCTTTACCGGAAGCCCAAATTCCGCAGCGCGACATGGATCTGGAACGTATTGCCCTTTTGCGCATCCCCAGTCGCCACATAGTCACGCCGCCAGGTCAGGGCGAATTCAAGGCAATCGTCCTGATAGGCGACGCCCAGCCGGGTGCGCAGGGCCTGAAAGCCATCGGCGGTGAGCGTCGGATCCTCGTCGCGATTGGTCAGGTTGAACACGCCTGAGCCAAACACCGACCAATAGCGGGCGAATGCGACGCGGCCTGCCACGCGCAGTTCTTCGCGGTCCTTGAGGTCTTCAAGGCCTGCGCCAATATCGCGGTTGAGCCGCAGATAGCCAATTTCGGCATAAGTTCGCTGGGTGCCGACGGTCGCATCGAATTCATTGCGGCGAACCGCGAAATTATCCTTGTCGACCCGGAAGCGGTGGGTCAGCTTGACGAAATCGCGGAATCGCACTTCGGTTCGTCCGACGATGTCAGACAGCCGGTTCGACAGACCAGTGCCATCGGGTAGCAGTGTGGGATCGCGGGTCAGCCGGTAGGATTGCCCGATGGTTGTGGCGACGCGCCAGCCCGGACGGTCAAACTGCCAGTCGAGGCCATAAGTAAAGCGCACCCCATCCTCGATCCGATCATAGCCGGGGAACCGATTAAGCGCGAACAGATTGCTGTCTTCAAGGTCGATCGCGCGAGCATCTTCGTTGGGCACTGAGAGATTGGCCAGCTGCGGACTGGCGACAATCTGAAAGCGCGGGGTAAGCACTTGGGTACCGCGCAAGAAACTGCCGACCAGCGGCCATTTTACATCCACCGCCGCGCTGGCGAGGCCACGCGATTGCCAGCCTGGCTTGCCCCGATAGATCGCCGTGGTGGTCAGCTCGTTTTCATCGGAATGATAGATATCGCCGCGAACCAGCGCGGTGATGGTCACTTCCTGGCCCAGCTTGGTCAGCCGCCGCATATCCCAGCGGGCGCTGGCAAAGGCGCGCTGGGTATCCTGGCCGGTGGTGCGGGTGATCGCCAGGCTGTTGGCTTGCAGTTCGATCTTGCCGCCCACTACCGGATCAGTGAAGCGGCGGCGATAATCGATCACCGGCAGCGCGATCGGAACTTGCCCTTGGCCCTCACCCACCCGCAGGGTTTGCGTGGCCCAACCAGCGATCGAGAGATAGCTGTTGTCGTCCATCCGCTCGACATCGATCATCGAGCGCAGCCGGTCGTCACGGCTGATGTCATAGCGGCGCAGGAAGGTGCGGTCAGAAGCGATCCGGGCCGATCCGGTTATGCTCCAGTGGGGGGAAAGCTGGAATTTCCCGTTGGCGAAGAAATAGCCGCGGAAATCGGTCTGCTGGCCAGTGGCATCGCCCGCCACCGAAATGCGCTTGCTGCGGGTGGCATAGCCGGTGACTTGGTAGGCCCCGGCTGTGGTCAGCGCGCGGTACTGGGCGGAAATCATCGGCAGGGCCTTGGTATAAACATAGCCGGTTACCGCAATATCGCGGTTATCCGCCAACCGCTGATAATAGGCGTCGCTAAGCTCAATACCATTGGACGCAGACAGGCGCACATCCGGGATCAGCAGGCCCGAAATCGCCCGGCCGTCGGTGGTTATGACCAGCCCTGGCAGCGGCATCAGCCGCACGCCGAACAGTTCCAGCCGCGCTCCATTAAACCGCACCCGTTTTTGCGCGGGATCATAGATCACGCGGGTAGCGGTAATCCGCCAGCTGGGATTGCGCGGGCAGCCCGTTTCATCCTCTACCGCGCAGGCGCTGTAGGCGGCGTTGCTGAGCACTATCGAGCCATCGGCTGCGCGCTCACCCTTGGCGGCAACCAGCCGGCCGCCTTCGCGCAGCGCCAGCAGCATGTTTTCCATTGCCCCGGCCTTCAGCTCGTCCGTCAGCTCAAGCTTGTCGCTGAACAGCTGGTTGCCATCGGGATCGACGAACCGGATGTTGCCGCTGGCGAAGATTTGCCCGGTCTTGCGGTTCCAGGTGACACTGTCAGCGCGGACCGACTGGCCATCGCGGCGCAATATCACGTTGCCGCTGGCGGTGATGCTGTCAGCCTCGCTGTCAAAGGCGACCCCATCGGCTTCAAAGCTGATCGGACCACCGCTGTCAGGCGCAGCTGCGGGCTGCGTGGCGGGGGTGTCCTGGGCCTGCGCGCCAGCTGGATAGCCGAGCAGGGCCAGCGCCAGGGTCAACGCCAGGGCCGGGGCCTCCGCACGGCGGCGGAGCATGGAGCGATCACAGGTTTGCAGTTTGGGCTGCACGGCAGGGAGCATGGGTTGCCTATCGCACCGCCCGCGCCTAACTGCAATCAGCAGTAACGATGCGCAGCAACGGACTGTCGCAGACCGCAAATTCCCATGGGAGCCAGCATGAAGATCGAATTCGTCGAAGCGCCAACCGTCACCCATCTGATCGCTCGTCTGGTCGAGCAGGATGCTTTGCCTGCGGATCTTGATCCAGTGCTGGCCGAAGGCGCGCGCGCTTCGCGGTTTACGGGCAAGGTCGGCCAGATCCATGACGGCTTCGTTGCGCAGGGCGGCAAAGTCATGCGGATCGCGCTGGTCGGTGCGGGTGAGGCGAACGGCAAGTCTCGCATAGCCTCGATGGAACGTGCAGGCGCGGCATTGACGGCCAAATTCCTCACCTCGGGCGAGACGGCGCTGGCGATTGATCTGTCGGGCAGCCGCATCTTGCCGGTTGAGGCCGCAGCGCTGTTGCTCGGCGCGCGGCTGCGCGGCTGGCGCCATGATCAATATCGAACCCGCCTGCCCGAGGACCAGAAAGCCAAGCTGGCGACAATCGAAGTGGTCGGAGCGCCCGCCGGAACCGCGCAGGCCTGGGCCGCTGAAGCTGCACTGGCGGACGGAGTTGAATTCACCCGCGAGCTGGTGACTGAGCCGGCCAATATCATTTATCCCGAGAGCTTCGTTGCGCGCTGCCAGACCCGGATGAAGGGCACCGGGATCGCAATCCGCGTGCTGGACGAGGCCGAGATGAAAGCGCTCGGCATGGGCGCGCTGCTGGGTGTCTCGCAAGGTTCCGCCCAGCCGCCGCAGCTGCTGGTGATGGAATGGAACGGTGGCAAGGCTGGCGAAAAGCCCACCGCCTTTGTCGGCAAGGGCGTGACCTTTGATACCGGCGGCATCTCGATCAAGCCCGCAGCCGGTATGGAAGACATGAAGTGGGACATGGGCGGGGCTGGCGCGGTCGCTGGCGCGATGCTGGCGATGGCCGGGCGCAAGGCCAAGGCCAATGTGGTCGGCATTTGCGGCCTCGTGGAGAATATGCCGGATGGCAAGGCCCAGCGCCCGGGCGATGTCGTCACCTCGATGTCGGGCCAGACGGTCGAAGTCATCAACACCGACGCCGAAGGGCGGCTGGTGCTGTGCGATGCGATCACCTGGGTTCAAAAGGAGTTCTCTCCCACGGCGGTGATCGATCTTGCCACGCTGACCGGCGCGATC
>JANLQQ010000037.1:0-3276 GCA_031367905.1 Novosphingobium sp.
CGCCGAGGATGATCAGCAGACCGCGCGGAAGCTGGGCGATGAGCTCAAATCGCGCTGGAGCCTGCCCACCGCGCTGGCGTTCCTCGCCTGGTTTGTGTTCGCCCCGCAGTGCATGAGCACCATCGCCGTCACCCGCCGCGAAACAAACGGGTGGAAATGGCCCGCCTTCATGTTGCTCTACCTGTTCGCGCTGGCCTACATATTCGCGGGAATCACCTATTGGACCGCAGTGGCGCTGGGCCTGTAGGAATTAAAAGCACGAGAGAGGCGAATTTCAACATGGCTGGCAGCGTCAACAAAGTTATCATCGTGGGCAACCTCGGAGCCGATCCCGAGGTCAAGAGCTTCCAGAACGGCGGCAAAGTCTGCAATTTGCGGATCGCCACCTCGGAAAGCTGGAAGGACAAGAACACCGGCGAAAAGCAGGAACGCACCGAATGGCATTCGGTCGCGATCTTTTCCGAAGGGCTGGCAGGGGTTGCCGAGCGCTTTTTGCGCAAGGGCAGCAAGGTTTACATCGAAGGCCAGCTCCGCACCCGCAAGTGGCAGGATGCGCAAGGCCAGGATCGCTATTCGACCGAAGTGGTGCTGCAGGGCCCCGGCGCGACGCTGACCATGCTTGATGGCGCGCCAGGTAGCGGCGGCGGTGGCTCGTCAGGCGGCGGTGCCCGCAGTGGCGGCGGCGGCGGCGGTTCATCGGGCGGCGGCTGGAACCAGGGCGGCGGCGCGGGCGGAGCAGGCGCGGGCGGCGGCGCAGGCGGTTTCGCCGATGATCTGGACGATGATATCCCGTTTTGAGTAACTCGTCGTCCCCGGCTTGACCGGGGACCGCAGGCCTCATAGATGCGGGGCCCGACCCACGAGGCCCGCGGTCCTGGATCAAATCCGGGATGACGATCAGTCAGATCTCTTCAATGCCGCCAGCGCCGCAAACGGCCCGGCTTCGCCCGCACCCTTCAACACCTCACGCCGGACGCGCTCGGCGTCTGGCCCCTCGGCAAAAGGGTCGATCGCCAGCACCAGACTTTGCGCCACGGCTTCGCCCAGATCGAAGCTGGTCCCGGTAAACTCGATCTCGTCGAGCTCACCCGCTTCCAGCTCCAGCTCCTCATCGGGCTGGTGCTGCCCCGCCGGAACAAACCGGAACGAAAGCGTCTCGCGGATCAGCACCGGCAAATCTTCGCCCGAGATGGCGCAGCTCTGGACGATATCGGCGCTGAGTGTGCCGGCGGCGAGGATTGCCGCGTCCTCTTTTGCCAATGACAATGTTGCCTCCAGCCGGCTTACCCTGACCAGATCGAACCGCCGGGCCAAAGCGGCGCATTCTGTCGCACCCGCCACCAGCTGCAGCGGCGCGACGTCAATCTGGCGCGTATCGGCGATTCGGCTGAATTCTGGCCGGTTCAATTCATTCTCGCTCATCGCACGAGCTCTCCAGCTAGCAATGCCTCGTCTGAAAGCCCGGCCAGCTGCGCGGCAAGTATCCGGATTTCGGCGGCAATCGCAGCGGGGCTGGCGTGTTCGATCAGGCTGGCATTGCGCGCCACGGCTTGCTCCAGTGCGGCGTTATCAGGCATTGCCAGCGCGTCGCGATAGGCTCCAAGCCGGCCGCCCAGCACGCTCATCAGCCGGCCCATATGCTTGCCAACAACCAGATCGCCGACCCCGCTTTCACGCATCTGCCCGTCCATATCCGCGACAAACAGTTCAGTCAGCCGGACCGAGGGGGCGACCAGCGCAGGGGTCTGTTCCATCCGCAGCAAGACTGCCACCAGCACCAGCGAAATCGCATCGAACCGGCCGGCCAGCGTATCGCTTATCCCGCCGCGCTCATACCATTGGGGTTCGCGGCCAATCGCGATCACGCGGTTCCACAGCGGGCGCAGCGCGGCGCGATCATCGGGCGCTCGGCCCAAAAGTCGTGAAATCAGCGACACCGGTTTTGATCCTTCCATTCAGCGGCGATTAAAGCCGCCAGCGCCAAGCGCCATTGCGATGTTCGGCAAGGGGCTTTAAGGCTCGGGCCGATATAGGACGCAATGCAGGGCAGGCAATGGGCCACGCAGATTGCGCGCTGTGATTGGAGCGATAGGCAAATGCAAGGTTTGGGACAAATGGGCCGTGGAATCGTGATTGCGGCACTGCTGGCCGGAGCCTCGTCGGGCTGCAGCTCGATCCGCGATCACCGAGGCTATCTGGTCGATCAGACGTTGACCGAATCGATCCAGCCCGGGGTCGATAATCAATTGTCGGTTGAGCGGACGCTGGGCCGACCGACCTTTGTCAGCCAGTTTGGCGAGCAATCGTGGTATTATGTCTCGATCAATACCAGGCAGGCTGCGTTCACCCGCCCGCGCACCAGCGAGCAGCTGATCATGCGGGTGCGGTTCGACAAGGGTGGCAATGTTGTGGCGGTCGATCGCTCGGGCATTGAAAAAGTTGCCCGGCTCAATCCTGATGGTGACAAGACCCCGACGCTGGGCCGCGAACGCTCGTTCTTCGAGGATCTGTTCGGCAATATCGGTACGGTTGGCGCGCCCGGCACGGGTGGCGGCGGCGGTCAGGGTGGCGGTCCGAACGGAAGCTAGCTTGAACCTCGTCCAGTAAGTGCCATATTGCGTTGCATGAACGATAGCGGGGCGAGTCACGGCCCGATTCAGTGGCACGGCACTACCATCATCGGCGTCAAAACCGCCACCCGCACCGTGATTGCGGGAGATGGTCAGGTTTCGATGGGCAATACGGTGATGAAGCCCAACGCGCGCAAGGTGCGGCGGCTCGGGGCCGATGGCTCGGACGGCCAGGGCAGCGTGATCGCCGGATTTGCCGGGGCCACCGCCGATGCGTTCACCCTGTTCGAACGGCTGGAGCGCAAGCTGGAGGCCAATCGCGGCCAGCTGATGCGCGCCGCGGTGGAACTCGCCAAGGACTGGCGGACCGACAAATATCTCCGCAACCTCGAAGCCTTGATGATTGTTGCACACAAGGACGTCATGCTGATACTAACCGGTAATGGCGATGTGCTGGAACCCGAAGCGATCGGCGATACCGCCGTTGCGGCGATTGGTTCTGGCGGCAATTATGCGCTCGCCGCGGCCAAGGCGTTGCTCGATTACGAAAATGATGCAGAAAAGATCGCCCGCCGGGCCATGGCGGTGGCGGCCGAAGTCTGCGTTTTCACCAATGACCGGGTTACGCTCGAATCAATCGGCGCGTAATCGCCCCCAGGAACTCCCATGCCAGATAATCTTACCCCCAAGGCGATCGTCGCTGCGC
>JANLQQ010000079.1:0-15781 GCA_031367905.1 Novosphingobium sp.
GCTCGATCGTGTTTGTACCGATGGCGTTGATCCCGCTGGTGGTGCTGACCGCGCTCGCTACCCAGCCGATCATGCGCAAACTTTCGGCCGAAACGCTGGGTGAAGCACTGGGCAAGCAATCGGTGCTGGTCGAAACCATCGGCAGCCTTGAGACTGTCAAATCGTCCAATGCAGGCCCGATGCTCAGTGAACGCTGGGACAAAGCCGTGGTCGGCCACGCCGGGTCTTCCCTGCGCCAGCGCCTGATCTCGACCATCTCGATCAATATGGCCGGCAGTATGCAGACGCTGGCTTATACCGGCGTGGTGATTTTCGGAGTCTTTGCCATTGCCAGCGGGCGGCTGACGATGGGCGGGTTGATCGCCTGCTCGATCCTGGCCGGACGCGCAGTGGCACCGCTTTCGACGATTGCCCATTTGCTGACCCGGATCAACGGAGCGCGGACCGCCTATGCTCAGATCAACAAGATGATGGAGCAGCCCCCGGAAGGGCCGACCGGCAGCGGGCTTGAACTGCGCAATTTGCAGGGCGCAATTGAATTTCGCGACGTTGATTTCCGCTACCCGAACGCGCCTGAGCTGGCGCTGACCGGCGTATCGTTCCGGATCAAGCCGGGTGAACATGTCGCGTTGATTGGCCCGATCGGGTCTGGCAAATCGACCATCGCGCGGCTTTTGATCGGGCTGTATCCGCCTTCCAGCGGGCTGGTGCTGGTCGATGGCACCGATATTCGCCAACTTGCCCCAAAATCGCTCCGCTCCAAAATCGGCGCCTTGTTTCAGGATAATGTCCTGATGACCGGCACGATCCGGGAAAACATCCTGCTCGGCCGGGATGAGCATGATGATGCGGAAATGCTCCGCGCCACCCAGATCAGCCTCGCGCATGAATTTATTGCGCAGCTGCCTAATGGTTATGATCTGGTCCTGGCGGATCGCGGCGATGGACTATCCGGGGGGCAGCGACAGTCGATTGCGCTGGCGCGGGCACTGGTCGGAAAACCGCCGATCATCATTCTGGATGAGCCAACCTCCTCGGTCGATACCGAGACGGAGGCCCGGATGTTGCAGAACCTGCGCAGCGAATTCGAAGGCCGGACCCTGGTGCTGATTACCCACCGCCCCTCAATGCTGGCGCTGGTAGACCGGGTAATTGTGTTGGCCCGCGGCCGTGTTGCGTTGGATGGCAAGCCCGACCAGATCACCCGGCGTGTCACTCAGATTCCAGCGAGATAGGCCATGACCCAACTGATTGAATATCTGAGAGGCGATGAAGCCGAACTGGACGAACCGGATTTTGCGGCAAAGAAATCCGCCAATATGATCCTGTGGATCATCGGCGGTTTCTTTGTGATGTTTTTCTTGTGGGCCGCATTAACTGAAATTGACCGGACGGTGCGGGGGATGGGCCGGATTGTGCCCAGTTCGAAACTGCAAGTCGTCTCGAATATGGAAGGCGGGGTGGTTGAACAGATCCTTGTCAAGCAGGGTCAAACCGTCAGGAAAGGCGATATTCTGGTTCGCCTCTCGCCCAAGATCAGCGGCGCCGCCTATGGCAGTTCGACTGCATCGGTTGAAGCGCTGCAGGCCAAAGTAGCGCGGCTCAGCGCTGAGGTTCGCGGTGCCTCACCCAGCTATGGCGGCGTTTCATCGAGCCAGGTGGCGATCGAGCAATCGCTGCATGCAGCGCGCGCGGCCGAGCTTGAGGGGTTACTGGCGGCTGGCAATGCGCGGGTCGCTCAGGCCGAACGTGCGGTTTCCGAAGCACGTTCGATGCTTGAAGTTCAACGCTCCAATGTTGTCGCCGCGCGCAGCGAGGCCGAGATGATGCGCCCGTTGGCCGCCCAGCAGATTGTCTCGCGAATGGATCTGATCAAGGCGGAAAACGCCTTGAGCGTTGCGACCAGTCAAGTCGCCGCCGCCCAGGCCACAATTGCCCGCGCTCAATCAAGCGTTGCCGAAGCGCGCGCCTCTACCGCCCAGGGCCGAAGCGACTGGATGAGCCGGGCGGGCATGGAATTGTCGCAGGCTCAGGCCGAGCTTTCCGCGCAGCAACAGACCTTGCCGGCACTGTCAGACCGGGTCGATCGAACCACCATCCGCGCGCCGATGTCCGGCAAGATCAACCGGGTGCTGGTGACCACAGTGGGCGGCTCGGTTTCCCCCGGCATGCCGATCGCCGAAATCGTCCCATCGGAGGAGGCGTTGTTCGTCGAAACGATGGTTCGTCCCGCTGACATCGGCAATATCCGGCTGGGCCAGCAGGCGACGATCGAGATCACGGCCTATAATTCGTCCATTTTCGGCAAACTTGATGGTCAGGTCACTTCGATCTCGCCCGATGCGCTGGTCAATGAAAAGACCGGGGAGAGCTTTTACACCGTCGAAGTGCAAACCACTTCGATCCTGCGCGATCGGGCCGGGCGCAAGCTGCCGATCGGCACCGGGATGGTGGCGAATGTCAGCGTGCTGGGTGAAAAGCGCTCGATCCTGTCTTACCTGTTTACGCCGATTACCCGGTTGGGTGAGAACGCCTTCCGCGAATAGCTAAACTACGCGCTCAGGTCGGCCGGCATGGCACCGAGGAGGCGCAGGATACAGGCCGGATCGAGGTGCAGTTGCAAGCCCCGCTGGCCGCCATTGATGAACACCAGCGGGTGGGCCAGCGCCCGCGCCTCGATCACGGTCGGCAACTGGCGCAATTGGCCGAACGGACTGATCCCGCCAATCCGGTAGCCGGTGATCCGCTCGGCATCGGCTGGCGGCATCATCTGGGCAGATTTTCCGCCGAGCGACGCAGCCAGGCGTTTCATCGCAACATCCTGATCTGATGGCACAATCACGCAAACCGGGCGTCCGTCGACCAGCGCCAGCAGCGTCTTGAGGACCCGCTCCGGCTCCACACCCAGCGACTCGGCCGCTTGCAGGCCGCGTGAACGCGAGGTGGCATCATAATCGTAGGCGACCGCGGTGAACGCGATCCCGGCTTGCTCCAGCAGTTTTGTTGCCCGCGTTCCCTTAGCCACAACAGCCTCCCTATAGCGCGATGCGAAAAAGTGGGCACCGGTTTTTGGCAACAAATCGCGCGGAAACAAAGACTCTAAAGCGACTTGCCCATCCGGATCATTGGCACCACCACCCCTGCGATCGGTTCGATGCGGACATGTTCGATCTCGTGGTAGCCGCATGTCCGGTAGAGTGCGGCGCCAGCCAGCGTCGCCATCATTTCGGCCTTCCTGAACCCAGAGGCCCGCGCCGCATCCTCGCAAGCGCCAAGGATCTGGCGGCCAACCCCGCGCCTGGCAAACTGGGGATCGGTGTACATTGCCCGGATCCGCGCCGCATCGGTTCCCGGATCCAGCGCATAGGGTTCGCGCGCGACCACACTGGTGTCGCCGCCATACAGCGTCGAACGCCAGCTCCAGCCGCCGCAGCCTGCGATCGCTCCATCGGCCTCAGCCAGCAGATATGTCCCGTCGCGAACCAGCTGAGTGTCCAGCCCCATGACATGCTGGCTGGCATCGATTTCTTGCGGACTCAGGAAATCGCTTTGGAGCTGCGCGATGGCCCGGGCCATCAGCGCGTTGAGCCGCTCCAGATCGGCTTCGGTCGCAATGCGGCACTGAAAGTCGCTCATGCCCGTCTAGTATCCGGCAACCGTGCCAAGATTGAGCCGCGGATCGATTGATCCATACAGCGTGTTGCGGCCCAGCGGCGGTTGCCCCAGTCCGGGTGTTCCGACCAGGATCGCGGCAATGTGATTGCCATATTCGATCTCGCTTAAATGATGACCCTTGGCCTTGAGCGCCTCGATCGTATCAGCGCTCAGCCCATTGCGCTCATAGGAAATGACATCTGGCAGCCATTGATGGTGGATACGGGGCGCATCTACCGCTTCCTGCAGCTGCATCTTGTAGTCGATCACATTCATCATGACCTGCAATACACCGGTCGGAATACGGCTTCCGCCGGGTGTTCCAACCACCATGAACAGCTTGCCCGCGCGGGTGACGATCGTCGGCGACATCGAGCTGAGCGGGCGTTTTCCGGGCGCGATCGCATTGTTGGCACCCTCAACCAGCCCATACATGTTGGGCGAGCCCGGCTTGGCGGAAAAATCGTCCATCTCGTTGTTTAGGATAATGCCGGTGCCCTCGGCCGTCACCCGCGCGCCGAACCAATCGTTGAGAGTGTAGGTGAGGGAGACGGCATTGCCAGCCTTGTCGACAATCGAAAAATGAGTTGTGTTGCTGCCTTCGTGGCCGAAATCCGCCCCTGACAGGCTGGCCGATGGGGTTGCAGTCGATGCGGAAATCCCGGCCCGCAGACTGGCGGCATAGGCCTTGCCGGTGAGGTGCGAAACATCGTTGCGGACAAATGCCGGATCGCCGAGCTTCAGGTTGCGATCATGATAGGCGCGCCGCAATGCCTCAACCGTGTAATGCACGCCCTGCGCCGAATGAAAGCCAAGGTCGCCAATCGGATAGGCCTCGAGGATGTTCAAAGTCTCGCACAGCACCACCCCGCCTGAACTTGGCGGCGGCGCGGAAATGATCTGGAAACCGCGGTAATCGCATTCGAGCGGGGCCAGCTCCCGCGCCTTATAGGCGGCGAAATCGGCGGCGGTCATGATCCCGCCATTGCGGCCCGAGGCAGCGACAATCCGGGCCGCGATCGAGCCTTTGTAAAAGGCATCTGCGCCCCCTTTGGCGATCAGCCGCAGCGATCTGGCCAGGTCCGCCTGAACCAGCCGATCACCGGCCTGCCAGCTCTTGCCCTGATTGAGGAAAATGGCGGCGCTGGGGCGATCCTTGCGGAAATCGTCAGCTCCCTCATTAAGCATATCAGCATCGCCCTGATCGAGCACGAAGCCTTGGCCCGCAAGCCGGATCGCAGAAGCCATCAGCGCCGTGCGGGGCAGGGTGCCGTATTTGATCCGGGCAAGCTCAAGCCCGGCCACGGTCCCCGGAATGCCGACCGCAAGGTAGCCGCGCGTGCTGAGCAGCGGGATCACCTGGCCCTGCGCGCCGAGATACATGTTCGCGGTTGCAGCCTGCGGCGCCGTCTCGCGGAAATCGATGAAAGTGGTGTGGCCATCGGCAAAGCGGGCCGTCATGAAGCCGCCGCCACCCAGATTGCCGGCCTCCGGAAAAGTCACCGCCAAGGCATAGGCGACCGCAATCGCCGCATCGATCGCATTACCGCCCTGCCTCAGCACCTGCACGCCGGTATCGGACGCCAACCGATGCGCGGATACGACCATGCCGTGTTCCGCGCTCACCGGAACCGGCGAGGCCGCCAGCGCCCCTTGCACACCCAGAGACAGCGCCAAGAGCGCGCTCAGCACTGTTTTCCAGAACCGCATGAATTCTTCCTTTGGCGAAACGGGCAAGCCCGCCAGTCCCAAACAAAAAAGGGGCAGGCAAGCCGAAACTTGCCTGCCCCTGATTTTAGCCGTTCGGCAACTTAGTATTTGATGCGGAGCCGGGCATAATAGAACGCGCCGTTCATCCCGAACGGGCCACCATTACGCGGATAGACTTGGCCATCGCTGAGGCTGTTGGTCAAAACGTAAATCGGGTTTGAACCCGATGCGGCGATCTTGTCCGGGTAGGTGTTGAACAGATTGTTCGCCCCTGCACTCAGCGTAAAGTGCTCCATGAAGGTGTAGCCTGCCTCAAGATCGGTGGTGAACTTTGCTCCGAACAGCTGTCCCGGATAGTCCGTCTCTGCGCGCCAGCTGCTGTAATAATGTTCAGCAACATTGAGCGAGAAGTTGCCCATAGTCCAGTTGGCCTGGAGGTTGAGCCGGTGATGCGGTGCCAGATTTTCGGCATCGACAATCTGATTGGCACCAATGGCCGCCGGATCGAACTTGGTCACCTTGTTCTTGTTGTAGTTGTAGGCCAGCGTCAGATTGAGTTTGCCGTCAGCAAGATCTGTCCGATAGCTACCCACCACGTCGACACCCTTGGTCGTAGTGTCGAGCGAGTTGGTGAAGTACTGGACTTCGCCGGTGACGCCAACCGAGGCCAGTTCGGGGAGAGCGAGGATATCCGCAGCCGACACCACAAAGGTTTTCGAGATGAAGATGCGGTCGCTGACCTTGATCTGGTAGGCATCAACCGTCAGCGTCAGCGCGCTGGTCGGCTCGAACACAAAGCCCAGGCCATAGTTGGTCGACTTTTCAGGCTTGAGCGGCTTGGCACCGAAGTATTGGGCCACCGCACTGGTTACCGGGAAAGTACCGGTCTGCACCGAATTGCCCGCAACAAAGTTGGTGGTCAGGACCTGTGTATTGCTCTGGCCAGGGGTCGGAGCGTGGAAGCCGGTGCCGACAGTGCCGCGCAGCGCAAAGGTATCGCTGACGTGGTAAATGCCGTTGAGCTTGGTTACAAAGGCATCACCGAAGCTGTCATAATGCTCATAGCGCGCAGCCATGCCCACGGTGAACTGCTTGGTAAGGTCGGTTTCGAGACCCAGATAAGCGCCATAGCTCTTCTGGCTATTGGTACCGGCATAGGTCGGGCTGGTGCCGCCATAACCGCTTGCAGCCGGGCTTTCGGTTGCAGTGAATGTGCCCGTCGCTGTATAAGTGCCATCACCATTGTTTGTGAAGAGCGGATGGGCCAGCGCATAGGGGCCAGCGCCATAAGACTGCGGGTCGCCTTCGGTTGCGGTGTAGCTTTCGCGGCGGAATTCAGCACCACCCGAAACCGTGATCGGGCTGGCAAAGCCGCCATCGACTTCATAGGTCAGGTCAAGATTGGCGTTGAACTCTTTCTGGATCAGCTTGCCAAATTCAAAGCTGGTCTGCGAAGCCTTGCCGTAGGACGGGCTGATCGAGTTATACATCGACAGATCGAGCGAGTTGCGGCTGAGCGATGCGGACAGGTCGTAGGTGAAACCACCCTCGGTCTTGCCCTTGAAGCCAACCGTCCCAAAAGCCTGATCGGTGACACCAACAAAGCGCGGGGTGAAACCGGCTGGGTAGATCGAGGTCAGATTAAAGACGTTTGTATCCCGAACATAACCACCAGCAGTGCAGGTTGTGCTGCCGGCGGGGCATTGGGTCAGATAATAGGGATGCTGGAAGAACGAGCGGCCACCGAGGTTGTGCACAACACCTGCAGTATCGGTGAACGGCCGCGTCCCCTGTAGTGACGAACGGAAGTTGAAGCTTTGATCGGCCTTGCTGTGTGCAAGGTTACCGAACAGGTAAACCTTGGCGCTGTCGGTTACATCGAAGCCCGCGTTGAGCACGAATTTGTAGCCTTCGCTGGGAGAATTGCCCCAGATCTGGGCCGGCAGCGGATAATGCGGCAGCTGGCTGGCCAGCGTCGGGTTCTCGGTCGCAAACGCAACAGCGGTCGGACGGGTGGCACCGCGGCTGGTCTGGCCATCTTTGTTGTATTCGCCCGAAAGGTTGATGAAGCCGCTGTCGCCCATCTTGAAGCCAACATTGCCGGCAATTTGATAGCTCTTGCCATCGCCATGATCGTTGTACTGGCCATAACGGGCTACCAGTTCAAATCCGTCATTATCGCGCAGGCCATAGTTGAGCACGCCGGCGATGGCGTCCGAACCATATTGCGCAGTCGCACCATCGCGCAGAACTTCAAGGTTCTTGATCGCGATCGAGGGAATGGCTGAAATGTCTGCGCCTTGCGAACCGAATGACAGGCCGGTGTCGCCACCGTTGTAAACCTGGACCAGCGCCGAACGGTTGTAGCGCTTGCCGTTGAGCATCACCAGCACCTGATCGGCGGGCAGGCCGCGCAGCGAAGGTGCGCGCACGAATGTCGAGGCGTCCGAGATCGAGTTCTGTCCGACGAAGAATGAGGGAATGATGTTCTTGACCGCATCGAGCATGTT
Organism: Novosphingobium sp.; assembly: GCA_031367905.1. Taxonomy (GTDB): domain Bacteria; phylum Pseudomonadota; class Alphaproteobacteria; order Sphingomonadales; family Sphingomonadaceae; genus Novosphingobium. The sequence goes on from JANLQQ010000079.1 coordinate 7,875, forward strand.
GCCCGCAGGCTGCGCGCTGAGTTCAGCGGAGCTGATAACATCCACCGGTGAGGCGGAGTCGGTGACGGTGCGATCGGTCCGGCGGGTTCCCAGAACAATAATGCTCTCAGATGTGGCTTCGTCAGAGGCTGCTGCCTCTTGCGCAAGCGCGACGCCTGGAATTACCATAGTCGATACGATCGCCGAACTGGTCAGCAGAACGCCTTGAAGCACCCGCAGGTGCAGAAAATTCTTCATAAAATTCCCTCACTATCTATGCTCGGTTTTAAATGTGCGAGCCAATGCCGATTTTTCGGACATGATGGTCCATTACACCAATTTGTTTAGCGCTGTCTATGGGCTTGGAATGGCGCAATTCCGCAGCTCTGCGAACCGGGCCATTCATGGGCTCAGGATCACCGAAGGTTCTGCGATAATCAGGCGGCGGCCTCAGCTGGCCGCCGGGCAAACACCCCGAAAGCTGCGATTACTCCATAACAGAGCGCAGGCAGGGTCAGCGCAACCGCCAGGCTGCCGCTGATATCAGCGATCGCTCCGGTCAGCAGCGGAATAACTGCACCGCCGAAAATCGCCACATTGATGATCCCCGAACCATCCGCTGCCCGGCCGCCAAGTCGTTCGCAGGCAAGCGAGAAGATTGTCGGGAACATGATCGAATTGACTAGTCCGATCGCCAAGAGGCTGTAACCGGAGAAGGTACCCGTGGTATTGGCGGAAAGGAGGATCAAGGCGATCGCGCCGATTGCGACGCTGGCCAGAACCTTGCCCGGGCTGACGACGCGCAGCACTGCCGATCCGATGAACCGGCCAACCATTGCGCCGCCCCAATACAGCCCGATCAGCTTGCCCGCTGCTTGTTCTTGCAGCCCCATCACATCGGCCTGCATCAGATCGTTCACGATCAGCGAGCCGATCGACACTTCGGCGCCAACATAAAGGAAGATGCACAGCGCGCCGAAGCCGAAGCGTGGGCGCTTCAACAGGTCAAACCCGCCCAAGCCGGAACTCGCGCCATGCTGTTCTTCCGGCAACTTGTTGCGGAACAGCCAGACCACGCCAGCCACCACCGCCAGTGCTGCGGCGAGGCCCATGTACCCATTGACAATCGCCTGACTTTCCGCCGTGCGATAAGCATCGAGCGCCGCGCCAGACAGTTCGTTGGCGTTCATTGTGGCGAGGCTGCCAAGGATCAGGATTGAGCCAGCGATCGGGAAGATCGTCGTGCCAAGCGAATTGAACGCCTGGGCAAAGGTCAACCGGCTATGCGCGGTTTTGGCTGGCCCAAGTAGCGAGATCAGCGGATTGGATACCACCTGAACGATCACGACGCCGCTGGCGAGCACGAACAACGCGAACAGGAACAGGCCATAGGCTGCGCCTTGCGAGGCGGGAATAAACAGCAGGCAGCCGATCATCATGGTTAGCAGGCCCGCCACTGCGCCCCGCATATAGCCGATCCGCTTGACCAGCCGCGCGCCGGGAATGCCGATCACGAGGTAGGCGGTGAAGAAGCAGAACTGGACCAGCATCGCCTGGGTGTAGTTCAGCGTGAACAGCTCTTTCAACTTGGGGATGATCACATCGTTGAGGCTGGTGATCCCGCCGAAGATGAAGAACAGTGCCATCACGAACAGCCGCAGCTCCGGCGCATCAATATGCGTGCCTTCGGGCTCTGCTAAGAGCGGATCGGTGCTGTTCGCTACTGCCGGTGCCATTGCCATGTGCTTATTCTCCCCGAGTTATTTTATTTTTCGTTTAGCGTGGACAGATTAGTGGCTCGCCAATCGGTTCAAGCCTGGCGGACTTTAGGATAATACCAAGCGTCCCCTTGCTGGCAATCCTAAGCGGGGCGCGCACGCGCTCAAAATTGGCGCCCAGATCGGCAAAGCAGCGGAGCGGCACTTTGACCGAAACCGCGCCCAGCCGACTGACCAGCGCGGTCAGCAGGAGTGTCGCCCCGTCGGTGGTCAGAAGCACTTCGGAGGCCGCCGGCTGGGTGACATCAAGCTCAAGCAAAAGCATAAAACTGCCGGTCAGCTGCTGCCGCAGATCGCTTTCGGGGCCGGTGATTTCAAAGAAACCTTCACCGCTCCATTCAATCAGCCGGGCATCTTCCTGCGCGGCGGCATCGACCGGGCGGCTGGTGACCAGCCCCAGCGGGCTGCGGCCGTCTCGCGTGCCCATTTCAAAGGCACCGGACTTGTCGCCCAGCGACATCGCCCACGGTGCCAGAACAGCCCCCTTGGCGAAATAGCGGGCCACATTGCGCTGTGCGGTTGCTTCGACCTGCGGGTCTTCATTAAGCAGCCCGACATGGGCTGGCGCGGCGTAACTCAGTCCGTAGCCCAAGGGAAAAGCCGGGCGGGTAACCGGTGAGCGAGCATTGGCCGGCCAGGGGAACGGCAGCCGCCCGACAAAATCGTGCGCCTTGGGACCGGCGACCAGCACATCGGCAACCCCATCGCCCTCGCTGCCCGGCAACCAAGCCGCCACAAACGCGTCGGACGCGTTGATTTCAGGCCCGGTAAACAGCGGGCGCCCCGAGAGGAATACCGTGACGACCGGGATACCCTGCGCCTTGAGTTTGCGGATCAGGGTCAGGTCGGTGGCTCCAAGCGGCTGATAATCCAGCGTTTCGATGTCGCCCTGAAACTCGGCATAAGGGTCTTCCCCGATGACGACGATCGCAACGTCGGGGCGCTGGGTGAAGCTGCCATCAGCGCTCAGCACCGCGCGGCCGCCGGACTGGGCTACGGCCCCTTCGATCCCCTGCCAGATCGTCTTGCTCGACGGGAAATCACGGGATGTGGTATCGGTGCCTTGCCAGGTAATTGTCCAGCCGCCCGCCTGCTTGGCCATATTGTGCGCGCCATTCCCGGCCACCAGCACCTTGGCGCCGGGTCGGATCGGTAACAGACTGCTTTCGTTTTTCAGCAGGACGAGCGATTTGGCGACCGCTTCGCGGGCAATACTGCGATGGGCCAGGCTGCCAATCTCTCCCGGTGCATCGCGCACCGCGCGCGCATTGCCCAGCAGGCCGAGCTTGGCTTTGACTCTCAGGATCCGCCGAACTGCATCGTCAAGCCGCACCATCGGGATCCGGTTCGCGCGGACATCCTCGAGCGTGCTGGCATATAGCTCTTTCCAGCTATCGGGCGCCATGAACAGATCGAGCCCGGCGTTGATCGCTTGGGGGCAATGGGTGTTGGTGCAGCCTTCGACCTGGCCGTGGCCATTCCAGTCACCGACCAGCAGCCCGGCAAAGCCCATCCGCTGCTTGGCAATATCGGTCATCAACGAGCGGTTGCCGTGGTTCTTGGTCCCGTTCCAGCTGGAGAACGAAACCATCATGGTTAGTGCGCCGGCATCGATCGCGGCGGGATAGCCTTGGGCGTGGGTAGCAACCAGGCTGCGCTCATCAAGCTGCGCATCACCCTGATCCTTGCCTCCCAAAGTACCGCCATCTGCCAGGAAATGCTTGGCAGTCGACGCGACGCGGTTGGCCGGGATGGGCTGCCCTTTGGCGAGCGGTCCTTGAAGCCCCAGCACCATCTGGCGGCTGTACTGCGCGACCAGCGCCGGATCGGCCGAATAGCCTTCATAGCTGCGGCCCCAGCGCAGATCCTGCGGTACTGCCAGCGTCGGCGCAAAGGTCCACTCAATCCCGCTGGCAGAGATTTCCTCGGCGGTTACTTCGCCGATCCGGCGGATCAATCCCGGATCACGCGCCGCACCCAGCCCGATGTTGTGCGGAAAGACGGTTGCGCCGGGCAAATTGTTATGACCGTGGACGGCATCAACCCCGAACAATGTCGGGATTGCCACCCCATCGACTACCACCGCTTTGGCCGAAGCGGCCCGAAACTCACCGACCAGCCGCGCCCATTTGGAGGATGAGCTGCGCTCGTCGCCATAAGGGCCGCTGTTGCCGCCCGCCAGGATCGAGCCAAGCGGATAGCGCGCCATATCTGCTGGTGTGACCGAGGAGATGTCGCCCTGGATGATCTGCCCGACTTTCTGTTCAAGTGACATTCGGACCAGCAGCCGATCGATCAACTGCTCACTGGTCCGGTCGCTCATGGCATCCGGACTATGGGCAGATGGCCACAGTTCCGCATGGGCAGAGGCGGCAGGTGGTTGCGGCGCTAGAACTGTGGGCAAGGGGCTTGCGACCTGAGCGGATGGGATCGCGGCGCAGCCACCGATCAGGGTCATCGCGGCGGTTGCAAGCAAGAGGCCGTAAACGCGCAAATTCATCTCCTGTGAACGTTCACTATCTTTAGCCAAGTCTTCATGCCGTGGGCAAGCCCTATTGGTGCTTAATCGGCAGAAAGTCGGGAAATAAGGGCGGCCGGGATCGCCATGGAAACAGCCAGCAGCAAAAGCAGCCCCGAATAGCCCCAGACCGGAACCACCAATAACGCCAATGGTGCGCCAAAGATGCTTGGCAACGTATTGGTAAGATTGATGAACCCCAGATCCCGACCAAGCCGATCGCGACGCGGCAGATATTGCATCACGAAGGCCGAATGCAGCGAAAGAAACACGGTAGAGCCGATCACGCACAGCACATAGGCGGCGATGACCAGCGTGGGATCTGTGCTCGCCCCCATGATTCCAAATCCGGCCGCCAGAACTGCGATCATCACCAGTAGCGGTCCCTTCCGTCTGCCGCGGCGATCAGAGGCAAGCCCGATCCCCAGCGCCACCGGGATCGCCGCCAGATAGACTCCAGCATTGATCAAAGCATAGCCTGATGCGCCCAGCTGCCCACCCAGCAGATCACGCAGGAAGTAGAACACAAAGGCGAACAACAATGCTTCGCTGATCTGCACGAAAAACCGGGCCAGCCAGAACAGGGCAAGCGTTCCGCGCGGTGAAGAATGCGTTGCTGATTCCGCGACGGGATCAGGACGTGCCCGGTTTCTGTTTCCCGCCAAAAACACCAAAGGTAGAAACATCACCAGGGCAATCGCCGGAATTATGAGCACGCGGATCGTGAAGCTTTCCGGCAACTGGGCAATTCCCAGCAAGGTCAGCGCCGAGATACCGGGCGCCCATGCCAGCATAGCACCCAGCTTGCCGCGATGCCGGTCTGGCACGTGTTCCGCCGCAAACGCGCCGAGCGGGGCCAGATACAGGTTCACGGCAAATTGCCACGCCACCACACAGGCGGTCAGCAACACCGGAGTGCTGGCTCTGGCGATCGCGAAATAGCCCAGAGCAAGGCCCGCAATGCCCGCGCCGCTCCAGCGCAAGCGCCCGGGAAACAAGTCACTCAGCCAGCCAAACGCAATGTTAGAAACACTCGCCGCGATCGCGCCCAGAATGGCGGTTAGCCCCAACCAGCTGAGATCCTGCCCGCCCGCCAGCTCGCTGAACCGCAGCGGCAGGAGCAGATTGAGGAACGGCATATAGGCGATCGTTCCGCCGGCCCAGGCCAGTGCGTAGCAGACCAACAGCCGGTCTTCGTCGGTGTCGCGGGGCGGGATCGCGGCAGCTGCACTCATCGCCGGGGCGGTGCAGTCGATCCACGAATTTCCAGGGTATGGGGCACGACAATCGGTCCGCGCCGCGCGGCTTGCGCCATCTCTCCGGTGGGATCGACCAGAACCTTCGCCGCCCGCGCGCTCAGTTCGGCAACCGGCTGATTGATCGACGTCATCGCCGGGGTGCTCATCCGCACGATCGGCGTTCCATCGAAGCTGACTAGTGACAAGTCGTGCGGCACTTCAAGCCCCTGCTCAAGCGCAACCGACAGAGTGGCGAGCGCCATCTGGTCACTGCTGGCGATGATCGCCGATGGCGGATGCGGCAGGGCCAGCAAACGCTTGGCGGCGGCCCGGCCCGATTCCGGACCGAAATCGCCAGTTTCAACCAAGGCAGCTTCGGCATCGAGGCCAAGCCGGGCAACCGCATAGCGATAGCCGCGCAGCCGCTCTTCGCTCAGCGCATATTCGGGCGAGCCGGAAATCAGGGCGATCCGGCGATGGCCAAGACCTGCAAGATATTCCACCACTTCGATCGCAGCGGCACGATCGTCCATCCGGATCACCATGCCACCAGTTTCCGCAAAGCCGCCAATCCGGGCCGCCGGGATTTGCTCACGCTCAAGCACGCGCAGGATTTGCGGGTTATCCGAATGGGGTGGGGTCAGGATCACTCCATCGGGATGTAACGCATCGAGCGCGCTGGACAGCTCGCGTTCGATCTGGTCACTATGGGTATCGATCAGCTCGAAGATCAGCCGATAGCCATGCTCAGCGCAAACCCCCATGCCACCGAATAGCATCTGGTCGACCCAGTCGATCCCTTCGCGCAACCGCCAGCCTTCGATAGTGCGATCCCGGTCGTTGAGCGCCAGCAGCAGGAAGGACTTGGACCCGCCCATGCGGCGCGCGGCCAAGCTGGGCGAATAGCCTAATTTGGCGACAGCCGCATCGACCTTTTCGCGGGCCCTGGCACTGACATTCGGACCATTGTTGATGACCCGGCTGACCGTCTGGTGGGAAACCCCCGCCTCGGCTGCGACGTCCATTATGGTAACTTTGCCCCGCCCCCGCATCGCGCTGCTCAAACTGTCCCGGATGTATCAGGAATGGCCGCCTTGCGTGGCAGAGCGCTAAAGCAAGCGTTGAGGGCAAGGGTTGGATCGGCGTGCGATCCGCCCATCCGCTGGTTCAAGCGACGCTTTGCCATTTCTACTCGCCCCCAATGTGCGCAACGCCTGCACTTGTGGCAGTTTCTTGCGATGACTTCTGCCAGACGCGCACCCAGTCGATTTCCAGCTTTTTCGGGAAACCCTTGGGTGAAACGCCTCGCGTGCCCCGACCTTCGGCCAGCTTACCGCCGATTGCAAGATTGAGGATCAGGTGAAACTCCCGGTCAAACGGCGCGCCGGGCTGCGCCGAACCTGACGTTGACCATTCCCTCGCCTCGCGGCTGGCATACGGTTTGCCATTGACCGACCAGACAATGCGCTGGTCAGTCCATTCGATCGCGAAGGTATGAAAGCCTTCAAGCATGGCGGGCAGGTGGACCTCAGTGCTCGCCAAACGGTTGTTTGGCCATTTATCGCCGAAATGCAGGGTTCCCAGGATCGTATCTTCGCGTCCGCCTGCGCAGGCAGCACAAACCACGCCAAGGTTGACCGCTTCGAGGATGTCGATCTCGCCCGAAGCTGCCCACGCGCCATAGCTGTCCGTTTCCGGCAGCATCCAGATCGCCGGCCAGGTTCCTTGCCCTTGCGGCAGGCGGGCGCGGACCTCGATCCGGCCATAGCGCCAGGCGGCCTTGCCCCGGGTCGTCAGCCGCGCCGACGAAAACTCGCGCTTAACCTGAGCATTCGGATCGGAAGCCCCGCGCCGCTCAGCCTTGGGTAATGCCGGACCGGTCGATCGCTGGCGCAGCGCGGAGATGATCAGCTTGCCATCCACGATCGCGGCATTACGCTTGCTCGCGGTATAGCACTGCCGCTCATCATTGCCGCCGCCCCAGCAATCGACATCGAAGTTCCACTTGGCACGGTCGATTGTGGGCTGGTCGAATTCGTCCGACCAGACCAGGTTCCAACGGGACTGATCCTTCTCCGACTGGCTCGTCGGCTCGGCCAAGGCCTGACAGGCCAACAGGCAGGCCACTAGCGCCAGCGATTTAATTCCCTTCATATCTATCGCCTCGATTCCCTTTGCGCGTTGCTTAGAGTGTGATGCGATAAAGCTGAATCGCATCACACTCTAAGCGATTAGCCTAGTTGTTTCTTCCTCAAACGAAAAGCGGGCCTCGGTCGTGAGACAGAGGCCCGCTCTTGAGATCCAGCTGATGCGGGGGCTCAGAAGTCGAACCGCGCCAGGAAGGTGTACCGTCGGTCGTTGCGGAAAGCCGAACGGGTCAGGCGCGTTCCGTCG
>JANLQQ010000099.1:0-3190 GCA_031367905.1 Novosphingobium sp.
TCAAATAACTTCGATTTGTCTCTCGAGTGGTATCCATCTGCGACCACTACGTTGTCGGTGGCGGTCTATTACAAGAACATTCAGGACTTCATCGTGCAGACCCGTTCGCCTGAGGACTTCACAATCGCCAACGCCGGCAATCTGCCGATCGGCAACGGCATAACCGGGCCAAAGACCGCGACATTCAATGTTCGCCGTCCGCGTAATGCTGAATCGGCGAATGTGCGGGGCCTTGAACTGAACCTGGTTCATAGCTTTGACTATTTGCCTTCGCCGCTGGATGGCTTTGGCGTGGCACTGAATGCGACGTTCGTTAGCAGCAATGCCGAATTTGACCAGGCATCCACGGGCACATCCTTTGCAGTAGAGGGGCTTGGCAACAGCTATAATGCGACAGCCTTCTATGAAAAAGACGGCTTCTCGGCGCGGGTTGCATGGAACCGTCGTGGCCGCTTCCTTGAGGCCCTGGTTACTCCTGGGCAGGGCGGGGATCCGGTGTTCCGCCGGGCCTATGAGCAGGTTGATATGCGGGCCAGTTATGATGTGACCGAATTTGCGCAAGTCTTCGTCGAAGGCACCAATGTCTTCAATGCGCGGAACATCACGACCGGCCGATTTGATAATCAGGTCCTCGATTATATCGATACCGGTGCGCGTTACGGCGCTGGGGTGCGCATCAGCTTCTAATCGACTAGAGCACCGAATACCGACGCCCTTCCTCGAGTACTATTCGGGGGAGGGCGTTTCGTTTTGCGGGAACGAAAATGTCACAAGCAGCATGGGCCATGACAAAATGAAGATGACACGTTTCCTGATGGTTTTCCTTGCGCTCTTTCCGGGCTTGGCCATCGCCCGTCCAAAGGCGCAGCAAGCCTATGCCATCCCGCCGATGGATGCGCCTGCCCTTGCCGCGCTCGGGGCGTATGAGATTGGTACGCGCAGGATTGAGATTGCTTCTCCCGGCCGTGTCATTCTGGCAACCACAGGCGTTTCCCGGGCGACCCGCATGATCAAGGCCAGGATCTGGTATCCCGCTAAAGTCTCGCCCCGTGCAGTTCGAACCCGCTTTTCCCACACTCTTCCGCGACCTGACGGCAACAGGCTGGCATTCACGATCCGCAGCCTTGCCGTCGAAAATGGTGTGGTGTTGGCAGGGCGGCGTTATCCTCTGGTGATTGTCTCGCATGGCTACAATGGCTGGGACACCTTCATGACCTGGCTGACCGAGAATCTGGCAACCAAAGGCTATTTCGTGGTCGCGATTGACCATGACGATCAGCGCGCGGTTGGCGGACCAGAGCTTGCCGTCTCGTTCGGCAATGTATTGATCAACCGCGCTGCGGATCAACGCGCGGTGATCGATCATTTCACCACTCTTGCCGCAAACCCGAAGGATCAGCTGGGCAATGCGATTGACGCTGAACACATCGGGGTGGTTGGATTTTCCATGGGCGGATTTGGTGCGCTGGCGACGGCAGGAATGGATTATGATCCGGCCAGCAGCGTGTTCAGCCAGTTGCCGGCCGAGGCCCGCGCGGCAATTTTCGCAAACCAGGAAAATGGCCGAGCTGTTGCTGCCCGTGTGAAGGCGGTTGTCACGCTGGCGCCTTTCGGAGGGCGGCCTGACAGCCGGGTCTGGACGGGAGCGACTGTGGCCAACTTCGGCAAGCCAGTGTTGATGATCGATGGCAGCGAAGACGACATTGTTGATGTGAAGCAGGGCGTGACCTGGATATTCGATCAGATGGCGAGCAATGATCGGCACTTCCTGTTATTCCAGAATGCCCGCCACAATGTTGGCGGCAATCCTCCCCCGCCTGAAGCCGATGGCGATTTCTCGACCAGAGAATATTTTGCCGAGCCGGTTTGGCGCACGGAGCGGATAAACGCCATAAACCAGCATTTTATCACTGCCTTTTTTGATCTCAATCTCAAAGGCGATCAGGCAAAGTCTGCCTATCTAAACGTTGCGCCGGTCGTTGCCGGAGACGGGCAATGGCCGCTCAAACCTCTCGAAAATGTCGGCGGACGGCCCGCTTCGGACCAGGAACCGGGCTTTTGGCGCGGCTTTCAACGGCGCTGGGCGCTGGGGCTTGAGATGCGCAGCGGCCAGCCCGCCAAGACTCGCTGAGCCAGCCAGCCGATTTTACCGCGCTTCCATCTCCATCTTCAATGCGGAGATTGGCCGGTCTGACTCCAGATTGTGCAATTGCTGAATCCGGTTCATCTGCGCCAACGACTGGATGATCGTGTAGACTGGCGCGAGCATATCGCGGCGGTGAAGATCGAGCAGCGATGCGGCCGCTATTGCACGCAGATTTGGGGGGCTGATCGTGTAAAGCCCCTCGATCAGTTCTTCCTTGCCAGATCCGAACTGCGCAGTGATCGAAATCGGCCTGACCAGATCCAAGCTAAGCAGGGCCGTCACCAAGCCATTGGCTGCTGTTAGATCGCCATCGAGATAATCCAGCATCGAACGGATCTTCGCCAATGCTGGTGCTTCGCTGCCATCCTCCATAAACAGCGCTTCGCCAGTATCTGTTGTCACCTGCGAGCTAAGCTCATTGATACACAATGTTCGCTCCGGACCTGCCAGACTGAATGGTGCGGCCAGTATCGCCAGCGGCAGATAGGTAGCTTGCCAGCGATCTTCGATCACGTAGGAATTGGCATTCGGCCTCAATCCGAACAGCGTCACCAACTGCAATTGCCCGCTATCGGCATCTTTTAGAAACATCAGCGGATAATCAGCGGCTGCAGCGCTGATCTCGCCCAATCCGATCTTCGCATGGTTGAGATGGAGCGCTGCGGCGATGTCTATGCCGGGGATCAGCCGGACATCGCGATGACGTTCAGCGCTGAATCGATAGAGCGAGGTCTGGACTTTCAAACTGATTGCAATCCGTATTGCTGAATCTTGTCCAATAGGTCGCGGTGCAGGGGCATTTCCGTTAGCGACTGTTGCCGTGCCTGAGCAACCGAGGCAAAGCAGCGCCGGGCAAACTGCTCATCCATCAAAGCATCGGGCCGGGCCGCGTAATTGGCCTTAAAACCCATACCATGCATGACATATTGATAGCTGGGCCAGGAAAAGATTTCCTTCTGGAACGGAAAATCCTGAGCGCTTGGCGGATGGTATCGCCACAATTCAAGCCGCTCTTTCAGACCAGCAGGGATGGTGTCCGGATCG
>JANLQQ010000030.1:0-23061 GCA_031367905.1 Novosphingobium sp.
CTATCGCAACCCACCAAATCCTCCCCGGAACGGGGAGGATTTTGGTTGTCACGCCTCCATCCAAACATTATAATGACCTTATAATGTGAAGGAGTCCTCCGCCATGCAGACCGCCAAATCCCTCCAGACCGAACGCGTCACGTTTCTCACCAGCCGCGAGCACAAGGCGGCGCTGGATGATTATGCGGCGAACAGCGGGCAGTCCGTCGGTAATGTCGTGCGCGAGGCGACCGCCCAGTTCATCGGCCAACCGACTGTCGAAGAGGAGGCCGAACTGGCCGCTTTGGTGGAGCAGGTGAACGAAGCCATTCCCAAGATGCACGCTTCGATCGACAATATGATCGCAACGATGGACAAGACTCATCGTGAAACCGACGCGTTTCTGCGGCTGATGGGCGTCCGCTGATGGGCTTGTTCAACGATATCGGCGGCGCGCTCAAAAACGTCGTGCTGATGCAAGCGAACCTTGAGCGGCTTGATCGAACTGCCGAACGCCAGGACCGCGATATTGCCGGTTTGCGCGAGGTGATGGCCAAATTCAGTGAGCGTCTGGTCCGCGTCGAAACGATCATCGACGAAGGCTTGGCAACTGCCCGAAGCCGTCGCTCGTTACCAGAGGAGTGATACAAATGAGCAACTATGAAGCAACCGTCGAATGGCGCCTGGGCGAGGGCGATTCCTTCGAGACCCGCAAATACAGCCGTGCGCATCGCTGGAAGTTTGATGGCGGGGCGGATGTTCCAGCTTCTGCCTCACCGGCAGTGGTCGGCACGGTCTGGTCCGATCCAGCCGGGGTTGATCCCGAAGAGGCGTTGATTGCCTCATTGGCGAGTTGCCACATGCTGTTCTTCCTCGATCTCGCCTCGCGTTCGGGGGTTTCCATCACCTCTTACGTCGATCACGCTGTGGGCGTGATCGGCAAGCGCGAGGATGGCGCGGTCGCGATGCTCAGCGCTACCATGCGTCCGCAGATTACCTATGCCGCGCCGGTCGATGCGGCCAAGATCGAGGGGCTGCACCACAAGGCGCATGCGCTGTGCTTCATCGCCAATTCAGTCAACTTCCCGGTGACGGTGGAGCCTGCGGAATGAAACTCGGGCGGCTCAACCACATCGGCGTCGCCACGCCCTCGATCGCCGATAGCATCGCGCATTACCGCGATGTGATGGGCGCGACCAAAATCCATGAGCCGTTCGATCTGCCCGATCAGGGGGTCAAGGTCTGCTTCATCGATACACCGGGTGAGGGCGGCACGAATGGCACCCAGATCGAACTGATAGAGCCGCTGCCGGGCAACAGCTCGATCGCTAGCTTCCTGGAAAAGAACCCGGCGGGCGGGCAGCATCACATGTGCTACGAAGTGCCCGATATTCACGTCGCCAAGGCCGAGTTCGAAGCCATGGGCAAGCGTGTGCTGGGGACCCCGCGGATCGGCGCGCATGGCACGCTGATTTTCTTCGTCCACCCCCGCGACATGCAAGGGGTCCTCACCGAAATCATGGAAACGCCAAAAGAAGGGGCAGATTGATGGCCTACGAAACGATCAACTTCGAAATCGCTGACAACATCGCCACGATCACGCTCAACCGGCCCGAACGGCTCAACGCGATGGGTCCGCAGATGGCCGATGAAATCTGCGATGCGCTGGATAATCTGGCGGGTGCGCGCGCACTGGTGATTACCGGCGCAGGCCGGGCGTTCTGCTCGGGCGCGGATTTGCAGGCACGGGGCGGGGCGGCTCCGCTGGGCGCGAGTGGCTCCTATGGCGCGCTGACCCGCAGCTACAACCCGACCATGGTCAAGCTATCGCGGCTGAATGTGCCGATCATCACTGCGGTTAATGGCCCGGCGGCGGGCATCGGCTGCAGCCTTGGGCTGTGCGCTGACTTCGCGATTGCCGGCAAGTCTGGCTATTTCCTTCAGGCCTTCGTCAATATCGGACTGGTTCCCGATGGCGGTGCTTCGTGGATGCTGCCGCGACTTATCGGCAAGGCCCGCGCCACCCAGATGATGCTGCTGGGCGAGAAGATTGGCGGCGCGCAAGCGGCAGAGTGGGGCCTGATCTACAAATGCGTGGAGGATGCTGATCTGCAGGCAGAGGCCCGTGCGCTGGCCGTCCGGCTGGCCAATGGCCCAACGCTGGCACTGGGCCTGATGCGGCAGAATATCGCGACTGCACTGGAGATGGATTACGCCAGTGCGCTGACCCGCGAAGCCGAAGCCCAGCGGATCGCCGGGGGCAGTGCCGATGCCATCGAAGGCGGGATGGCCTTCCTGCAAAAGCGCAAGGCGGAGTTCAAGGGCCAATGACCGGAACAAAAGCGTGATCCTCTACAACAGCCCCAATCCTGCGCCGAACCCTCGCCGGGTGCGAATATTCGCGGCGGAGAAAGGCATCGCGCTGCCGATGCGCGATCTTTCGATCCCCGCGCGTGAGCACAAGGCCGATGAATACCTTGCGCTCAATCCGCGCGGGCAAACCCCGGCCTTGCAGCTGGATGATGGCACGGTGATCGCGGAAAGCGTGGCTATCTGCCGCTATCTGGAGGGGCTGCACCCCGAGCCGCCGCTGTTCGGCACAACCCTGCGTGAGCAAGCCTTAATCGAGATGTGGACCCGCCGGGTGGAGATGATCCTGATGCAGGCGGTCGGTGCGGTCTGGGTTCACACCCACCGCTTCACCGCCGCACTGCCAGGCCGCAATGCCGAGTGGGGTGAGGCCAACCGGCCGCGCGCGATCGAGGCGCTGCGCTTGTTTGACACGGCGCTGCAGGACCAGGAGTTCCTGGCGGCAGATGGCTTCACGATCGCCGACATTCTGCTGCTGACCACGGTCGATTTTGCAGCCTTCATCGGCATTGCCTTGCCGGACGACCTTGGTTCCTTGCGTGATTGGCATGCGCGCGTTTCCGCCCGGCCCAGTGCTGCGGCCTGAATGGTGAAAAAATGAGCAAACCGACCCTGCCCGATTGGCCAACCCTGTCTGAATGGCAAGCCGCCGCAACCAAGGAGGTCAAGGGCCGGGACCTGACCTGGCACACGCCCGAGGGCTTTGCGATCAAGCCGCTCTATACGGCGGACGATGCCCAGACGGACCCGGGCCTGCCCGGCTTCGCGCCGTTCACGCGGGGGGTCCGGGCATCAATGTATGCGGGGCGCCCTTGGACGATCCGGCAATATGCCGGTTTTTCCACCGCCGAGGAATCCAACGCATTCTATCGCCGCAATCTGGCGGCGGGGCAAAAGGGGCTGTCGGTCGCCTTCGATCTCGCCACCCACCGGGGCTATGACAGCGATCACCCACGCGTGGTCGGCGATGTCGGCAAGGCCGGGGTGGCGATTGACAGTGTCGAGGATATGAAGATCCTGTTTGACGGGATCCCGCTTGATCAGATGTCGGTCAGCATGACGATGAACGGCGCGGTGATCCCGATCCTCGCCTTCTTCATCGTTGCGGGCGAGGAACAGGGCGTGCCGCAGAAGCTGCTCGACGGAACCATCCAGAACGACATCCTCAAAGAGTTCATGGTCCGCAACACCTACATCTATCCGCCCGAGCCAAGCATGCGGATCATCTCGGACATCATTGCCTATACCAGCGCCAACATGCCGAAATTCAACAGCATTTCGATCTCGGGCTATCACATGCATGAGGCCGGGGCGACGGCGGTGCAGGAGCTGGCCTTCACCATCGCCGATGGCAAGGAATATGCGGTGCGCGCGATGACAGCGGGGCTGGATATCGATGCTTTCGCCGGGCGGCTGAGCTTCTTCTTCGGGATCGGCATGAACTTCTTCATGGAAGTGTCCAAACTGCGCGCCGCGCGCACCCTGTGGCACCGGGTGATGGACGGGCTGGGCGCGAAGGACGAACGCAGCAAAATGCTGCGCACCCATTGCCAGACTTCGGGCGTCAGCTTGCAGGAGCAAGACCCCTACAACAACGTCATCCGCACCACGGTGGAGGCGATGGCGGCAACGCTGGGCGGTACCCAGTCGCTCCACACCAATGCGCTGGACGAGGCGATTGCGCTGCCGACCGATTTTTCAGCGCGGATCGCCCGCAACACCCAGATCGTGCTGGCCGAGGAAAGCGGGATCACCAAGGTCGTCGATCCGCTGGGCGGGTCTTACTATGTCGAGGCGCTGACTGCGGAACTGGTCGATCAGGCGTGGCAGCTGATCGAGGAAGTGGACGCCATCGGCGGCATGACCAAGGCGGTCGCTACCGGGATGCCCAAGCGGCTGATCGAGGAAGCGGCGGCGGCGCGGCAAGCGCGGGTCGACAAGGGCGAGGATGTGATCGTCGGGGTCAACAAATATCGCCTCGAAAAGGAGGAACACCTCGATACGCTGAGCATCGATAACCACGCGGTGCGCGATGGTCAGATCGCGCGGCTGAAGGTGATGCGCAGCGGCCGGGATGAGGCGAAATGCCGGGCGGCGCTGGCGGCTTTGACCGAGGGCGCACATGGCGGAGGGAACCTCCTCGCCCTCGCAGTCGATGCCGCCCGCGCGCGCGCTTCGCTGGGCGAAATCTCCGACGCGATGGAAGAAGTTTTCGGTCGCTATGCCACCCAGCCGGTTCCGGTGACGGGGATTTACGGCCAGGCCTATGCCGGGGACGCGCGCTACAATCAGGTGATCGAAGGCGTCGCCGCCGTCGCCCGCCGCCTCCACCGCGATCCGCGCCTGCTGGTCGCCAAGATGGGGCAAGACGGCCACGACCGCGGCGCCAACGTGATCGCCAGCGCCTTCACCGACATGGGGTTTGATGTGACCAGCTCACCGCTGTTCCAGACGCCTGCTGAAACGCTGGCAATGGCACTGGAAAAGGACGTTGACGCGATCGGCGCGTCATCGCTCGCCGCCGGGCACAAAACGCTAATCCCCGAACTGATCCGGCTGCTGCGCGAGGCTGGCCGCCCCGACATCAAGGTGGTGGCCGGCGGCGTGATCCCGCCGCAAGACTATGATTTCCTCCGCGAGGCCGGGGTGCAGGGGATCTACGGGCCGGGCAGCAACGTGGTCGAATGCGCGGCGGATATGCTGCGGCTGCTGGGGCACAATATGCCGCCGGCAGAATCATAGGAGTGGATCGAATGACTCAGAAACTTGAAACCATGGCCGTTCATGCCGGATGCGAGCCAGACCCAACCACAAATGCGCGGATCACGCCGATTTATCAGACGGCAAGCTATGTATTCGACAGCCCGGAGCATGCGGCGAATCTGTTCGCGTTGAAAGAATTCGGCAACATCTATACCCGCATCATGAACCCCACAAATGCCGCGCTGGAAGGCAAGATTGCGGCGCTTGAGGGCGGAGCAGGGGCGCTGGCGGTGGCTTCGGGCCATGCCGCGCAGTTCCTGACCTTTCACACGCTAATGGAGCCGGGCTGCGAGATAGTCGCGGCGAAAAAGCTTTATGGCGGATCGCTTAATCAGCTGGGCCATAGTTTCAAGAAAATGGCGTGGCACACCAATTTCGTCGATGCAGATAATGCAGATAATGTCGCCGCCGCGATCAATGACAAGACACGCGCGGTGTTCATCGAAAGCCTCGCCAACCCGGGTGGGGTGGTTCAGGATATCGAGGCGATTGCCAAGGTCGCGCATGATGCTGGCGTGCCGTTGATCGTCGACAATACGATGGCGAGCCCCGCGCTTTGCCGCCCGATTGAGTATGGCGCGGATATTGTCGTCCATTCGACGACGAAGTTCCTCAATGGCCATGGCAATTCGATCGGCGGGGTCATCGTCGATGCGGGCAAGTTTGACTGGAAGGCGAGTGACAAATTCCCGACGCTAACCGAACCCAATGCCTCGTATCATGGCGCTGTGTTGAGCGAGGCCGTTGGCCCCATCGCCTTCATCATCGCCTGCCGCGTGCTGGGTCTGCGCGATTTGGGGCCAGCAATGGCGCCGATGAACGCCTTCCTGGCTCTGACCGGCATGGAGACGCTGGCGCTGCGGATGGATCGGCATTGCAGCAACGCGATTGCACTCGCCAAATGGCTGCAAGCGCATCCGAAAGTCAGCTGGGTGTCCTATGCGGGCCTGCCTGACGATCCCTATCACGGGCTCGCGCAGCGCTACCTTGGCGGCAAAGGCGGGGCGGTGTTCACATTCGGACTGCAGGGCGGTTATGACGCGGGCATCAAGCTGGTGACCTCGGTCAAGCTGTTTAGCCACCTCGCCAATATCGGCGACACACGCAGCCTGATCATCCACCCCGCCTCAACCACACACAGCCAGCTGAGCGAAGAAGAATTGGTCGCAGCGGGTGCGGGGCCGGATGTGGTGCGCGTGTCGGTGGGGATCGAGCACATCGACGATATCATCGCGGATATGGCGCAGGCGTTGGAGTTGGTTTGATGTGCCAGGTGCAGGGGATTTGCGGGCAGTGGACCAATGTGGTCGAGGCGGCAGCGGATATGTTGAGGCTGCTGGGGCACAATATGCCGCCGGTGGGGGGTGAGGGCGTGACCGCACCCTACACCCGTCATGCTGAACTTGTTTCAGCATCCATTTCGCCGCTTAGAGCTTTGGCCTGTGGGGCACGATGGACCCTGAAACAAGTTCAGGGTGACGTCGAAAGGGCTGGAGTGTGAGAGGAAAAGGCCGATTCAAGTTTTGGCATATCGCTGGCTCGGTGGTCTATTTCGCGGCTCTAGCGGTGGTATTCTGGAGGGTCGCCTTCCAGTGCTCTGGTGCTGTCGGGGCATGCAATGACAATGGTGCTGCTTTCCAAGGCGTTCTTCTGCTGGGCGGCGGTATAGCTATCTATCTGATTTATTTGCTTGTTCTCATTTATTTGGAAATGGCGGAAAAATAGTGTTCAAAAAAATCCTCATCGCCAACCGGGGCGAAATTGCTTGTCGGATTATCAAGACTGCGCGGCGAATGGGCATTCAGACCGTCGCGGTTTATTCCGATGCTGACGCCCGCGCGCCGTTTGTGCAGATGGCGGATGAAGCCGTCCATATCGGGCCGTCGCCTGCTGCACAGTCCTATCTGGTCGCCGAGAAGATCATCGCGGCGGCCAAGCAGACCGGGGCGGAGGCGGTGCATCCCGGGTATGGGTTCCTGTCCGAGCGCACCAGTTTTGCCGAGGCACTGGCGGCGGAGGGGATCGCCTTTATCGGGCCCCTGGTGAATGCAATCGCCGCGATGGGCGACAAGATTGAATCGAAGAAACTGGCGTTGAAAGCAGGGGTCAATGTCGTCCCCGGGTTCGTCGGTGAGATTGACGATACCGAGCATGCGGTGCGGATTTCGGCCGAGATCGGCTATCCGGTGATGATGAAGGCCAGCGCGGGCGGCGGCGGCAAGGGGATGCGGCTCGCTTATAATGAACAGGACGTGCGCGAGGGCTTCGAGGCGACCAAGCGCGAGGGGCTGAACTCGTTCGGCGACGACCGGGTGTTTATCGAGAAATTCATCCTCAACCCGCGCCACATCGAAATCCAGATCCTGGGCGATCAGCACGGCAATATCCTGTATCTCAACGAGCGCGAATGCAGCATCCAGCGCCGCCATCAAAAGGTGGTGGAAGAAGCACCATCGCCGTTCGTCACGCCCCAGATGCGCAAGGCAATGGGCGAGCAATGCGTCGCGCTGTCGCGCGCGGTGGGCTATTATTCGGCCGGAACGGTCGAGCTGATTGTCAGCGGCGCGGACCCCACTGGCGAGAGTTTCTACTTCCTCGAAATGAACACCAGGCTGCAGGTGGAGCATCCCGTTACCGAGGCGATCACCGGGATCGATCTGGTCGAACAGATGATCCGCGTTGCTTACGGCGAGAAGCTGGCCATGACGCAGGACGATATCGGCATCGACGGCTGGGCAATCGAAACCCGGGTCTATGCCGAAGATCCCTATCGCGGGTTTTTGCCGTCCACCGGGCGGCTGGTGCGCTACGATCCGCCGGTTGCGGGCTGGGAAGGTGGCATCAGGGGCGTGGATGGCATCCGGGTTGATGACGGCGTGATGGAAGGCGGCGAGGTTTCGGTGTTCTACGATCCGATGATCGCCAAGCTGGTGACCTGGGGCGAGACGCGGGACGAGGCGGCCGATCTGCAAGTCGCTGCACTCGATGCCTTCGAGATCGAGGGGCTGGGCCACAATGTCGATTTCCTCTCGGCAATCATGCAGCATCCGCGCTTCCGCTCGGGCGAACTGACCACTGGATTCATTGCCGAGGAATATCCCGACGGCTTCCACGGCGCGCCGGCCTCACCCGAACTGAAGCGCAATCTGGCCGCGATTGCGGGCTTTATCGCCTCCGCGCGCGCCGACCGGGCGCGGCAAGTCGATGGCCAGCTCGCCGGGCCACTTGAACCGCCCTATGGGTGGAGCATCAAGATCGGCGGCACGGTTTATGCGGTCGAACTGGGCGAGGAAGACATCGCTGTCGACGGGCAGCCGGTTGATTTCGAACTGGAATATACCCCCGGCGACCGGCTGGTTGAGGCTGAATTCGATCACGAGGTGCTGGCAGTAAAGATCGAGCCGACGCGCTCGGGCCTCAAGATGACCACGCGCGGCGCGATCCATGCAGTGCAGATCCTGCCCGCGCGAATCGCGCATCTAACCCGGCACATGATCGAAAAAATCCCGCCCGATCTCTCGCGCTTCCTGATCTGCCCGATGCCGGGCCTGCTGGTGGGGCTGCATGTGAAAGAGGGCGACAAGGTTGAGGCCGGACAGCCGCTCGCGGTGGTGGAAGCGATGAAGATGGAAAACATCCTCCGCGCGGAAAAGAGCGCCACGGTGAAGTCGATCAACGCCAAACAGGGCGAAAGCCTGGCGGTGGATGCGGTGATTTTGGAGCTGGAGTAAGCGCGTCGTCCTTGGCTTGACCCGCTTTCCTTTTACGTCAATGGAAAGCAGATGAGCCTTCCTGCAATTATCGCCGCCGCCCACCCAACCGAAGCCGGGCTTATCGCTGAAATCCCCGAGAACTGGATGCAGGGCCGTACTTCGTATGGCGGGCTGTCGTCCGCGCTGGCGCTGGAAGCGGCGCGGCGGTTGGCGGATGATTTGCCGCCACTGCGCTCGGCGCAGGTCAGTTTTGTCGGGCCGCTGGCGGGCGCGGTTGACGTGCGGGTGCGGATGTTGCGGCGCGGACGCAATGCCAGCTGGGTCAGCGCCGAGGTGACCAGTGAGGCGGGCGTCGGGCTGACCGCAACTTTCGTGTTCATGGGGGCGGTGGAGAGCACGCTCCACCTCAATGATATGCCGCCGCCTGCCGGGCTGATCGCACTGGATGATGCGAAGCCGCTGCCCGAAACCGCTGGGCCGGGCTTCACGCGACATTTTGAGCGGCGCTGGGCCTTGCCGCGCAGTGCTGACAAACTGCCTGAACTGTTGTGGTGGGTCCGGCTCAAGGATCGCGCCGGTCTGGATCCGATGGTGGAAATGGTGATGATCGCCGATGCTTTGCCGCCCGGCGTCATGCCGCTGATGTCAAACTGGATCCCGGTCAGCTCGATGACCTGGCTGTGCAATCTGCTCACCCCGCAGCCTGTAACCCGCGATGGCTGGTGGCTGCTGCGCGCGGCGGGCAATTATGCCGAGGACGGTAGTTCCAGCCAGGACATGGCAATCTGGAACACTGATGGCGCGGCGATTGCGGCCGGAATGCAGTCGGTCGCTATTTTTGGCTGATCCGTCATCCCCGCGAATGCGGGGATCGCTGGCCTCGTCGACGCAAGGGCGGAATGATGAGGCCAGCGGTCCCCGGTCAAGCCGGGGACGACGAGTTTACCAAATGTTTCATCAGCACCAGCTTGAATAGCGCGAAGAACACCAGTCCCACACAGGCGCTGGCAACATGCAGCAGCCAGAACTGGGTGGTGTCCATGGTTGAATACCACCCGCCCACGATCCCGACTGTCTTGTTGGCGGTGAAGAAGGCCAGATAGTAAATCCCGATGACGGTTGCAGTGATCGCCCGGGGTGCCACTTTCGAGAACAGTGCCAGGCTGACTGGCAGCAGATGCGAGAATCCGATGCTGTTGAACAAATGGAACATCAGCGGCCAGAATAGCCCGATTTTGTCATCGCCTTGCGTTGCCGCGGCAATCACCAGGCACAACCCGCCCGCGATGCAGAAGAAGCTGCCGATGATCATCTTGCTCAGCTCATCGGGTTCCTGCCGGCTTTTGCCATACCAGTTCCAGAACGCGGCAACCGCGACCAGCATCGAGAAGCTGAGCGCCGCATCGATGGTGATCATGTAGCTAGTCGGCAGCGTTACCCCGAAGAAGGTCAGCTGGAACTGCTCATCCGCCCAGACCAGATAGGCGTTGAAGATTTGCTGATTGGTCAGCAACGACACTGCTAACACCGGCACCAGCATCAACAAGCTCAAGAGTCGCGGCAGATCGGAGCGGGTGAGCTTCTGCTTGGCGGCGGTTTTGGTCCGGCTGCTGGGCCGACTGCCATCGGGCAGCCACGGCCCGGCTTTGAGGTAGAGGATCAGGCCCGCAACCATCACGATGCCTGCTGTGCCAAAGCCGTAATGCCAGCCGACCTTCTCTCCCAGTGTCCCCGAAATCAGCGGCGCGATAATCACGCTGACGTTGATTGCGATGTAGAAAATCTGGAATGCCATCGCCCGGCGCAGGTCGTTTTCCTCGTAAAGCTCGCCCACCTGGCTGGCGATATTGCCCTTGAACTGCCCAACGCCCACGATCAGCGACAGCAGCGCGAACAGAAACGCGCCCTCGAACGCCATCAGGAAATGGCCCAGTGCCATGATCAGCCCGCCCAGAATCATGGTGATCCTCCGCCCCAGCCAGCGATCGGCGATCAGCCCGCCAAGGATCGGGGTGAGATAGACGGTCGAGGAGTAATCGCCGAAAATTGCTGAGGCGAGCGGTTGCCCCTCCAGTCCCTGATAATG
The DNA here is from genome assembly GCA_031367905.1 of Novosphingobium sp. GTDB lineage: Bacteria > Pseudomonadota > Alphaproteobacteria > Sphingomonadales > Sphingomonadaceae > Novosphingobium. Next base: position 10,912 of record JANLQQ010000030.1, read on the forward strand.
GACGGAGCGCAACCACTCGAGGCCGATCACCCCGCCGATGTTCTCGGGCAGCAGCAGATATTTGACCATGTAGAGTACCAGCAGTGTCTGCATGGAATAATAGGAAAACCGCTCACACCCCTCGACGAAAGAAAGATAGCCGAGGCCCTTGGGATGACCGAGGAAGGCGCGATCGTGTGGCCCGCGATCAACCAGTCCATCCATTTCAGGGGTTATTCCGGCTGCGGTCATGGCATCACTCGATAGTTGCGTTTGTAACTGGCTAGCGCGGTGGCGGTGATGTGCAAGCCCAAATCCTCCCTGGAGCGGGGAGGAACTATTGGACCAGCTCACCGTCCAGAAATTTCGCCACCTCATCCAGCGCGACGTCCTTCGCCACAAAGGTCTGGCCGATCCCGCGCAGCAGCAGGAAGGGCAGGGTTCCCGCGTCCATCTTTTTGTCGTGGAGCATATGACCCGCCAGCTTTTGTCCGCTGCAATCGAGGCCCAGTTCACCAAGCCGGCTGCGCATGCTAACAGCGGCAAAATGCGCTTCGATCCGGATTGCATCAGCCGCCGCCATCAGGCCTTTTGCGGCCGAAAAGCGCGCCGCCAGTATCATCCCCAGCGCCACTGCTTCGCCGTGGAGCAACGATCCTCCGAACCCGGATTCGGCCTCCAGTGCGTGGCCGAAAGTATGCCCAAGGTTGAGCAATGCGCGCCTTCCAGTGGTCTCAAACTCGTCCGCCGCGACGATTTTTGCTTTGGCTCCCACCGAATAAGTCACCGCATATTCACGTGCCACAGCATCACCCGCCAACAGCGCTGCGCCATTGGCCTCACACCAGGCAAAGAAGGCCGGATCGCCGATCAGCCCATATTTGACCACTTCGGCATAGCCCGCGCGCAGCTCGCGCGCAGGGAGCGTATCCAGCGTATCGAGATCAGCCAGCACCAGCGCGGGTTGGTGGAATGCACCAACCAGGTTCTTGCCCGCCGCGGTGTTGATCGCGGTCTTGCCGCCGACGCTGGAATCGACCTGTGCCAACAAGGTTGTCGGCAATTGGATGAAGTGGCAGCCGCGCTTGAGGATCGCTGCGGCAAAGCCGGTAAGATCACCGATCACCCCGCCGCCCAGCGCCAGAATGTGATCGCCGCGTTCAACCTCTTCGCCGAGCAACCAATCGACCGTGGCGGCCAACTCGCTCCAGCTTTTGCTCGCCTCGCCGGGGGGCAGGATCCGCCAGCGGACGTCATGCCCTGCACTGCCCAACGCCTGTTCTACCAACGGCCCCCAAGCGGCATGCACCGCCGCATCGGTAACGATCGGCACGCGGGTTTTGCGCAGCTGCGCCCCGCATTGTCCGGGCAGATCGGCAAGCAGTCCGCGGCCCACCCGCACTTCATAGGGGCGGCCGGCGATGTCGACCGGAATTACAGCCATGCCTCTAATCCCCTCAGTACTTTTGTGGCCATCCGCTGTTGCGGCCCGCTGCCGCTCATCACATGGATCGGGGCCTGCGAATAGTAGGGCTCGCGCTCGGTCCGCAGCCGGGTCAGGATTTCACGCGGATCACCTTGTTTCAGCAGCGGCCGGTTATCCCGGCGCGCGGTCCGCTCGATCAACGTATCGATATCGCTGTCGAGCCACACGGCAATCGCTTTGCTCAGAATGAGGAAGCGGGTCTCCGCGTTGCAAAAAGCGCCGCCGCCGGTGGCAATGATCTGCGCGCGGCCCGAACCGATCAGCCGCGCAATCACCCGGCGCTCGCCATCGCGGAAATAGGGCTCGCCATAGGTGGCAAATATTTCCGGAATCGCCATCTGGGCGGCGGACTCGATCTCGTCGTCGGCATCGACGAAGCCAAGGTGAAGCAGCTGTGCCAGCTTGCGCCCGACGCTTGACTTGCCAACTCCCATCATGCCGACCAGCACGACCGGGCGGTCGATCCGCCGGGCCAGCGCCGTAATCTCGTCGCTGGAAAGGGTGGTTTCGTCGTCTTCCATTGCGGCCTTGCCTATAGTTGCGCTAACCGGCTGTGCAAGCGCCGCAGGGCGAAGGATCTGGGAAAGGTGAGCGAGTGGCAGGACCGATGCGCAAGGACTGGCTGCTGAGTGGTGCGGCGGCGGCGCTGATCGGACTGCTGGCACTGGCCTGGATCGGCGGCGGGGACGAGCCGCTGCGCCCGATTGCCGAGCCGGTAAGCCTGCCGGAAATGAGCCCGGGAGCAAACAATTGAAGCGCGTTTCCTTGTTCAAGACCGGATTTTTGGCGATCGGCACTGCGCTGGCGCTGACGTCTGCCTGGGCGATTGCCCAGGATGCTCCCGAATCGTTGCTTCCTCCGGGCTTTGACAAGCCGGCATCGCGTCCGGCCAAGCCGGCATCGCCTCAACCTGCCGGTCCCCCCGGCACCGAACCTGCGCCGTCCGCTTCTTCCTCGCCGGTTGTCCAGGCAATCCCGGGCGGTCGTGGATCGGTTCCGGCGATCAAGCTGCCGTCGTTGCGCGAGCTTGAGGCGCTGTCGCCCGAGCAGCTTGACGATCTGCTGGGGCTGAGGCCCAAATCGGATATTCCACCCGCCGCGCGGCGATCGCTGACAACCGTTGGAATCCTGGATCAGGGCGAAGGTGGTTTTGCTGCGGGATCGCTGGCAGGACAGGATGGCGCGCTGGTTCGTGCTGCGCTGGCCGGAAACAACGGCGCGATGGTATCACGGTGGGGTCACGTGCTGCTGCGCCGCGCACTGGCATCGCGGCTGGATGCGCCAGCCCGGTTGGCGCCGGCTGATTTCGCCGCGCTCAGGGCTGGCTTGCTGGTGCGGATGGGTGAGGGCGATGCGGCCCGCGCGCTGGTCCAGGATGTCGATGCCGCAAACTATTCTCCGGCGCTGACCCAGGCGGCGATCGATGCCTATGCCTTCACCGCCGATATCACCGGGATCTGCCCGGTTATTGCCGTGCAGGGCGGGGCGCGCAAGGATGCTGACTGGCGCGTGCTGCGGGCAATCTGCGCTGCATTTGAAGGTGAGGGGGCTAACGCAATGGCCCAGCTGGACCGGGCGGCGAACCAGCAGACCTGGCCCAAGATCGATTTGTTGCTCGCCCAAAAATATGCCGGGGCTGCGGGCAGTGCCCGCCGCGCGGTAAAAATCGAATGGGACGGGGTGAGCGTGATGACTCCCTGGCGCTATGCGCTGGCAATCGCTACCGGGGTAGAGCCGCCCGCTGCGCTGCTCAAGGACGCGCCGCTGCGCTATGCCTATGTTGCCGCGAGCGCGCCGATGCTGGGCCTGCCGGCACGCGCTGGCGGAGCGGACCGCGCGGCCGGGGCTGGTATTCTGTCGAGCGAGGCGATGGTTGATCTGTACGCCCAGATCTATGCCCAGGACGATATCACCGGTGACTGGCAAAGGCGGGCCGAGCAGCTGCGGAACGCCTATGTCGCTGATCAACCGCGCGACCGGCTGACCGCGATCCGCCAATTGTGGGATGATGCAGCCGATCCGCAAATACGCTATTCGCGCCAGGTGTTGACTGCCTATGCCGCTGCGCGGCTCCCGGTCGAAAGCGGATTTGCCGAAGCCGTGCCGGATCTGATTGCCTCGATGCTCAGCGCAGGCCTTGATCGCAACGCGCTGCGCTGGGCCGGCGAAGCCGATGCGGGAAGCCAGGCCTGGGCGCTGCTGGTGTTGGCCTCGCCCGATCGGAGCAATCGGGTCACCGCAAGCGGGCTTGGCAGTTTCTATGGCAATGATCGCAGCGCGAGCCATCGCAAATCGCGGTTCCTGCTGGCAGGGCTTGTCGGTCTTGGCCGGGTAGATGATGCCTCCGTCACTGATTTTGCGGAAAAGCTGGAGATCAATCTTGCTCGGCAGAGCCGGTGGACCAGAATGATCGATGCCGCAGCCGATGTGAACAACCCGGCGTTGGTGGCGCTACTGGCCGGGGTTGGGATGCAGGGCGATGGCTGGGACAAGATGACCAGCGTTCATCTGTATCACATCATCTCGGCGCTCAACCGCGTCGGCCTAGGTGCCGAGGCACGGATGATCGCGGCTGAGGCGGTCGCGCGGGGGTGATCCAATCGCGCAGGAAATAGACGGCTTCCTGGCCATGCTGGCGGCAGAACGCGGGGCGGCGGCAAATACATTGCTCGCCTACGCCGGTGATCTTGCCGGCGCAGAGGCAGCAATCGGCGATCTGATGACTGCTGACGGGGCAGCGCTCGCCTCGCTCGGTGCAGCCTGGGCCAATCTTGCGCCGTCCAGCCTGGCGCGCAAATCTTCGGCATTGCGGCAGTTTTTCGGGTTCCTGGTCGATGAGGGACTGCGCGGGGACGATCCTTCAGCTGCGCTGCCACGCCCGCGTACCTGGCGCCCGCTGCCCCGCTTGCTCAGCCATGCCGAGGTCGAGACGCTGTTTCACCGTGCTGAGGAGGAAGCGCTGGCCGAGCGGGCCGAGGCGGTCCGGATGCTGGTGCTGATCGAATTGCTGTATGGCTCGGGCTTGCGCGCGAGTGAGCTGGTTTCATTACCGCTCCAGGCCGTGCCGCGCGATGCACCATTGCTGACGATCACTGGCAAGGGCGGGCAGCAGCGGATGGTTCCGGTCAGCAGCCGGGCGCGGCTGGCGCTGACGCGCTGGCTGGTGGTTCGGGGGCTGGCAGTACGCGGCGGGGAAGGGAGTAAACTGCTGTTCCCGTCACGCAGCGCTGCCGGGCATCTCACCCGGATCCGCCTGTTTCAGCTGCTGCGCGCGCTGGCGCTGCGGGCCGGGATTGCGCCTGAAAAAGTCAGCCCGCATGTGCTGCGTCACGCCTTTGCAACCCATTTGCTGGAAGGCGGGGCCGATCTGCGCGTTCTCCAGACCCTGCTTGGTCATGCCGATATTGCCACGACCCAGATTTATACCCATGTCGATAGCGCGCGGCTGGTTGCACTGGTCAATGCCCGGCATCCCCTTGCCCGCAGAGCCACGGGGGGCTAGCGCAGAGTGATGGTATCCTATCTTGAATTTGAAAAGCCGGTGGCGGCGCTTGAATCGCGGATTGCCGAGCTGCGTGCGGCGGCGGCCGGAGGAGATGTGGATCTGTCGAGCGAGATTCGCCGGCTTGAGACGAAAAGCGCCGATCTGCTGGCCAGCACTTATGCTGCGCTCACCCCGTGGCAGAAAACCCAGGTGGCGCGTCACCCGATGCGGCCGCATTTCAAAGATTTCGTCGCCTCCGCGTTCACCGATTTCGTGCCGCTGGGCGGTGACCGGCTCTATGGCGAAGATCAGGCGATCGTTGGCGGCTTCGCGCGGCTGAACGGACGGCGGGTGATGCTGATCGGCCATGAAAAGGGCAATGATACGCAAAGCCGGATCCGCCACAACTTTGGCATGGGCAAGCCTGAGGGGTATCGCAAGGCCATCCGGCTGATGGAACTGGCCGGGCGGTTTGGCCTGCCGGTGGTCACACTGGTTGATACCTCGGGGGCTTTCCCTGGGATCGAGGCTGAGGAGCGCGGCCAGGCCGAGGCGATTGCCCGCTCGACCGAGGCATGCCTCGCCTTGCCGGTGCCGATGGTTGCGGTGATCGTGGGTGAAGGCGGCTCGGGCGGCGCAGTGGCGCTGGCCAGTGCCGAACGTGTACTGATGCTGGAACATGCGATCTATTCGGTGATCTCGCCGGAAGGCTGTGCCTCGATCTTGTGGCGCAGTTCTGACAAAGCGGCCGACGCGGCAGAGGCGATGAAAGTTACCGCGCAGGATCTGCTCGCGCTCCAGGTGATTGACCGGATCATCAAGGAACCGGCGGGCGGCGCACATCGTGATCCTGCCACTGCCGCGCAAGCACTGGCTGTTGCGATCGGCGAAGAGCTGGACAAGCTCGTTTTGCTCAAGCCGGCCCGTCTTCTGGCGCAGCGCGAAGAACGCTTCCTGCGCATCGGCGAGGCTTGAGCTGATGCTCGGTAACGCTCGGGGCAGTGCGGGAACAACCGGGGTTCTCAACCGTTTGAATTGCGGTTAACTTTCTACCATTCGCATCCCGAAAGGAATCCAAGATGCACCAATTGAGTCGTTATCCGCTTGTTTCTGCGCTGGCCGTTACGGCAATGCTGCTTCCAGCCTGCGCCGGGCAGGCCCAAACCGGTTCGGCTGCGACCACTCCGATCCAGGCGATCAGCGCCAGGGACCGGCAGTCGGGCGCTCAAGCCCATCCCCAGCTGGTCGCCGAATTCGGTGGTGCGGAAACCGGGCCGCAGGCAGCCTATGTCGAGACGGTGGGCAAGAACATTGCGGTCCAATCCGGGCTCAGCAATGCGCGCGGCGATTTCACCGTGACCCTGCTCAATTCGTCGGTCGACAATGCATTCGCGGTTCCGGGTGGCTACGTTTATGTCACCCGCCAGCTCGTTGCGCTGATGAACAACGAGGCAGAGCTTGCCGGGGTGCTTGGCCACGAAGTTGGCCATGTCGCGGCGCGCCATTCAGCCAAGCGGCAAAGCGCGGCGACCAAGAATGCGATCCTTGGCGTGCTGGGCCAGGTTTTGTCTGGCGCGGTGCTGGGCAATGGGACTGCCGGGCAGCTTGGGCAGAAGATTTTCTCGCAGGGCTCACAAATGCTGACGCTCAAATATTCGCGCGGGCAAGAGACCGAGGCCGATAACCTGGGTATCGCCTATCTTCAGCGCGCTGGATACGATCCGCGCGCGATGTCGACTGTGCTGCAAAGCCTGGCCAACCAGAACGCGCTTGATGCGCGGCTGATGGGATCGAGCAATGCGGTACCCGAATGGGCCTCGACCCACCCCAATCCGGCCTCGCGGGTTCGGGCTGCACTGGTCCGCGCCGGAGCCAATGCCACCGGGACCACCAATCGCGATACGTTCCTGACCCGCATTAGCGGATTGACGTATGGCGATGACCCCAAACAGGGCGTGGTAGAAGGACGCACGTTCAAGCACCCTGATCTCAAACTTGGATTTGAGGCACCAGCCGGGTTCTACATGCTCAACGGGACGCGTTCGCTCCAGATCAGCGGCCAGTCGGGCAAAGGCCAGTTTACTTCGGCAGCGTTCAGCGGCGATCTGGATGGCTATGTCCGGGCAGCGTTTGGCGGATTGACCGCAGCGAACCAGCCCAAAATCGATCCAGGCACGATCAGCCGCACCACGGTCAACGGTATTCCAGCCGCCTATGCGACGCAGCGGGTCAATAATGGCAACGGCCAGGTCGATGTGACGGTGTTTGCCTATCAGTGGTCAGCCACTACGGCCTTCCACTTCGTCACTATCAGCCAGGCCGGGAGTGGCGCGGCGTTTAACCCGATGTATGCATCGATGCGGCGGATTACGGCGGCCGAAGCCGCGGCGATCAAGCCGCGCAAGCTGGTGGTGATTACTGCCAAGGGTACCGACACTGTTCAGTCACTGGCGCAGCGCATGGCTTATACCGATGCCGCGCTCGATCGGTTCCTGGTGCTTAACGGCCTTACTTCAACCAGCCGGATCAGCGCCGGCCAGAAGATTAAGCTGGTTATCTATTAAGGAGCTTCCGTCCCGAACGATAAGCGCATTGCCTTGAGACAAACGGAAAGGGGCGGCAGGTTTCCCTGCCGCCCCAAACTGTTCAAGGTTCTGTCAAGGCTTAGCCGTTGGCAGTGGACAGGCTCGACGATACCTTGGTGAATGTGGTCGACAGGTTGCCGCCCAGGCTGGTCATCGCAGTGATTGCAGCAACGGCGATGAGCGCGGCGATCAGGCCGTATTCAATCGCGGTGGCGCCAGCTTCGTCACGGATCAGCTTGTTAATGAACTTCATGATTAGTCTCCTGTTTGCAGTCTGTAGTACCCGGCTCGTTTCGAAAAATAGTCCGTTTCGAGCTATTATCGGACTAAAGGCAATTTCTTACTAAATGCTTAATCGTAAAGAATTATATTAAGATGTATCAATGTCTGATTAGTTAAGGCCATTTCCGTACCTATGCGGTGCCTGCCAATACCTTGCTGGCTACCGTCATCCACATTGTGACGCTCTCGTTGGCAAATACGCGCATGGCACCAAGCGCGGCCATGGAAATCAAGGCGCAGATCAGGCCATATTCAATCGCCGTCGCGCCGCCTTGATCGCGAAGCAATCGATTTGCGTATGATTTGATCATATCCCGATCCCCAATTCAGTAGGCTTACCTCGTGTTTTTTGCAGCAGTAGATTAAGAATTGATTGACAAAGGCTGATCAATTGCAAAATTTTTCGACAATAGTTCCCGTCGTTGCAATCGCGCTTATCGACACTTCGGGGCGGGTTTTGATGCAAAAACGTCGGCTGGGCAGCGTGCATGGCGGCTTGTGGGAATTCCCCGGGGGCAAGGTGGAAGCCTCAGAAACCCCGGCAGCGGCGTTGATTCGTGAAATTAGTGAAGAGCTGGGGCTGGTCGTTGAAGCAGGCGCGCTGAACCCGCTGACCTTTGCGACCGATCCGGGCCAGCCGCATGTCATCCTGCTTTACACTTGCCGCAGCTGGAGCGGTGAACCAGAGTGTCTTGATGGCGAACAGATTGCCTGGTTTGCACCGGAAGCCTTGACCAGCCTGGCCATGCCGCCGCTGGACATGCCGCTGGCCAAGGCTGTGCAGCTTTTGTTGCGATGAGGCATTTACCCGCTTGCTAAGCAAGTAGGCCGCTCCTAATAGCCTCCTTCTCGCGCCCGTAGCTCAGCTGGATAGAGCATCAGACTACGAATCTGAGGGTCGGACGTTCGAATCGTTCCGGGCGCACCATTCTCTCTTGGTTGACCTCAAGCCCCGCTCGGACGCGGCCTTGGTTATAGCCAGCCCGCCAATAACCAGCCCTGCCAATCTCAGCCGTGCTTGCGAAACAATCCCGGCAGCAATTCGGACGCCGGCAAGCGGCGGTTATCGGGGCCGTAGAGTACTTCTGGGGGCTGAGTATCGTTGAGAGCAACCGGTGCAGCGCTATAGTTCGCGGCGGCGGCCGTGTCAGTGAAGCGGAAATGGCTGTTGTAGATGGCCAGCCAGCCGCCCGGAACAAGGCAACCGTCGAGCGCTGCAATCCCTTGTTCAAACCGAGCGAACGGTAGGGTTGATGAGCAATCCTCAGGCTTTTCGGCTTCCAGCGCGCGCGGGTTGAGATCGATGCCCGTGATCTGGGCTTGCGGCAGACGAAGGCGCAGTGCCCGCACTTCGGCTCCGCTTGAGCAGCCGAACGAGAGGATGCGCGGCCTAGGGAGGCCTGCAAGCGGTTCGGCCAATGCATCGAACAGCGCTGGATAGCGCTCTTCGCACGTGTCGGGGAAGGGCTGGAACAGGCGGCCCTGCTTAGTGCGGACCAGCTGGTGGATGGTGCTTAGTTCCGGATCGATTGTCCGCCGCAGCCAGCGGCCCAGCACCATCCCGCCGGGTACCGCACGGACGAGGCGGCGAAAGGGTTCAAGTTTGTCGCGCGTTGAACTCATGCCTGGTGCATGGCACACTAGGTGCAGAAGGAAAAGTCGGGGGCTATTTCGCCCGGATGATGCGTTTACTCCGCAAATGTATGAATGAAATGCTGGCAAAGGAAGTACCGCCAAGTGGACCACCAAGACGGGCAAGCGCAGACCGGCACGGCCGGACCATCGGCCTGGCGGTTTGTCCGGGCGAGCCGCGCGCATGTGGTCATCGATGCAGACGCCTATTTTGATGTGATGCAACAGGCGATGCTGGAAGCGCGGCAAATGATCTTGATGGTTGGCTGGGATTTTGACACCCGGGTCAAACTTGGTTCGGGGCGGCGCTGGTGGAATGTGCCGCGCCGCAAAATCTACCCGGCCCGGTTCGGCGCCTTTGTAATCTGGCTGTGCAATCGGACCGATGGTTTGGAAGTGCGGGTGCTCAAATGGAATTTCGGCGCGCTCAAATTCCTGCTGCGCGGGTCGATGATAATCGACCTGATCCGCTGGTGGCGTCATCCGGCGATCGATTTCAAGTTTGATTCGGCGCATCCGCTGGGGTGCAGTCACCATCAGAAAATCGTGGTGATCGATGATCGGTTTGCGGTTTGCGGCGGGATCGACATGACCACAGACCGGTGGGACACGCCGGCCCATCTTGACGAAGACCCGCGCCGCCGAAGGGTCGGTGGACGGCTCTATGGGCCGTGGCATGATCTGACCATGCTGGTCGAAGGTGATGCTGCGCGGGCATTGGGCGATCTTGGGCGTGAGCGGTGGGAACAATCGGGCGCCGCGCCGATGCCGCCTTGCGCCGCGCAAGCGCAAAGCGCCTGGCCGGCCAAGCTCAAGGCCGAATTTCGCGATATCGAAGTGGGGATTGCCCGAACCCGCTCAGCATGGCGCTCAATCCGCGAAGTTCGTGAGATTGAGGCGCTGTTTCTGGAGCATATTCGCCGGGCCAAGCGCTTCATCTATGCCGAGAGCCAGTATTTCGCGGCGCGGACGATCGCCGAGGCGATTGCTGAGCGGATGGCCGAACCCGATCCGCCCGAAATTGTCCTGATCAATCCCGAAACTGCGGAAGGATGGCTTGAGCAAACCGCGATGGACGGCGCACGGATCAGGCTGTGCCGGGCGATCGACGAGAGTGATCAGAACCAGAACTTCCGGATCTTCGTGCCGCTTACTGCGGCGGGCACCCCGATTTATGTTCATTCCAAGGTGATGATTGTCGATGATGAGGTGGTGCGGATCGGTTCAGCCAACATGAACAATCGCTCGCTTGGCCTGGATAGCGAGTGCGATTTGTTCATCGACGCGGCCCGGCCCGGCAATAGTCATGCCGCTGCTCCGATCAGCAGATTGCGCCACACTTTACTGGCAGAACACACCGGACTATCTATAGAAGCGGTTATCAAGCAACTCGCTCGCGACCCTTCGATGATCGCGCTGATCGAAGGCGCGCCTAAAACCGGCAAACGGCTGAAGCCTTTTGTCTTGCGCCCGCTCTCGGATGCGGAGAAAACAGTCGCTGATAACGCATTGTTCGATCCCGAACGACCCGAACAGCTATTTGAACCGTTCAGTGCCTCGCGGGGCCTGTTCCGCCGGGGTGGGATTTTGCATCGGCCGCGTTGAAGGAGGCGATTTCGGATGAGTAGTATCATAAGCCAGGATGAACGCCAGCCTGCGGCCAAACCGCCGGTACCAAGGGAAATCCAAGATGCAATCCGCACCTTGATCCGCTGGTCGGGCGATGATCCGGACCGCGAAGGACTGCTTGATACGCCGGTCCGCGTAGCCCGGGCGTGGAAGGAATATTGCCAGGGCTATGGCAGCGATCCGGCGATCCACCTTGCCCGTCAGTTCCACGAAGTGGGCGGCTATAACGAGCTGGTGTTGCTGAAGGACATTCCCTTCCAATCCCATTGCGAACACCACATGGCCCCGATCACCGGGCGGGCATCGATCGCCTATATGCCGCGTGACAGCGTGGTTGGCATTTCCAAGCTGGCCCGTGTGCTGCACGGCTTTGCCCAGCGCCTGCAGATCCAGGAGCGCCTGACTGCCGAGGTTGCATCGTGCATTTGGGACAATCTCCAGCCACATGGCGTGGCCGTGGTGATCGAGGCTCAGCATGGCTGCATGACCGGCCGGGGGGTCAGGACGCCAGGCGTTGGCATGGTGACCAGCCGGTTACTCGGCTGCTTCCTCGACGATCCGCGCAGTCGCAAGGAAGTGATGAGCCTGATGGGGTATTAGGGTCAGGTCCCGACCCTAAACGGGCAGGCCCCAGCGCTTGGCCAGCCACAGCATCGCCAGATAGCCGGCAAAGCCGATCACCACGAACAGTGCCAGCGCCAAGGGGATTGGCATCCCGCGCCGCAGGGCGATGGTCAAGAAGATGAAGGCTGGCAATGAGGCGTTGACATAGGCGGTGGACGAGATCGCCAGATCGGCAATCTTGGCGGCATCACCAGTATCGCGCCACAGCCACAGCATCGTCAGGAATGAAACCAGCGGCAGTGAGGCGATCAGCCCGCCCCAGCCGGGGCTGCGCCGGGCAAATTCAGAGGCAGCAGCGATCAGCACGCCCGAAACGAGCGCCTTGATTGCCAGCTGCCCCCAAATCATTGCTTAGAGCTGCTCGAGCATATGTTCGGCCGAGCTGACCTTGAAGTCACCCGGTGCTTCGATGTTCAGCTGCTCGACCACGCCATCGTTGACGATCATCG
>JANLQQ010000123.1:0-4020 GCA_031367905.1 Novosphingobium sp.
TATCGCCGATTTGCCGGGAGAAACGCGCTGAATCATCGTTCAGCGAGAGGATGGGCAGGGTCTGAAGTTCCATTGTGGCCGTTTCCGCAAGTTGCAGTTATGGGACGCACATAGCCTTTTTGCGGATAGCTGACATGACCAAAATCAAATCCTATTGGCTGATGAAGTCGGAACCGGACGCCTATAGCTGGGATGATCTGATCGCACAGGGTGAGGGCACCTGGGATGGGGTCCGAAACTATCGCGCCCGCAACAATCTGATGGCCATGATCGAGGGTGACGAGGCGTTTTTCTATCATTCCAACATCGGGCTGGAGATTGTCGGGATCGCCAAAATCAGCGAGGCTGGGCTGCTCGATCCGACCGATGAGACTGGCCGCTGGGCCGCTGTAAAGGTCAAGCCGGTGCGGAAGCTGAAGCGGGCGGTAAGCTTGAAGGAGATCAAGGCCGATCCACATTTGGCCGAGATCGAACTGATCAAGCTGTCGCGGCTTTCGGTCGCAGCCATCACGCCGCAGGAGTGGGATTACATCGTTGCGCTGTCGGAATCCTAAGCCTTCGCGCGCAGCCCCGAAACTGTCGCCCCGCCAGCACTGAGCTGCTCGATGTCGGTAATCAGATGGAGCAGCCGCACGCCCTTGCGGGTCTTCGCCTCGGCCAGTGCCGGGGCAAATTCTGCGGTTGTCTCGACCCGGGTGGCCCAGCCGCCAAACGCCCGCGCCAATGCGGCAAAATCGGGGTTGGCGAGCTGGGTGGCTGAAATCCGGCCCGGAAACTCGCGCTCCTGGTGCATCCGGATCGTGCCATAGGCGCTGTTATCGACGAGGATCACCAGCAAGTCGCAATTATACTGCGCGGCGGTGGCCAGTTCCTGCCCGTTCATCAGGAAATCGCCATCGCCAGCCAGCGCAACGACGGTCCGTTCCGGGTGACGCTGTGCCGCCGCAACCGCAGCCGGCACGCCATAACCCATCGCGCCTGCCGTGGGGGCCAGCTGGGTCGGGAAACCGTTGTAATGCCAAAAGCGGTGCCACCAGCCGGAAAAATTGCCCGCGCCGTTGCAGATAATGCTGTCATCCGGCAGCGTATCGCGCATTGTCATCACGCAGGCGGCCAAATCGAGTTTTGCGCCTGAAGGCTTGGGCGTAGTCCACTCAAGCCATTCCTGGTGGGCCTCAACGCCTGAATCGAACGGCAAGATATCGTCGTCCCACAAGGCTGCAGCTTCGGCAAATTCGGCCATATCGGCGCAGATCGCCAGATCCGTGCGATAGACCCGGCCCAGCTCTTCGGGATCGGGGTGGACATGGACCAGGATTTGATCCGGATGGTCAGGCGTGATCAGCGTATAGCTATCCGTGGTCGCCTCTCCCAGCCGCGCGCCGACCACCAGCACCAGGTCTGCGGCCTTGATCCGCGCGACCAGCTTGGGATTGGGGCCGTAGCCAAGATTGCCGGCCCAGGCCTTGCTGGAATTGGGAATTGCATCCTGACGGCGAAAGGCGCCCGCCACTGGCAGCCCGGTTTCCTCGGCAAAGCGGGTAAAATGTGTCCGCGCCTTGGCGTGCCACCCTGCTCCGCCAACGATGGCAACCGGGGCCGCGGCATCGCCGATCATCTTCATCAGCGTGGCCATTGCATCCGGGCACACGGCCTGCGCCGGGCGATGGACCGCCGGGCGCGGAGCGACGCCCGCAACCAGCTGCAGCAACATATCTTCGGGTAGCGCGATAACCACTGGGCCCGGGCGGCCGGAAATGGCGGTGGACCAGGCGCGCGCGACATATTCGGGGATCCGGGCTGGATCATCGATCCGGGTTGCCCATTTGGCGAGCGGGGTGAACATCGCGGTGAAGTCGACCTCCTGAAAGCCCTCGCGGTCGCGCATGCCCCGGTCGACATCACCGATGAACATCAGCATCGGCTGCGAATCCTGCATCGCGACATGCACCCCGATGCTGGCGTTGGTCGCGCCGGGGCCGCGGGTAACGAAGCACACGCCGGGCTGACCGGTCATCGTCCCGTCGGCGCAGGCCATGAATGCGGCGCCGCCTTCCTGCCGACAAACCACAGTTTCGATTTGCGGTAGATCATGCAGCGCATCGAGCACTGCCAGGAAGCTCTCCCCAGGAACGGTAAAGATCCGGTCGCAGCCTTGTGCGATCAGGCAATCGACCAGCAGGCGTCCGCCTGTGATCGGGGCGGAGAGGGAGGGTTTTTCAATCATTCGCAGCTTGTAGCGAGGGAGTGCAGGCGCGGCAACGTGGGGAGTGCCGGTAATGCCTTGCATGGTTACTGTCCCACATCGGGATGGTCGCGGTTAACCGTGATCTTCGCGCTGGTGGAATGGTAAATCAGATCTTAACACTCACGGCATGAGAAGGTCGCTAGTCCTCGGAGACGAATCCGCTCGCCACCCGTTTTTGCGGGCAATCCCACCGCATGTGAGGCGGGGGACCAAGCCTGTCCTCGCGCGCCGCCGAACCCGCATAAATCTTAACGACCTGCGCGAGTTCCTGATGGCCTATTGTGCCTGCTTCATGGCGGTCAGCGTGTTTATCGCCTGACGCGTTAACTGACGGGTCGCTCTGCCTTGACCAATTGCCGGGCAATCCACGCTGAAACCAGACACATCGCTGCGCTTAGCAGCAATTGCTGGACGATTGGCACGCCGCCCAGGCTTAATCCGCTGGCAAGCAGCGAGCCGACCACCATCGCGCCGGAGTTAACGATATTATTGGCAGCAATCGTCCGGGCAGTCTGCGATTTATCGACGAAGGTCGTGAGGAACGCATAGAGCGGAACCACGAACATGCCGCCGGCTATCGCAATACCCAGCAAGCTTAGCAGCAGCGGGATTGCCAGCGGCTGCGTGATGAATTGGCTGACGTTCATCAGCCCGCCGATATGCGGTGTCCAGGCACGGCAGACAAGATAGAAGCCAACCACGCACAGCCCCATGACCAGCACCGAGGTAGGCGAATAGCGCGCCGAAACCGTGCCCTTGAGCAGCGCATTGACCGAAATCGAGCCAATCGCGACGCCGACCGAGAAGATCACCAGGAACAGGCTGGCGACTTCCTTACTGGCCGTCAGTACATTCTTGGCGAGCGGCGGAAACTGGATGAACAGCACCGCGCCGATGGTCCAGAAAAAGCTGATTGCCATGATCGCGAGGAACACCCGGCGATCATGGCTGGTGTTGCGGACCAGCGCGATCGACGAGCGGATGAAGTGAAAATCAAGCGGCTCGGCCGGGATTTCCGGCGGAGCAGGCGGCACTTGCCGGCTGACGAGATAGCCCACGATTGCGGTCAAAACCACGCCTGCCGCCGCCCATTCAACTGGAATCCAGCCCGCCAGGATCGTCCCTGCCAGAATCGCGATATAAGTGCCGGCCTCAACCAGCCCGGTTCCGGCCAGTACTTCACCGGGGAGCAGATGCTGGGGCAGGATGGCATATTTGATCGGACCGAAAAAGGTTGAGTGCACCCCCATTGCGAATAGGGCGAGCAGCATTAGCGGGATGGCGAGACTGGTGGTAAGAATGCCCTGCCAGGCCATCACCAGTCCCGCCGCGCCAACGATCATGATCCCGATTTCGCAGGCTTTGACGATCCGGATAATCCGCGCTTTGTCCCGCATATCGGCCAGCTGGCCTGACAGGGCAGAGAGGATGAAGAATGGCAGGATGAACAATCCCGAAGCTATTGCACTGAACTGGGCTTCGGCGGCGGCAGAGTTGTAGACGCTGTAAACCACGAACAGCACCATCGAATTCTTGAACAAATTGTCGTTGAACGCGCCGAGCAACTGGGTGACGAACAGCGGCAGGAAGCGCCGGCTGTGCACAAGATGAGTGGTGGTTGTCATAGTCTCGCTTGTTGCTGTGCCGATTGCGCCGGACCCTAGCGCCGCGCTGGCAAGTCACAAGTCTTGAGTACGCTCTTTTGCACGGCGCATAACCCCGCTATGCAGTTTGGTGATGTGGACGCTGCCCAACCTTCTTACCCTGTCGCG
>JANLQQ010000145.1:0-18319 GCA_031367905.1 Novosphingobium sp.
CCGGCTATGGCCGCTCGGCCAATCTGCTCACGCTCGCCTTCACTCCGCCGTTTCTGGCGGCGACGCTATGCCTGCTGCTCGCCGCGCTGGCGGTGGGCTGGCGGGCGTTCAACCGGTTTGGTCCGCCACGTGTGGGCGCGCGGGCGATCGCTTTTGGCAAGCGCGCGCTGGTCAGCAATGCCGCCGGCCTGATCCGCCGCACGGGCCGCCTGCATCTGGTCGCGGCGCCCTATGCCGATGCCGCGCGTGAGCGGCTGGCCCGCGCGCTGGCGCTGCCCCACCACGCCGATGCGGCGCAGACCGAGGCCGCGATTGACCGCGCGCTGGCGGCCCGGGCGCCCGCCACGCGGCCTTTCTCGCTTATTTCTGCCGAGCTGCGCGCCGCGCACCGGCCCGACGATATGCTGCGCGCCGCGCAAGATCTGAATAAGCTCGAAAGGATGCTCAAACGATGAGTACAATGTCCCTCGCCGAAGTCGGCACGCTTGCCGCCGCGATCCGGGGCGAAGTGGCCAAGGCGATTGTCGGCCAGACCGAGACGGTCGACCATCTGCTGATCGCGCTGCTGGCGCAGGGCCATGTCCTGCTCGAGGGTCCGCCGGGGACCGCCAAAACCTTCCTCGCGCAATGCTTTGCGACCAGCCTGGGGCTTGATTTCGGGCGGATCCAGTTCACGCCGGACTTGATGCCAGGCGATATTCTGGGCTCCAATCTGTTCAATTTCCAGACCAGCCAGTTCACCCTGACCCGCGGCGCGATCTTCTGCGAGCTGCTGCTGGCCGACGAGATCAACCGCACCCCGCCCAAGACGCAGGCCGCGCTGCTCGAGGCGATGCAGGAGCGCCGGGTTACGCTCGACGGCAAGGCTCATGCGTTGGCTGAACATTTCATGGTGGTCGCCACCCAGAACCCGATCGAGAGCCAGGGGGTTTATCCGCTGCCCGAGGCCCAGCTCGATCGCTTTCTGTTCAAGCTGCTGGTCCCCTATCCCAGCCACGAGGAAGAGGCGCGGATCGTCACGCGGTTTGCGGCCCGCACCGGCCCGCCCCGCCCGGCCGAAATGGGCGTTGCCAAGGTGGCGGATGCTGGGATGATTGCCGCCGCCGCCGCTGCTGTGAAGGCGATCACTCTGGCTGAAAGCGTGATCGACTATGTGGTCCGCCTGATCCGCGCGACCCGCGACAGCGCCGATCTGTCGGCCGGGGCATCGCCGCGCGCTGCGGTCTTGCTGGCCAATGCCGCCCGCGCCCGCGCTGCGCTCGATGGGCGCGATTATGTGCTGCCCGATGATGTCAAAGCGCTGGCCACTTCGGTGCTGCGCCACCGCCTGTTGCTGAGCCCGGCGGCCGAGATCGAGGGCAAACAGGTGGAGGCACTGGTCGCCGATCTGGTCGAACAGACCGAGGCACCGCGTTAGTCCGATGACCCGCGCCTCCTTTGCCACCACGGCCATCGTCCCTACTGTCCGCGCGGCGCTGCTGCTTGCCGCAGCGGCACCCTTCGCGTTGCTGATCGGCGCGCTGGCACCAGGAGCGTGGATCATCGCCCCGGCGCTTGGCGGCGCTCTGCTGGCGCTGGTGCTGGTCGATGCGCTGCTGGCCGGTAAGGTGACCGATCTGGCGCTGACCATGCCGCCCGAAACCGAGATTGGCGCAGAGAGCTGGTTCCTCGCCAAGGCGGCGTTCAGCTCGGGGATGCGCCGCGATGTCAACGCCTCGCTCGCCACCGATACCCGCCTGCTGGATGGCGGACGGGGCAGTTTTGCATTGGAGCCAGACGGAGGAGATTGGAAAGGCGCACTGATCTATCGCCCCAGCCGGCGCGGGACCGGCGCGGTCGAGCGGCTGTGGCTACGCTGGACCGGGCCGCTCGGGCTGGGCGCGCGGCAGATGTCACGCGCAGTCGCGGCCAGCGTGCGGGTCTCGCCCAATATCTCAGCGTTGCGCTCGCCCACATTTCAGGCCTTTTTGCGCGATTCGCAGTTCGGCCTGATCGCCCGGCGAATCCGCGGCGAAGGCACCCAGTTCGAAGCGCTGGCTGAATACCAGCCGGGGATGGATCGCCGCCGGATCGACTGGAAAGCCAGCGCCCGTCATTCGCATCTCTACGCCAAGGAATATGAGGCGGAACGCAACAACCAGATCGTCTTCGCGTTCGATTGCGGTCAGGCGATGTGCGAGCCGGTGGGCGGGGAGCCAAGGATCGACCGCGCGGTTTCGGCTGCGCTTGCCACAGCTTATGTGGCGCTCAAAGGCGGCGACCGGGTGGCGCTGTTCGGGTTTGCCGCCCGGCCCGAACTGGCAACGCCGTTTGTCTCGGATGCGCGGGCGTTTCACCGGCTGCAATCGGCCGCCGCCGGGCTCGATTACCATGCGCAGGAGCCCAATTTCACTCTTGCGCTGGCAACGCTGGCCGGACGGCTCCAGCGCCGCTCGCTGATCGTGATCTTTTCCGATTTCACCGATCCGACCAGCGCCGAACTGATGATCGAGAGCATCGGGCGGCTGGTGAAGCGGCATCTGGTGCTGTTCGTGACCTTGGCGGATGAGGAGCTCGATTCGATCTCCGCCGCGCCGCCCGCCGATATGCAGGCGCTGGCGATGGCGATTACCGCCGACAGTCTGCTGCGCCAGCGCGCACTGGTGCTGGGCAAGCTGCGCCAGCTCGGCGTCGATGTGATCGAGGCCCCGTATGACAAGGTCGGACCGCGGGTGATCGACGCTTACCTTAGGATCAAGCGCAAGGGAGCGATCGGATGATGGCGATCTTCGGGCTGTTTGGCGACCGGGCCACCGCGCAGGAGGCCGCGATCGAGGCCGCAGCGCTGCGGTCCGACCGGTTCCGCCAGCAGCGCGAGGGCGATTGGCAGCGGCTGGAATCGATTGTCACGCGCATGGAAGCAGGCCGTTTGCGCAAGCTGTCGGATGCCGATGTGCTGGCGCTGCCGGTGCTGTACCGCACTGTGGCGTCCAGCCTTTCTGTGGCGCGGGAGACTTCGCTGGATGCCGCGACGCTGGCCTATCTCGAAGGGCTGGTCCAGCGCGCCTGGTTCCTCGTCTATGGCCCGCGCGTTGGCCTGTTGGGTTGGTTCCGGCGGTTCCTGGGCGGCGAATGGAGCCGCGCAGTCCGCGCGATCCGGGCCGATATACTGATCGCGCTGGCGGTGATGGTGGCCGGAGTGTTGGTTGGCTGGCTGCTCGTCGCCAGTGACCCCGAATGGTATTTCGCACTGGTTCCCGAACAATTCGCCGATGCCCGGGTGCCCGGCGCCAGCCGAGCGGTGCTGCATGGTACGCTGTTCGGTAATGGCGAGCAGCAGAGTCTTTCCGCCTTTTCGGCCTATCTGTTCAGCCATAACGCGCAGGTCGCGATCCTCGCCTTCGCGCTGGGCTTTGCCTTTGGCATCCCGTCCTTGCTGCTGCTGGTCCAGAACACCGCCACAATGGGGGCGATGCTGTGGCTTTATCATGGGCAGGGACTGACGCTGGACTTTGCCGCCTGGCTATCGGTCCATGGCACGACCGAGCTGTTCGCGATCCTGCTGGCGGGTGCGGCGGGGCTGCATATCGGCCGCTCGATCGCCTTTCCCGGCGAGCAATCAGTGCTCGCCTCTGCTGCTGCCGCCGGGCAGCGCGCCTCGCAGGTCATGGCCGGGGTGGTGCTGATGCTGGTGGTTGCGGCGATCCTCGAGGGCTTTGCCCGCCAACTGATCGACGATACTTTCGGCAGGCTTGCCGTAGGCATTTTCATGCTGGTGTTCTGGCTGGCCTATTTCTTCGTGTTCCGGCGCAGCTCGAACAGAAGCGAGCAGGGATGAACGCAGCGATCCGCCAGCTCCGCAACGACCGCCACCGGGTGATGGTGACGCCCGAGGGGATCGCACTGCCGATAATCCTCGCCAGCCGGGGGGCGCGGTTCGGCGCACTGCTGATCGACTTGATCCTGATCGTGCTGGCGATGATCCTGGCCACCCTTGGCATCGCTCTGCTAGCCGGGGGGACAGCAAAGCTGGGCTTTGAGGTTGATCAAGCCAAGGGCGCGGCGCGCCATGCGCTGGATTTCCTGATCATCCTGTGGATCGCGGCGATGTTCCTGTTTCGTAACGCCTATTTCCTGTTTTTCGAGCTGGGCCCGCGCGGCGCGACGCTGGGCAAGCGGATGGTCGGCATCCGCATCGCTGCCCGCCCTGATAGCACTGGGGGGGTCGGGCGGCTGTCCGCCGAAATGGTCATCGCCCGCAACCTGCTGCGCGATATCGAGCTGTTCCTGCCCGCCGTACTGCTGATCGGAGCGAGCGCGGAAGGCGCTGAGATGGGCCCGGTGATGCTGGGCGCCACCGCCTGGTTTCTGGTCTTCGCGCTGTTCCCGTTCTTCAACCGCGACCGGCTGCGCGCGGGCGATCTGATCGCGGGAAGCTGGGTTGTGGAAGCGCCCAAGCGCAGGCTGGAGGCGGCGATGAGCCTGGGGCAAGCGGCGCGGGGCACCAGCGCCGCGACCGGCACCGCCTATCGCTTTGGCGAAGCGGAGCTGGCGATCTATGGCGAGTATGAGTTGCAAACCTTGGAACGGGTCCTGCGCGAGGACCGCCGCGAAGCGCTGGCCGCCGTGGCCGAGGCGATCTGCCGCAAGATTGGCTGGAACCCCGGCGCAGGCGACGAGCGCGCCTTTCTGGACGCCTATTACACCCAGCTGAGAGCGCGGCTGGAAGGCGGCATGCGAATGGGCAAGCGCAAGGCAGACAAATACGCGGGAGGCAGCTGAGCCGCCTCCCGCGAAATGAACCCGGTTATTTGCGCAGGGTCATCGCCTGCAACAGCTGGCTCGAATCGATATGGCGGAATTTGGCCCGATCGCCTGAAGCCGCTGCCATTTGCGCATCGGTTAATTTGACATGATCGCGGATCATCGCGGAACGACGATCGCCTTCGACCCCATCGGGCAGGCTCTTGAAACGGCGGATCAGGTAGAGGTCGGGCTCGCCCTTGCGCTTGTGGACATTGGCAAGGATTTCCCAGCTGGTTTGCCAGCCCTGAGCTACTGCATATTGTTCCTGCGCGCGATAATAGCCGGCCAGGAAAGTAGCATAATCAAGGAAGTGGCCATCATCGATTGAAACCCCGGTGACATCGACATAATCCCCGCCAATGAACGGATCGGACTGGGCAGCTGCCGGGACGGCAAAGGCAAGCGTAAAGGAAGCAGCCAGCAAGGCCGCACGACGGATTGTAAACATTGAATATTCCTCCTGTTGAACCAGCGCTTGCAGACAATCCGCGAAGTCAGCTGGTCACTCGGAGTCGGGCGACCCTGAAACAGGCCGGCACCAAGTAGTGATTGGCTATTCCACAGCGCCGAGAGAGTCAATTCCCTGCCCGCGATGGTCAGGATTCCTCAGCCTATCCGCAGAGTCGGGCGCGTCGCGCTTGCCAGATCACTGCTGCGCGTAGCAGATAGCGGTGATGGCAACGCCGCTCCGCATTATCGAGGACGACCTTTCGGGGCCGCAGATCGCGGCGCTGCTGCGGCTGCATCTGGAAGAGATGCACCAGTGGTCACCGCCCCACAGCGTCCATGCCATGCCGATCGAGCGGCTCCGCGCGCACGACGTGACATTCTACAGCGTCTGGGCTGGCGACGCGCTGGCTGGCTGCGGTGCGCTCAAGCAGATTGAGCCGGGCCATGGCGAGCTGAAATCGATGCGCGCCCATCCGGACTATCGCGGCAAAGGCATAGGCCGGGCGATCCTCGATCATCTGCTGGATGAGGCGCGGGCGCGTGGCTATGCCCGGATCAGCCTGGAAACCGGGCGGCCCGTGCCGTTCCTTGCGGCACGCCGGCTATATCTGGCCAATGGCTTTGCCGAATGCCCGCCTTTCGCCGATTATGTGGCGGATGACTTCAGTATCTGCATGACGAGGACCCTGTGACCGAACTGATCCTGCGCGCGGCAAATGCGGCCGATATCCCTGCGCTTTCGCGCCTCGCCATCGACAGCTTCGTGGCGAAATTCGGTCATATGTACGCGGCGGAGGATCTGGCTGCGTTTCTGATCGAGAGCTATGCCGAACCGGCAATCGCCGCAGAGCTCGCCAATCCGGACCGGCTCTACCGGCTGGCGGAGCGCGATGGCGGGCTGGTCGCCTATTGCAAGCTTGGCCTAAGCTGCAGCTTCCCCGAGTATGCCCGGGGGCGCAATGTCCTCGAACTCAAGCAGCTATACGCCCTGTCCCAAGCAACCGGGTCGGGAATTGGTCGGGCGCTGATGGACTGGGCGATGGGCGAATTTGCGGCGCGCGGGGCTGACGAGGTGCAGATTTCCGTATTCAGCGGCAATGAGGGTGCGCAGCGGTTCTATCGGCGCTACGGCTTCGAAAAGGTCGCTGACGTTACCTTCCGGGTCGGCTCACAGCTTGATGCGGAATTCCTCTTCGCGAAGTTGCTCTAACTCCCTATATCTCTCCCATGTCCTCAATCAGACCCTGGCGTGATATCGCGCGCCGCCAATCCCGTCAGATCATGGTTGGCACTGTGCCGGTGGGCGGTGATGCGCCGATTACCGTCCAGACCATGACCAACACGCTAACCAGCGATCCGGTCGCGACACTGAACCAGATCCGCCGCTGCGAAGATGCCGGGGCCGATCTGATCCGCGTCTCCTGCCCCGATGTGGAAAGCACCGCAGCATTGCGGCAGATCGTCCGCGCGTCGCGCATTCCGATCATTGCCGACATCCATTTCCACTACAAGCGCGCGCTCGAAGCGGCAGATGCCGGCGCGGCGTGCCTCAGGATCAATCCCGGCAATATCGGCAGCAGCGAGCGCGTCGCCGAAGTGGTCCGCGCCGCCAAGGCTAATGGCTGCGCGATCCGGATCGGGGTCAACGGCGGCAGCCTCGAGAAGGACCTGCTCGAAAAATACGGTGAGCCCTGCCCCGAGGCACTGGTCGAAAGCGCGCTCGATCACATCAAGCTGCTGCAGGACCATGATTTCCACGAATACAAGGTGGCGGTGAAAGCCAGCGACGTATTCCTGGCGGTCGCGGCCTATATGCAACTGGCCGAGGCGACCGACTGCCCGCTCCACCTTGGCATTACCGAGGCTGGCGGGCTGATCGGCGGCACCGTCAAAAGCGCGATCGGGATGGGCAATATGCTGTGGGCCGGGATCGGCGACACGATCCGGGTCTCGCTCTCGGCCGAGCCTGAAGAGGAAGTGCGGGTCGGGTTTGAAATCCTCAAATCACTGGGCCTGCGCACCCGCGGCGTCCGGGTCGTGTCGTGTCCCAGCTGCGCCCGCCAGGGCTTCGATGTGATCCGCACCGTCCAGGCGCTCGAGGCCCGGCTCAGCCATATCAAGACCCCGCTGTCGCTGTCGGTATTGGGCTGCGTGGTCAACGGCCCCGGCGAAGCGCGCGAAACCGACATCGGCCTGACCGGCGGCGGCAATGGCAAGCATATGGTCTATTTGTCAGGCGTGACCGATCACCACGTCCAGAGCGAAGACATGCTCGAGCATATCGTGGCGCTGGTCGAGGCCAAAGCGGCGGAGATCGAGGCGGCGATGAACGACGCAGGGACGGCCGAGGCGGCGGAGTAGGTCCTGATTGCCTTTTTGGCACCCTTGAGACATGATAAGACCCAAGGAGACTGACATGTCCTATCACGCCAAGCTGATCAAAGGCGGCAAGATCGTCATCCCGGCTGAATTGCGGCGGGAGTTTGGCCTGAGAGACGGCGATACGCTGGTATTTGAGCGGGCGGGCAATGCGCTGGTCATCAAGACTTACGAGCAGGTCGTCCGTGAAGTGCAGGCGACTTTCAAAGCCATGAAATCCGATCCGAACCGCTCGATGGTCGATGAGCTGATTGCCGAACGGCGCGCCGAGGCAGCGCGGAAATGAGCGTCATTCTCGATGCATCGGCCTTGCTGGCGCTGATTTTTGATGAAACCGGGGCAGTGAACGTGGCACCCCATGCGCGGGGAAGCCAGATACTCGCGGTTAATTTCTCCGAGGTTGTCCAGCGGGTCATTGCAATCGACGGCAATCCCGATCGGGCCGAGGAAGCGGCAGATCGCCTCGAAATCGAGGTTGCGACGTTCGATCGCAGACTTGCTCGCCTTACCGCCGAATTGCGTCAGCCCACCTCATTCATGGGCGCATCCTTTGCCGACCGGGCCTGTCTGGCCTTTGGCCTTGTTACAGGCCGGCCCGTCCTCTCCGCCGATCAAGACTGGCGCAAGTTGGATTTGGGCATCGACATCCGCCTGATCCGCTGAAGCTAACACCGGGCCATTGGCAATTCGGTAACATCCCTGACCTAGACCAAGGCCATGGCGCGCCTCTTTGCCCTTACTTTTTTCGCAATCTTCGTCATGGCTGTCATGTCGATGGGGACAGGTGCGCTGCTAGATACTGCGGGCGATGACAGCGCGGCGCAGCAGGCGATCATACTAAGCTCGACCCGGCCTGCCAAGATCGAGGAGGCTGATGGCGGCGACAGCGCCCTGGTTATCGATCGTGACAGCGGCGGCCATTTCACCCTGACCGCACAGATCAACGGCCAGAATGCCGACTTTCTGATCGATACCGGGGCCGATGCCATCGCCATCACGGTTAATGAGGCGCAGCGGCTGGGCCTGCAGGTTGATCCAGCGAATTTCGAACCCTTGATGCAGACTGCGTCCGGCACCGGCTATGGCACGATCATCGAGGTCGAGGAGCTGAGTGTCGCAGGTACGGAATTCCGCAATATGAAGGTAGTCGTGCTTGATGGGCTGGAAACCAACCTGCTGGGCCAACCCGCGCTGCGCCAGCTGGGCAAAGTCGAGCTCCACGGCGACCGGATGACCATCGGCGGTAGCTGACGCGATCGCCGCAGCGCCCGCCAATGGCTAAAGCGGGAGGCGCTAAATCTGAATTGAATCCCGCTCTTTATCTGCTTGTGGTCGCATCGTTTTTTGCAAAAAACCGGTATCCACTTTTTCGCGCGATGCTCTAAAGCCGCGCCATGACTGCTGACCACCGCTCAGGATTACCCCCGCTTCACCTGCTGCTCGCGCTGGCCGTGATGGCGGTTTGGGGGAGCAATTTCGTCGTCATCAAGCAGGCTTTGGCGCATTTGCCGCCGCTGACGCTGGCGGCGCTGCGCTTTACTTTCGCCTTCCTGCCGCTGGCCTTGTTTATCAAACGGCCCGCGGTTTCATGGGCCAACCTGGCTGTTTATGGCGTGCTGATCGGGGCCGGGCAGTTCGGATTGCTGTTCACCGCAATGCGCAGCGATATCACCCCCGGCCTCGCCTCGCTGGTGGTCCAGGTCCAGGTGTTTTTCACCATCGCCCTGTCGATGCGGCTGACCGGTGAGCGGGTTGCGCCTTACCAGATCGTTGCCATGGCGCTGGCGGCAGGCGGTCTTGGCACAATCGCACTGCATACCGATGGCAGCGCTACTCCGCTCGGCCTGATGCTGGTTGTCGGCGCAGCCCTGTGCTGGGCGCTGGGCAATATGACCGCGCGGGCGGCGGGGTCCGTCAACATGCTGGCCTATGTCGTGTGGTCAAGCGCCTTTGCGGTGCCGCCGCTGCTGGCCCTGGCGCTTGTCACCGAAGGCTGGCCGCGAATGGCGGCTGGGATTGCGGCGGCAGATTCGAAAACCTGGGCAGCGGTGATCTGGCAATCGGTTGGCAATACCATGTTCGGCTATGCCGCCTGGGGCTGGTTGCTGCACCGGCATCCGGCGGCGTCGGTTACCCCGCTGGCGCTGCTGGTCCCGGTGTTCGGTCTGGGCGCCTCGGCGGTGTTGCTGGGCGAGCCGCTGCAACCCTGGAAACTGGCCGCCTTTGCGCTGGTGATGGCCGGACTTTCACTCGGCCTGCTCTGGCCCCGTCTGTCACCTCGTTTGTTTGGGAGTTTGCCGTCATGACCCTTTCGATTCGCCCTGCCACACCCGCCGATTTACCTCTGATTGCCAGCTTGATCCGCGCTTTGGCCGCGTATGAAAAACTGGCCCATGAGGTTCGCTTTGACGAAACGGTGCTGGGCGAACGGCTGTTCGGCCAGAACGGCGGCCATGGGCCTTATGCCGAAGTCATGATTGGCGAGGTGGACAGCGCGGCGCAGGGCTTTGCCTTGTTCTTCCACAACTTTTCGACTTTCGAGGGACTGCCCGGGATCTACCTTGAGGATCTGTTCGTCCAGCCCGGCGCGCGCGGAAGCGGACTGGGCAAGGCGCTGCTCGCCCAGCTTGCAGCGCTTGCGGTGGAACGCGGCTGCGCCCGGCTCGAATGGTCAGTGCTCGACTGGAACGAACCGGCAATCGGCTTTTACCAAAAGCTTGGCGCACGGTTGATGGATGGCTGGACCGGAATGCGCCTAACTGGCGCCGAGCTGGGGCGGCTCGGCGCAACTGCCAGCGTTTCTGCCGATTCTGGCTAGCGATTCGTTCAGCAATTGGTTATCCATCAGGGCTTATGGTTGGGCTGATGAAACGGCGTGAGCTTTTGACAGGTGGTTTGGCCGCAGGCGCAGCCCTCGCGCTGCCGATTCGCGCGACTGCCCAATCGCTGCCTGAACTGTTCGATAAGGCCTTCGGGCTAGAGACTGTGCCGCCGGTGCCTGCGGTTCCGGTTGAGCCCCCCTTGCCGACCGAAGTGGTGCCCAACCCGGCCTATGATCGCCGCGTTCTCGAGATCGCCAAGCGCGAGGCTGAGCGTGCGGGCGGGGCGTTGTGGCGCCGCGATATTGTCGGCATCGCCGATTTCGCCCGGCCGTCCACCCTGCCGCGGCTGCATTTTGCCAATCTTGAAAATGGCACGATCCGCTCGTTCTATGTTGCCCATGGCCGCGGCTCTGATCCAGAGCATTCCGGCTTCTTGCACAGTTTTTCCCGCGCGCCGGGCTCCGAAGCGACCTCGCGCGGGGCGTACCTCACCGCTGAATGGTACCATGGCAAATACGGCACCTCGATCCGCCTGCTTGGCCTCGATCAGGACAATTCGACCGCGCTGGACCGGGCGATCGTGATCCACCCGGCCTGGTATGCCGCGCCCGATATGATCGCCCGGCAAGGCAAACTCGGCCGCAGCGAAGGCTGCTTTGCCATGGCCCCCTCCCAGTTCAACGAAGCGCTATGGCACCTCTCGGGTGGGCGGTTGCTATTTGCAGACCGGATCGAGGTTTGAGGATTTTTCCAGCCTAACGGCTGGGTGCGGCACCCTAAAGCGGATTATCGAGCTTGATGATCTCTTCCTTGCTGATCCGCTGGCCGTCCCACAGTTTGCGGGGTGTGGCAAAGCTGGCAAGCACCGGAACGTCGCGCTGGTAGATATCGTTAAATGGCCGCATCTTGCCGGTCACGTCGGTCGCCATGGTGAAATAGGTGATGTAGATCGGAAAGGTCTTGGTCATCGGCACCAGGGTATATTTGCCCGAGGTCGAATAGGCGACGCCCTGTTCCGGGGTCATCCCCGCGCCCAGGATCGCCATGGTCATGCCCAGCTCGACCGCGCGTTCAGTGCGGATACAGCCATGGCTGAGCGCGCGGGTCTCCAGATTGAACAACCGCCGCGAGGGCGTGTCATGGACGAAGATCGCGTGCGGGTTCGGCATGTCGAGCTTCATCAGCCCCAGCGAATTGCCCCGCCCCGGCTGCTGCACCACGGTAATCGTGCCATTGGCCGCCTTGGTAACCTTGTAGTTTTCGCGCGCTGCCTGCGCCGGATTGGCCACCAGCCGCGCGCCAAGCCCTTCGCCCTTGACGATCGATTGCGGCACAGTCCAGGTCGGGTTGAAGATCACCCCCTGCACCACTTCGGCCAGTTGCGGGGTCGCGGTCTTGCCCGGCTTGCCAACGATAGTCCGGTAGCTGCGGATAATCTCGTTGCGCACGGTCAGCCGCAGCTGGAATTCGGGCACATTGGTGATCAGGTAAAATGGCCCCATCTCTCGTGAGAGCCAACGCCAGCGATCCAGATTGACGCGGATCAAGTCGCGGGTTTTCCGGTCAGCGCGGGGCACCAGGGCCAACGCGGCCTTCAACGCAGCATAGTCGGGGTTGGTCGGCACCAATCCGGCAAATACGCCGGCCACATCATGGCTATCGATAGCGCTGGTCATCAGTTCGGCAGTGGGTGCCGCTTCCACATCGCGATCAACCGCGAACCACTGGGTGCGCGATTCCATCCGGGTCCGGCCATCGCGCATATCCTCGGCAAGCCAGCGGAACGAACGGCTCGTCTGATCGTCAAGCGCAGCGCCCTCGCCCCCAGCGATCGCGGCGCGCAGAGCATCGGGCTGGTAGTCTGCCGGGATCAACCCTTCGGCCTCCAGCCCTGCGATTACATCAAGCAAAGCGCGGGCATCGCCCAGCTTCCAGCTCATCACCAATTGCTCAGGCGAGGGCGGGGGTGGTGGCGGGGGTACCGGCACAGCCGGGCTGGCAGTGGGAGCCGGGGCCGGAGAAGCGCTGGCCGAGGGAGCAGGCTGCGGTGCGGGAGCAGGCTGCGGAGCGGGCAGGATACTGACCGGAGCAGGCGCAGGTGCCCTGGCTCCTGCCGAACCGGCTCCCAGCGCCAGCGCCGCCAGGACCAGCGCGCCAAACGGCACCAATGGACTGATTCCGGTCATCAGGTAGCTTTTGCCCCGCATTTTCATGTCCAACTTCGTCAACTCCAGTCCGGTCGGTGCCGGATATAGGCCACTGTTGTGCCTGTTTCAGCCGTCACCTTCAAGCACCAGTCCTTGCGGTATGCTGAATTGGCCAAAATCCCGATCCTTGGCAGGTGACGGAGCGAAGCAACAGCCCTAGAGCCACCCCAATGTCCCGCCACCATCCCATCATGCCGTTTCTTGCCGCCGCCGCCGGGATTGCCAGTTTCAGCCTGATGGACGGTCTGATGAAAAGCGCCGCAATCGCGGTGGGGGCCTATAATGCCATGCTGCTGCGCTCGGCTTTTGGGGCCCTGCTGATGTTCCCGCTCTGGTGGCTGGGCGGCGGGCGTTGGCCGGGCCGCCCCGCGCTCAAGGTCCACGCGATCCGCGCTATGGTCAGCGCCGCGATGGCGACCAGCTTTTTCTGGGCGCTGGTCCGCCTGCCAATCGGCGAGGCGATCGCGATTTCGTTCATTGCCCCGCTGATCGCGCTTTATCTTGCCG
This sequence comes from Novosphingobium sp., assembly GCA_031367905.1. Lineage (GTDB taxonomy): Bacteria > Pseudomonadota > Alphaproteobacteria > Sphingomonadales > Sphingomonadaceae > Novosphingobium. The sequence goes on from JANLQQ010000145.1 coordinate 13,151, forward strand.
CGGTCATGCTGGGCGAGAAGGTCGAACGCCGCGCTATCTTCGCCTCGATCCTGGGGTTTTCCGGCGTGCTGGTGATTGCGGGCGCGCGAATTGGTGATGCAAATTTCACCGCCGATGCGGGCTGGGGAATAGCGGCGATCCTGTTTTCGGCGGTACTTTATGCGTGGAACCTGATCCTGCAGCGCCAGCAGGCCCAGGTTGCCGGCCCGCAAGAGATTGCTTTTTTCCAAAGCCTGTTTGTCTTTCTGGTTCTGGCAATAGCTGCTCCGTGGCTGGCGGCGCTGCCCGGCCCGGCAACGACGCGCGAAATCTTCGGAGGGGCGGTACTGGCGGTCGTGGCGCTGATGCTGCTGTCATGGGCCTATGCCCGGGCCGAGGCACAGGCATTGGTAGCGGTCGAGTATACTGCCTTCATCTGGGGAGCCTGGATGGGCTGGTGGTGGTTTGACGAGGCGATTACTGTGGCAACGGTGCTGGGCGTGGTGCTGATCGTGATCGGCTGCTGGATCGCCGCCCCGCGCCGGACCGAGCAGACGGCTCTTTAGCGCCAATTCAGGCGTATTTTCTGCATCCGCTCCCCTTGACGCGCCGCCCCTGAACGCGCAACGGCTGCGCCGTGACAAGGCCCATCGGCGCCGACGCACGGCCCATCCAGCTACAGGAGAACAGCGCATATGACCCAGGTTGGACAGGACAGCTTTCAGACCCGCAGCACCATGACGGTCGGCGGCCGCGAGGTTGCCTATTATTCGCTCAAGAAGGCTGCAGCCCGGATTGGCGACGTCAGCCGCTTGCCATTCTCGATGAAGGTGTTGCTGGAAAACCTGCTCCGGTTTGAAGATGGTGGTTTCACCGTTTCCACCGCCGATATCCAGGCTTTGGCCGATTGGCAGAACAATCCGGTTACCGGCGCCGAGATCCAGTACCGGCCGGGCCGGGTGTTGCTGCAGGATTTCACCGGGGTGCCGTGCGTGGTCGATCTGGCCGCAATGCGCGATGCGATCGCCAAGCTGGGCGGCGACACGTCAAGGATCAATCCGCTGGTCCCGGTTCATCTGGTGATCGATCACTCAGTGATGGTTGACGAATTTGGCCACCCCAAGGCGTTCGAGCAGAACGTCGAGATCGAATATGCCCGCAATATTGAACGCTATGATTTCCTCAAATGGGGATCGAAGAGCCTCGCCAATTTCAAGGCGGTTCCTCCCGGTACGGGCATTTGCCATCAGGTGAATCTTGAAAATATCGCGCAAACTGTCTGGACTTCGCAGGATCAGAATGGCGATCTGGTAGCCTATCCCGATACTTGCGTCGGAACCGACAGCCACACCACCATGATCAACGGCCTGGGCGTGCTGGGTTGGGGCGTTGGCGGGATCGAGGCTGAGGCCGCGATGCTCGGCCAGCCGGTCTCGATGCTGGTCCCCGAAGTGGTCGGCTTCAAGCTGACCGGCAAACTGGCCGAAGGCGTAACCGCCACCGATCTGGTGCTGACCGCGACGCAAATGCTCCGCGCGCATGGTGTGGTCGGCCGGTTCGTGGAATATTACGGCCCGGGCCTCGCCTCGCTCAGTCTTGCCGACCGCGCGACGCTGGCCAATATGGCCCCGGAATATGGCGCGACCTGCGGCTTCTTCGGGATCGATGACAAGACGCTCGAATATCTGCGCCTGACCGGCCGTGAGGAAGCCCAGATCGCGCTGGTCGAAGCCTATGCCAAGGAACAGGGACTGTGGATTGATCCGCACGCGGAGGATCCGATTTTTACCGATACGCTGGGCCTCGACATGGGCAGCGTCGTCCCCTCGCTCGCCGGACCAAAGCGGCCGCAGGACAAGGTCGCGCTTACCGAGGTGGACGATGTATTCAACGCCGATCTTGCAGGCACCTACAACAAGGCCCAGTCGCGCGTTGCGGTGGAGGGCAAGGACTTCGACATCGGCGACGGCGATGTGGTGATTGCCGCGATCACCAGCTGCACCAATACCTCCAACCCCGGCGTGCTGGTGGCGGCCGGCCTGGTCGCCAAGAAGGCCAATGAGCTGGGGTTGAAACCCAAGCCGTGGGTCAAGACTTCGCTGGCGCCGGGATCACAGGTCGTCACCGATTACCTCATCAAGGCGGGCCTCCAGAGCCATCTCGATGCGCTTGGCTTCAATCTGGTCGGCTATGGCTGCACCACCTGCATCGGCAATTCCGGACCCTTGGCCGAACCGATCAGCGCCGCGATCAATGGCAATAACATCGTTGCCGCTTCGGTCATTTCGGGCAACCGCAACTTTGAAGGGCGGGTCTCGCCCGATGTCCGCGCCAACTTCCTCGCCAGCCCACCGCTGGTCGTCGCCTATGCCCTCAAAGGCACCGTGACCGAGGATTTCACCACCACGCCGCTCGGCACCAGCACCGCTGGCGAGCCGGTTTATCTGCGCGACATCTGGCCGACCAATGACGAGATCGCCGCCACCATCGCGCTGTGCGTCGATCGCGCCATGTTCCAGGCGCGCTATGCCGAAGTCTATAAGGGCGATGCGCATTGGCAGGCGATCGACGTCACCGGCAGCGAAACCTACAGCTGGCGCGCGGGCAGCACCTATATCGCCAACCCGCCCTATTTTGAAGGGATGAGCATGACCCCGGCCCCGGTGAGCGACATCATCGAGGCGAAGCCCTTGGCGATCCTGGGCGATTCGATCACCACCGATCACATCAGTCCGGCTGGCTCGATCAAGGCGGATTCGCCAGCGGGCAAGTGGCTGATGGAGCATCAGGTCGCGCGCGCGGATTTCAACTCCTATGGCGCGCGGCGCGGACATCACGATGTGATGATGCGCGGCACCTTCGCCAATATCCGGATCAAGAACGAAATGGTCCCCGGCATCGAAGGCGGGATGAGCAGCTATAATGGCGCGACCATGTCGATTTATGACGCGGCGATGGCGCACAAGGCCAATGGCACCGCGCTGGTGGTGATCGCGGGCAAGGAATACGGCACTGGATCAAGCCGTGACTGGGCCGCCAAGGGCACTAATCTGCTGGGCGTGCGGGCGGTGATCGTCGAGAGCTTTGAGCGGATCCACCGCTCGAACCTGGTCGGGATGGGCGTGCTGCCGCTCCAGTTCAAGGGAACCGACACCCGCGCCACCCTCGGCCTGACCGGCGATGATTGCTTCACCATCACCGGGGTCGCCGCGCTGAAACCGCAGCAGGATGTCGAAGTGCAGGTAACGCGGCTGGATGGCTCCACCTTCAGCTTCACCGCGCTGTGCCGGATCGATACCGCCAACGAGGTCGAGTACTTCATGAACGGCGGGATCCTGCACTATGTGCTGAGGAAACTGGCGGCCTGACCTTTGCGGGCGGCTGACAGGAAAAAGGCGCGGGTCCCGCCAGGACTCGCGCCTTTCAGTTTCGGTGTCCCCCGGGTCACGCGGGAAAAGCCGCAATAATCAGGCGGCCTTGACCTGGCCGATCCGGCGCCGGCCAACCAGCGCGGCTGCGGCAGCACCAAACAGCAGGAGCATCGGGGGCGCGGGAACTTCGGTGCCGCCCGAGGTGGTCGATGTCGTGGTGGTGTCCCCGCCGGTCGAGGTCGAGGAACTGGTGCTCGACGAGGTTGAGGAGCTGGTCGAGCTGGTCGTCGAGACATTGCCCGAAGTTGACGAGCTGCTCGATGTGCTGGTGCTGACGTTACCCGACGTGGACGAAGACGTACTCACATTGCCCGACGACGAGCTGGTCGAGTTATTGCCCGAGCTGGTGCTGACATTGCCCGAAGAGGTCGAGGTGGAAGTCGAAACACCGCCGGTCGAGGTTGAGACACCCCCGGTCGAGGTTGAGACACCCCCGGTCGAGGTCGAGACACCGCCGGTCGAGGTCGAGACACCGCCGGTGGTGGTTGAACTGGTGATCCCGCCGCTCGAGCTGCTGGACGAGCTACCCCCGGTCGAGGTTGAGCCGCCCGAGCTTGAGCTTGAGCTGGAACCGCCCGAAGTTGAAGTAGAGCCGGTGCTGGTCGATGAAACCACCACGCTGCCGCCGCCAGAACCGCCGCCGCCAAAGAAACCGCCGAAGAAGCCGCCGCCGAACCCGCCGCTCGAACCACCAACCACGGTCACGCCGCCGCCCGATGAACTGCTCGGCTGCGGTGGCAGTGGCGGCAGATAGGGCGCTGCCATCGGGGCCATCGCCATTTGCTGGGGCGCGGCGCAGGTAACCGTGCGAGTGACGACCCGGCGGATCCGCTTGACGGAGCGCGGCGCGGCCACTTCAGGGCGGCGCACGATATGGCGCCGGGCCTTGCCGCAGCCCGGTGCGCTGCCGTTGAAATCGCCACCCGGGCAAGTTGCCCGGGCATGTTTGACATACCGAACCTGGGCGGCCGGGGCTTCGGCGACATGCACCGCGCCGCCGCCAACCAGCGCTCCGCCCACTGCACAGGCCGACAGTTTCGCAAGGGCCATCCGTACCGACATAAGCTCTGCTCTCTTTGCCTTTAGGGCTTCGTATCCAGCCATTGCTATCTGGCCAGCACATCCCTGGAAGGCCAGAAGCGCAGAGAGAGGTCGCAGCTACAATAGGATTAACCCTGTTTCGGCTGTCCCGATGTGGGGATATTGGTCAGTATAGGCCCGGCGCAAGGCAGTTGTCCCGTTATGGAACCAATCGGCTTGTAATTGCGACCAAATCAGCGCCGCAAATTACTCTTCGTCGTCGAATAACACCGCCTGGCTCCCACTTGGCGGGGCGAGGCCGAGATGCTGCCAGGCCCGGTCATTGAGGCAGCGGCCGCGCGCGGTGCGGGCGATCAGGCCAAGCTGGATCAGGTAAGGCTCGATCACCTCTTCCACCGTATCGCGCGGCTCGGAAAGCCCGGCAGCGAGTGTCTCAACCCCCACCGGACCGCCCTTGTAGATATCGGCAATCATGGTGAGGTAGCGCCGGTCCATCGCATCGAGGCCGAGCTTGTCGACCTCGAGCCGGGTCAGCGCATTGTCGGCAATTGCGCGATTGACCACGCCGTCGCCCGCGACATGGGCGAAATCGCGCACGCGGCGCAGCAGCCGCCCGGCGACCCTTGGCGTGCCGCGCGCCCGGCGGGCAATCTCGCGCGCGCCTTCGGGTTCGATGCCCATGCCGAGCAGCGCCGCAGCGCGGGTGACCACGCGTTCC
>JANLQQ010000148.1:0-6221 GCA_031367905.1 Novosphingobium sp.
CTGCTTGGGATTGCTGAACTCACGGGTGTAGCAAACCGCGGTTTCAAACCCGTAGGTTGACCAGCCCGCGCCGAACATCGCGCCCGCCAGCAAGGTCAGCCCCATCACATCCCAAGTGCCAAAGCTCATCTGCCCGGCCGCATCGCGGACGTATGGGAGCAGCGGGAACAGGTTCTCGGAGGGCAGATCACCGGTCAGGATCGGGACCAGCCCGACCAGAATCAGCGGTGAGAGGCAGACCAGCCCGATGATCTTCTGCGCCGCCGCCGCCCGCGCCGCGCCATGGTGCTGGAGCACAAAGGTCAGCAGCAGGAACAGGCTGGCGATGATCGAAACCAGATTGATCCTGAGGTGCAGCCCCTCGCGGATAAAATCAAGGTTCAGCAATGGCACTTGCCAAGTATTGATCGCGGCATCGGGCGCGAACAGGCTGGCCATGATGTATCCGGCGCCCAGACTGGTGCCCAGCGCCAGCACCGGCGACCAGGCGAGCCAGTTGCACCACACCGAAATGGGCGCGATGAACTTGCTGTAGGGCAACCACGCCGCCGCCCCATAGACCGAGGCACCGCCCGATTTCTGCGGGTAAAGCCCGGCAATCTCGGCATAAACGAAGCTCTGCATGAACCCCATAAGGATCGAGGCGATCCACACCACCCAGCTGGGCTGGCCGATCACGGTGGCGATCCCGCCCATCGTCAGCAAAACCCCCGCCGGGACCCCGCTCGAGGCCCAGAAGGCATCGACCCAGGTTAGCTGACGGCGCAGCGTAGGGGCTGCTTCTGCGCTCATCGAGCCAGGCTCATTCGGCCCCGAAGCGCAGCTTGGCGGTTACGCCCCAGGTGCGCGGCTTGGCATAGACCCCCGCGACCAGCCCGGCGAACAGCGAGCTGTCAAAGGCGTAGGCGCGGTAGCGTTCCTCGAACAGATTGTTGATATAGGCGGCTACTTCCCAGCGTTTGTCGGCCGAGGCATAGCCGATCCGGATATTCTCGACATGATAGCCGTTCTCGCGCTCAACCGGCGCGCACAGCACGGTGAAGCAGAACTTGCTGGTCCACAGTGCGTCGGCCTGAAGCGAGGCAGTGCCGCCAGCGAAGTCAAATTCATACCGCGCCATGGCATTGCCCGAGAAGCCAGCGGCCTGCGGCAGATCATTCTCCACCACGGTGGCCAGATCAGGCAGCAGGATATTCGAGACCTTGCTGTCGAGGAACGAAGCGCCGAGCGAGAACGTCAGCCCTGAGACCGGACGCAGGTTCAGTTCGGCTTCGACCCCATTGAGCTTGGCCGGGAGGTTGATCACCGACTGGATCGGGCCGACCTGCGCAAACGCCTGATAATCGTGATAATCATAATGGAACGCGGCGAGGTTGAACGAGGCGATCCCGCGCTTGATCTTCAGCCCCAGCTCATAAGCATCGAGCACTTCAGGCTTGTAGGGAATGCCGTTGAGGAAGGCCGCTTCGAAGCCCGCAAATGGCGTGCCGGTCGAAAAGGTGAACCCGCCGCTTTTGCTGCCCCGGTTGAAGCTGGCATAGATCAGCGTGTCGGGATCGGGCTTGTAATCAAGTTCGGCGCGCAGCGTAATGTCGTCAAAGGTCGGCTTGGCCGATGCGCCGTTGACCAATACGCCGGTGGTCTGGGCCGGGCCGCCATAGCTATTGAAGCTGGCCCCCGCGGTGGAGAAATTGATCCCGACCCCGGTGTAGCCAAGCTCTGATCCGAGATAGCTGCCGGTCTTGGTGTCGCGCCAATACCGCACCCCGCCGATCAGCTTCAGCTGTTCGCTCAGCTCGAACTCGCCTTGCGCAAAGACCGCCAGCGATTCGGTGCGCTGCGAAAAGGCGACACTGGGATCATAGCCATAGAACGGTGAGGCGAACTTGCCGGTGTAATCACCATCGATGATCATCCCGTATGCGCCCGCGACCAGATAGGCCGAGCCAAGCTTGGTGGAAAGCCGCAGCTCCTGCGAAACCTGATGCGATTTTGCGCCCTGGAAGAACACCACCCCAAGATCGGGCGAGGCATCGCCGCCTTCGGTGTAGAACTTGTTGAGCGTCTGATAGTCGGTCACCGAAACCAGATCGACATTGCCGATCGCATAATCGAGCCGCAGCGTCGCACCGAACAGCTTGCGATTGACGTAGGACGGCGAGGTTTCCTCGGTCGCCCAAGGCGTGCCGCCACGTGAAGGCGTGATCGCATCGTTGCGATAGCCGGTGGCGGTGGTGCCGGGGCCGGGGGTGCCGAAGCCGACCCAATAGGGGCAGGTCACGCCCACCGGCGTAAATTCCCCCTGAAACTGCGCATTGGGGCAAGCCGGTTCGCTCGAATAAAGCCCGGCCTGACGCTCCTTGTCAGCCTGGGCATATCGCACGGTCAGCTTGGCCTTGAAGTCTGCCGACGGTTCCAGCGCCAGAATCCCGCGCAATGCCCAGTGATTGTTGGCGCCGATATTCTTGAAGCCGGGGACCAGGTGCTTGATGAAGCCATCGTCACGGTCATAAATCCCGGCGATCCGCAGGCCGGCACTTTCGCCCAGCGGGGCCGACACCGCGCCCTCCAGGATGGTCTGGTTGTAGCGGCCATAGGTCGCGGCGACATAACCGCCGAATTCCTTGGTCGGCTGGTTGGAGATGAACTGCACTGCGCCGCCGGTGGCATTGCGGCCAAACAGCGTGCCCTGCGGTCCGCGCAGCGCCTCGACCCGGGCCAGATCGAACACCGGGAAACTCGCGGTGTTGATCGAGCTGGCGTAGCTATCATCCTGATAGACTGCGACCGGCGGCTCCTGCTGATCGCCATAATCGTTCTGCGAAACGCCGCGCATGTTGAACACCACCTGCGAGCTTGAATAGGCGTTGTATTTGAGATTGGGGATGGCGCGGGCAATGTCGGTGGCATTGACGATGTTGAGGTTGGTCAGCGTCGCCTCGCCCAGCACGGTGGCCGAAACGCCGACATCTTGCAGACGCTGCTCGCGCTTCTGGGCGGTCACAACGATATCGGGTTCGGCGCCTTCCTCGGCAGCTTGAGCCAGGGCGGCACCGGGCAGAAGGGCGATTGCAAGGGCAGCGATTGCGCTGCTGCGGGCAAGCATTGCGAACGAGCGCGTGGAACGATGGGCCATCGATCATTACTCCCTGTTTGATTATTTAGTCCGCTTGTTGCGGCTTATGGCGGACATAGTGCAAAACGCCGCGATGCGCGACAAGGGAAAACGCCTTGAATCCGGGCGGTCCATCAAGAGTTAAGTAGTTCTTATTTGAGGTATCAAAATAGCTGATCAATTTGCCCATGGCCATGCATGGAGCTTCAACTCGCCGATAGCAGGCCGTAAGAGGCCTTATCGGGACTCATTCCAAAGGTGGTATTCGGGAAATATGCGTAGCGAACCGGAAACCAGCTTCGACACGCTCAACCCGGCAACCGGCGAAGTGCTGGCGACAATCCGCATCGATGGGACCGCCGAAGTTGACCGGGCCGTCGCCCGCGCGAGTGAGGCGCAGCGCAAATGGGCCAAGGTGCCGGGCGTCGAACGGGGCAGAATCCTGCACCGCGCAAGCCAATTGCTGGTCGCCCGCAATGATGAGCTGGCGGCGCTTGAAACCCGCGATACCGGCAAGCCGATCCAGGAAACCAGCGCGGTCGATGTATTGTCCGGCGCGGATTGCATCGAATATTACGCGGGCCTTGCCCGGACCATTGCGGGCGAGCATTTCGATCTTGGGACGGGCGCGTTCGGCTATACAAGGCGCGAGCCGCTGGGGGTGGTCGGCGGGATCGGGGCGTGGAACTATCCGCTGCAGATTGCCTGCTGGAAATCGGCCCCGGCGCTCGCCTGCGGCAATGCGATGATCTTCAAGCCGGCCGAGCTGACCCCGCTGACCGCGATCGAGCTGGAGAAAATCTATCTCGAGGCGGGCCTGCCCGAGGGGCTGTTCCAGGTGGTCCAGGGCAAGGGCGATACCGGGCGGCTGCTTAGCCTCCATCCGGGCATCGCCAAAATGTCGCTGACCGGCGAGGTTGGCACTGGCAAAAAAGTGATGATTGATGCGGCTAGCACGCTCAAATACGTCACGCTGGAACTGGGCGGCAAATCGGCGCTGATCGTGTTCGAGGACGCCAATCTGGACGAGGCGGTTTCGGGGGCGCTGCTCGCCAACTTTTATTCGGCAGGTGAAGTCTGCACCAATGGGACGCGGGTGTTCGTCCACGCCGCAGTGCGCGATGCGTTCCTTGCCAAGCTCAAAGCGCGGACCGAGGCGATGAAGCTGGGCGATCCGCTTGATCCGGCCACGCATATCGGCGCGCTGATCTCGGCCGCGCATCTGGACAAGGTGCTGGGCTATATTGCGCGGGGCGTGGCGCAAGGCGCGACCTTGCTGACCGGCGGCCATCGCGTGACAACCGGGGATCTGGCGCGAGGCGCATTTGTTCAGCCGACCATCTTCACCGATTGCACCGACGAGATGGCGATCGTCCGCGAGGAAATCTTCGGACCGGTCATGGCGGTGCTGGATTTTGAGGATGAGGCAGAGGTGATCGCCCGCGCCAATGATACCGAGTTTGGCCTCGCTGCCGGGATATTCACCAATGATCTGACCCGCGCCCACCGGGTGGTTGCCGAGCTTGATGCCGGGACCTGCTGGATCAATACCTACAACATCACCCCGATCGAACTGCCATTCGGCGGCAACAAGCAATCGGGCCTCGGCCGCGAGAATGGCCGCGCTGCGATCGAGCACTATACGCAATTAAAAAGCGTCTATGTCGCGATGGAGCCGATCGATGCCCCCTACTGAAGCCTTCGATTACATCATCGTCGGGGCGGGCTCGGCGGGCTGCGTGCTGGCGGACCGACTGAGCGCGGCAGGCCACAGCGTGGTGGTGCTCGAATATGGCGGGTCGGACCGTTCGGTGTTCATCCAGATGCCCAGTGCCTTGGCGATCCCGATGAACACGAAGAAATACAACTGGCACTATGAAAGCGAGCCGGAGCCGCACCTGGGCGGGCGGCGGCTGCACACCCCGCGCGGCAAGGGGCTGGGCGGCTCATCTTCGATCAATGGGCTGGTTTATGTGCGCGGCAATCCGCTCGATTTTGAACGCTGGCAGGATGAGGGCGCGGCAGGCTGGAACTATGCAGCTGTCCTGCCCTACTTCAAACGTGCCCAGCGCCATGCGGCTGGCGGCGATGAATACCGGGGAGCCGACGGCCCGCTCGACACAACCTATGGCCCGCTCAGCAACCCGCTCTATCAGGCCTGGATCGATGCCGGGGCGCAGGCGGGCTATCCGGTGACTGCGGACGTCAACGGGGTGCAGCAAGAAGGCTTTGGCCGGATGGACATGACCGTGCGGGATGGCGCGCGGTGCAGTGCGGCCAAGGCCTATCTGCGCCCGGCGATGCAGCGGGCGGGGGTCAAGGTCATCACCCATGCGCTGGCCACCCGGGTGCTGCTGGACGGCAGAGTGGCGGTGGGGGTTGAGTATGAGCGCGGCGGGCGGCTGCATCAGCTGCGCGCGAACCGCGAGGTTATACTGGCCGGCGGTTCGATCAATACACCACAGCTGCTCAAGCTATCAGGCATCGGCCCGGCGGCTGAACTGCGTGTGCATGGCATCGCAGTGCTGGCGGACCGGCCGGGGGTGGGCGCGAACTTGCAGGATCATCTGGAGTTCTATTTCCAGCTGGCCTGCACCCAGCCGGTCTCGCTCTACCCATCGATGGGGCTCATCGCCAAGGGCCTGATCGGGGCGCGCTGGCTGCTGCTGCGCAATGGCCTTGGTGCGACCAACCATTTTGAAAGCTGCGGCTTCATTCGCAGCAAGGCCGGGGTCCGCTATCCCGATATCCAGTACCACTTCTTTCCGCTGGCGGTCAGCTATGATGGCAATTCGATGGCGCATGAACATGGCTTTCAGGCGCATGTCGGGCCGATGCGCTCCAAAAGCCGAGGCAGCGTGACACTGCGCTCGCCCGATCCGCACGACAAGCCGGTGATCCGCTTCAACTATATGAGCCATCCCGACGACTGGACCGAAATGCGCGCCTGCGTTCGGCTGACCCGCGAGATTTTCGCGCAGGCCGCCTTCGCGCCGTTTCGCGGGCGCGAGCTTGCGCCGGGGGCCGATGTCGTGAGCGACGAGGACATCGACGCCTTCATCGCGGCCAAGGTCGAAAGTGCCTATCACCCATCGTGCAGCTGCAA
>JANLQQ010000154.1:0-107577 GCA_031367905.1 Novosphingobium sp.
GATCTCTAACGTGAGTTCCTCCGCAAGGTCCCCTCTTGGAATTAGTGCTATATCAGCTTGTGTTGTGGACGGCACATCCCCCACCAGCATCGCCAACCGCTCGATCCCGGCAGCCCAGCCCACCGCCGGGGTATGCGGCCCACCGAGCGTTTCGATCAGCCCGTCATAGCGCCCGCCGCCGATCACGGTGCCTTGCGCGCCTAGCCGGTCGGTGACGAATTCGAACGCAGTGTGGCGATAATAATCGAGGCCGCGGACCAGTGCCGGGGCGCGGATCCAGCTGACGCCTGCGGCATCCAGACCGGACGTGACCGCGCCGAAGAAATCCTGCGCCTCGGCGTTCAGATAATCGTCGATCTTCGGCGCATCGGCCACAAACACCTTGTCGCGCGGGTCTTTGCTGTCGAGGATCCGCAGCGGATTGCGTTCCAGCCGCTCTTGTGAATCTTCGGACAGCGCGGCCTGGTGCGCGCGGAAATAATCGACCAGCGCGCTGCGCCACGATTCCCGGCTGGCGCCATCGCCCAGCGTATTGAGCATCAGGGTCACGCCGTCACTGATCCCCAGCTCTTTCAAAAGCTGATCGGCCATCACCAGCAGTTCGACATCGGCCTGTGGTTCGGCAGCGCCGATAATCTCGGCATCAAGCTGATGGAACTGCCGGTAACGCCCCTTTTGCGGGCGCTCATAGCGGAACAGCGGCCCATGGGTGGCGAGCTTGAGCGGCGCGTGTTGCTGCCAGCCGTTGGTGAGGTAAGCGCGGGCGATGCCCGCGGTGAATTCGGGGCGCAGGGTCAACGATTCGTCGCCGCGATCGAGGAAGCTGTACATCTCCTTCGAGACGACATCGGTGGTCTCGCCGATCGAGCGGCTGAACACCTCGGTTTTTTCAAACACCGGCATTTCGGCGCGGCGGAAACGGTAGAGCTTGCGCACCCGTTCAAACGTCTCGACGACATGGGCGAAAGCCTCGGCCTCGGCGCCGAAAATATCCTGGGTGCCACGAATGGCCTGGGGTGTCTCACGGGTCATGATGGAGCGGCGCTTAGAGTGATTTCGCGCGAATTGGAACAATCGTCGGACCGCGAAAGCACCTCCAGCCCAAATTGCCGAGCAGGATCGGTCAAAATCGGCAAGCGAGGACGCAAGCCAGCGTTGCTCCAGAGCCGACTTAAGGGCATGACACGGCCACAATGCGCAATTCCTATCCCCTCTTCCCGGTCCGGGGCATAGCGGCCACTAAGCCCCGGTTTTGCGCATGAAGGCGCAGCGGCCTGATGCGCGCCCGGTCAGGCTCGGCAACTGGATCGCCCCAGCGCGGTTCCTGATGTTTCTGGCACTGCTGCCGCTGGGCTTCCTGACCTATCTCCAACTGTTTCCCGGCGCGGAGTGGAAAGATGCTGCGGCGATGGCATTCGATTTTGCCGCTGCCTGCTTTCTGGTCTCGCTGATCCCTATCCTGCGGCAAAGCAGTGCTGATGCAATGCGGTTGCATTCGGCCAGCAATGACGCAAATCGAGTGATAGTGCTGGTCATCACGACCGTGCTCACACTGGTCATCATGGCGTCGATTTCCGGCGAGCTCAACGGCGCGAAGACTGGCGATTCCATCGCGATGGCTAAGCTTATCGGGACGTTGCTGCTGATCTGGCTGTTCGCCAATACGATTTACACCCTGCACTATGCCCATGCGTTCTACGCTGCCGGTGAAGGCCCGGGCAAAGATCGTGGCGGGCTCGATTTTCCTGGCACCAAAACCCCAGATTACCTTGATTTCGCTTATTTTTCCTTCACTCTGGGAATGACCTTCCAGACCTCGGATGTGGCGATAACCCAGCCGCGTATCCGCCACATCGCGGTGTTGCATTGCTTCGCCGGATTTGTCTTCAATCTGGGTGTAATCGCTTTTACTATCAACGCTCTGGGTGGGAAGTAGCACAGCCTGCCGCCACCCCGGTTGCGGCCCGGTACCGGCCCCGCTAAGACTAAGTGATGCGTATTGACCTGATCCCCGCCGGTGCCAACCCGCCCCATGAACTCAACATCGTCATCGAAGTCCCGATCGGCGGCGAACCCGTGAAGTATGAGCTCGACAAGGCTTCGGGTGCCTTGTTCGTTGATCGGATCCTGCACACCGCAATGCGCTATCCGGCCAATTACGGATTTGTGCCCCACACGCTGGGTGAGGACGGCGATCCGCTTGATGCGCTGGTCATCGCCCGCTCACCGATCATTCCCGGCGCGGTAATCAGGGTCCGTCCGGTTGGTGTCTTGATGATGGATGATGACAAGGGCGGCGACGAAAAGCTGATCACCGTGCCGATTGATTCGACCTTTCCGTACTATAGCGAGATCGCCGGCCACGAAGATCTGCCGCCGATCGTCACCCAGCAGATCGAACACTTCTTTCAGCATTACAAGGATCTGGAACCCGGAAAATGGGTCAAGATGAAAGGCTGGGGCGACGCCGAAACGGCCAAACGCTATATCGTCGAGGCGATGGAACGTGCGAAGTCAGCGGGCGTCTGAACCTTCCGCTCAATCCCCCGCGATCATCATCCCATCGATCCGCAATGTCGGCACATTGATCGCCCGGTACCATTCAAGATCATTGGCCGGCACCAGCGCCGCGAACATTGCGACCAGGTTTCCAGCGATGGTGAATTCGGCGACCGGCCCGGCCAGCTCGCCGCCGATGATGCGGAAACCCGAGGCACCACGGCTGTAATCGCCGGTTACCCCGTTGACCCCCTGGCCGATCAGCTCGGTCACATAAACACCATCGGCAATGTCGGCCATCAGCTCGGCCGGGGTTACTATTCCGGCGGTGAGATGGACGTTGCTCGGGCCCGCGCCAGGCGCGCCGCCATTGCCGCGTGACGCATGGCCGGTCGGGGCGCGGCCAAGCTGGCGGGCAGAGGCGCAGTCCATCAGCCAGCCGGTTATCCTGCCGCCTTCAACCAGATTGCGCGGGGCCACCGGCAATCCCTCGCCATCAAAAGGATGCGAGCGAAGCCCGCGCGGACGAAGCGGATCATCGGTAATCACCAATGCTGGATCGAACAGGATTTCGTCCTCATGATCGAGCAGGAAGCTGGACCGCCGCGCGATTGCGGCTCCCGTCATGGCGCCAACCAGATGGCTGATCAGTGACCCGCCGACCCGCGGATCGAACACGACCGGCATCGAGCCACTTTTGAGCCGTCCGGGATTGAGCCGTGCCACCGCACGATCAGCCGCCATCCGGCCGATCTCTTCCGGCGAGGGCAGATCACCGCCATGACGGGCGCTGCGAAACCCGTAGTCGCGCTGCATCCCAGCGCCCTCGCCCGCGATAACACTGGCACTGAGGCTCCGGCTGGTCCCATCATAGCTTGCGGCAAAGCCATGGCTGGTGGCCAGCGCCAGCACACTGTGCCCGGCGCTGGCGCTGGCACCTTCGCTATTGGTCACTCCGGAAGTGGCGCGCGCCGCGTCTTCCGCCGCTTCGGCCAAGGCTCGCAGCGCCTTGGGTGTAGGTTCTACTGGATCAGCCAGATCAAGCGCGCGCGAGAATTCCCGCGCCAGTAGATCTTGCGGGGCAAGGCCCGCATACTGGTCTTCGGGTGCAGCGCGGGCCATGGCGACCGCGCGGGCCGCCAGTTCATCCAGCGCTTCATCCGACATATCGCTTGAGCTGATGCTGGCAGAACGCTGGCCGACAAAGACCCGGAGGTCGACCGCCTCGCTTTCCGAGCGTTCGACATCTTCCAGCTTACCCAGCCGGACCTGGACGCTTTCAGACGAGCTGCCGTAATATATCGAATCGGCAGCATCAGCCCCGGCGCGGCGTGCACGATCAATCAGCGCGCTGGCGCGGTTCTGGGCAGCTTCAGGGGTTTGCATGGCGCGGCAAGTCTCCGATCGGAAGGGGCTGATCTAGGGAGCCCGCAGCCGTTCGGCAACATTTGGGTTCAGGCGAAGAACATCGACAGCAGGGTGAACATCCCAGTCACCGCGAAGGGCAAGCCGATCGCCAACAGCCACAGTGCCAGCCGGTCGCGCCGATAGAAGCTGATAAGTTCTGGATCAGCGGCCTGAATATCGTCAAGCCGCTCCCAGCGCCGTTCAAACCGGCGGCAGGCCGGGATGATCGCTGCGACCAGCAGCACGAGTACGAAATACGGCAGCAACGAGCCGCCTTTTGCATGAAGCGCGCCCATGGTCACGAAAATCTGGAGGCCGGTATAGGCCAGCAAGGCATATGCAATATGATCGCTCATCCGTTTGCGCCAATCGAGCGGACGGGCATTTTCTGACCGTCCATCCTTGCTGCGCTGCCATGCCTTAACCATCGCCATCCCCTGTTATTCTTTGATCCCCTGCAAGCGAGTAAAACACCGTTAGCGGCGTTGATCAACCCTTGTTAACCGGTCCACGTACGCTAGCCCGATAAGCAAGCCATGCATGAAACCTGCCAAATGGATCAACCGACGCTTGCGGTTCGCCATTTCGGACTTTAGACCGGGCAGTAGATGACTGACACTGCCTTGCTAGCCCAGCCCAATACCGATGCCGCCCAGCCGATTCCGCAGGGTGGGCTTGAGGTGATCTCGATTGCCAAGAGCTATGACAAACGCGCGGTGCTGACCGATATTTCTCTCTCGGTCGGTAAAGGCGAAGTGCTAGGCCTGCTCGGCCCCAATGGCGCCGGCAAGACCACCTGTTTCTATTCGATCATGGGTCTGGTCCGACCGGATTCGGGCCGTATCCTGATGGACGGTGTCGATGTGACCAAGCTGCCGATGTATCGTCGGGCAATTCTGGGTTTGGGCTATCTGCCGCAGGAAACCTCGATTTTCCGCGGCATGACGGTCGAGCAGAACATCGCTTGCGTGCTCGAACTGGTCGAGCCTGACGCCGAAGTTCGCGCCCAAGAGCTGGAGCGGCTGCTGGAGGAGTTTGGCCTCACCCGGCTTCGCACCAGTGCCGCCATGGCGCTGTCAGGTGGGGAACGCCGACGGTGCGAGATTGCCCGCGCGCTGGCCGCCAAACCATCGATCATGCTGCTCGATGAGCCGTTCGCCGGGATCGATCCGCTCTCGATCAGCGATATCCGCGATCTGGTGAAAGACCTGGCCAGCCGCGGCATCGGGGTGTTGATCACCGATCACAATGTTCGCGAAACGCTGGATATCGTTGACCGCGCCTGCATCATCTATGGCGGGCAAGTGCTCTTCGCTGGCAGTCCTGAAGCTCTGGTCGCAGATGAAAACGTGCGGCGGCTCTATTTGGGCGAAGGCTTCACTTTGTGAGGCGCAAGCCCCGCCAGGACTGATTGATGGCCCTCGGCCCGCGCCTTGACCTTCGCCAATCCCAGTCTTTGGTGATGACGCCGCAGCTGCAGCAGGCGATCAAGCTGCTGGCGCTGTCGAACCTTGAAATCGAGGCGTTCATCGGCGAGGCGATCGACGCCAATCCGCTGCTTGAACTGGGCGAAGGTGCGCCTCCTACCGAGCCGCAGGGTGACGACCACGATGTCCGCCGCACTACACTGGAAAGTTCCCCGGTTGACCAACTGATCGGCGAGGGCCGGGCGGCGGATGATCGTCCGCTCGATATTGATCGCACTGCGCTCGACGTCGATCGCGATACTGGCGATAGCAGCCCGGGCGATGCCGATTGGGGCGGCGACTTCCGCAGCGGCGGCGAGGATGGCCCCGACATCGAAGAGCGCCGCCAGCAGTCCGAAACTCTGACCGAGCACCTCCATGCGCAAGTCGGCCCCGCCAGCCACGATCCGCGGACCACCTTCATTGCCCGTTATCTGATCGATCAGCTGGACGAGGCGGGTTATCTGCCCGTGTCGCTGCGCGACATGGCGGGTGAGCTGGGCGTGGCCCTGGCCGAAGCGGAGGACGCGCTGGCACTGATCCAGTCGCTCGATCCGACCGGAGTGGGTGCGCGCGACCTGGCAGAGTGCCTTGCCCTGCAAGCCCAGGAAGCGGATCGCTATGACCCCTGCATGGCCCGCCTGATCGACAATCTCGATCTGCTTGCGCGCGGGGAAATTGCCCGGCTGAAACGGATGTGCGGGGTCGATGACGAGGATTTTGCCGGGATGATGGCCGAGCTGCGCGGCTATGATCCCAAGCCAGGACTCCGGTTTGGCGGCGCTGGCGGCCAGCCGGTGGTGCCCGATATATTGATCAATGCGCGAACCGATGGCGGCTGGGACATCGCGCTCAACCAAGCCACCCTGCCCCGATTGATCGTCAACCGCAGCTATTACGTCGAACTGCGCGGGGCCTGTGATGACAAAGCAGCACGCGGCTGGCTGTCGGAAAAGTTGGCCGACGCGAACTGGCTGCTCAAGGCTCTGGACCAGCGGCAGAAGACTATTCTCAAGGTTGCCGCTGAAATCGTCAAACAGCAGGACGGCTTCTTCCGCAGCGGCGTCTCACAGCTCCGCCCGCTAACCCTGCGCACCGTGGCCGAGGCGATTTCGATGCATGAATCGACCGTCAGCCGCGTAACCTCGAACAAATATCTCCACTGCGATCGCGGTACGTTCGAGCTGAAGTTTTTCTTCACCTCGGGCGTCGGCATGACCGGCGGCGAAGGCGGAGCCTCCGCCGAAGCCGTCAAGGCGGCAATCAAGACGCTGATCGACGCTGAGGACGCCCGCGCGATCCTGTCTGACGACGCATTGGTCGACCTGCTCAAAGCCAGAGGCTTTGACCTCGCCCGGCGGACCGTGGCCAAATACCGCGAAGCGATCGGACTTGGCAGTTCGGTCCAGCGGCGACGGCAAAAGACCCTGGCGGGGGTGTGATCAGGCAGGTGAGTAGTCTCCGCTCACGCCTCCAGCTCGACATCCCAGTAAAGCCAGTCACGCCAGGTTTCGTGCAGATAGCCCGGTGGGAACGCGCGGCCGCGTTCCTGGAGGTGCCAGTTGGTTGGGCGGATCGGCTGCACTTGCAACGGCATCTTGGCTTGCTGCGGCGTGCGTCCACCTTTGCGCAAATTGCACGGTGCACAGGCGGTCGCGACATTTTCCCAGCTGGTCTTGCCGCCCAGCCGCCGGGGGATCACGTGATCGAAGGTCAGCTGGCGGGGGCTGCCGCAGTACTGGCAAGTGAACCGGTCACGCAGGAACAGGTTGAAGCGGGTGAAGGCGGGAAATTCGCTGGGGCGGACATATTGCCGCAGCGCGATCACCGAGGGGATTTTCATGTCGAGCGAGGGCGAATGAACCGCGCGCTCATAGCTGGCGACAATATCGACCCGTTCGAGGAACACCGCCTTGATCGCGGTTTGCCAGGGCCACAGGCTGAGCGGGTAATAGGACAGCGGGGTATAGTCGGCGTTGAGGACCAGCGCCGGACAATTGGACAGGTGCCGCGACGGATCGTCGTCCACGCTGCGGAACCGGGCCGCGCGTTCAATCAGCTCGGTTCTGAGCATGGTCTCCAGTCGCAGTTCAGCGTTACAGTTTCAAGTCGGTTCATGAGCGTGAATCCAGCACGGACAGCGCCATGTCGTCAAGGCTTGCGTATGGTCGCAATCCACAGGAGGGTGCAGGCGTGATCGTTTCCCGCTTTGCCCCCAGCCCCAATGGCCCGCTGCATCTGGGCCATGCCTATGCGGCGATTGTGGCGCATGATCTGGCGCATGCGGCGGGCGGCAGGTTCCTGCTGCGGATCGAGGATATCGACGGCACCCGCAGCCGGGCCGAGATGGTGCCCGAAATCCTGGCGGATCTTGAATGGCTAGGGCTGAGCGGGGACGGCGCGGTGCTGTTCCAGTCCAGCCGGCTTGAAACATATGCCACTGCTGGCGAGAGGTTGAAAGCGATGGGGCTGTTGTATCCCTGCCACTGCACCCGTGCCGAGTTGCTGGCCAGAGCCGATGGACTGGGGCCGGACGGGCCGATCTATCCCGGGACTTGCCGGGCGCGCGGCACTGATCCAGCCGGCGCGGCATGGCGGCTTGATGTGAGCAAGGCGCAGGCGCTCACCGGGCCGCTCGAATGGGTTGACGCGCTCGCCGGGCCGCAACTGGCAAGCCCGGAAAGCTTCGGCGATGTGGTGCTGCTGCGCAAGGAGGCCCCGGCCAGCTACCATCTTGCCGCGACGCTGGATGATGCGGCCGATGGCGTAACGCTGGTCACCCGCGGCGCGGATCTGTTCGCGGCGAGCCACCTCCACCGGCTGCTCCAGGCGCTGCTGGGCTTGCCAGTGCCGCGCTGGCATCATCATGGGCTGCTGACCGGGGCAGACGGCAGGAAGCTGGCCAAACGGCGCGGCTCGCCCTCGCTTGCCGATTTACGCCGCGCCGGGGGCGATGGCCACGCGCTGGCAGAGCGATTGCGCCACAAGCGCTTCCCTGCTGGCATTTCGCTCGCACCAGGCGTAGAAGCAGCGCTATGAACTACATCCTCATCCCGATCATCGCCGTGCTGATCATCATGGTCGTCGTCAGTCTGGTCCGCGGTATCATCGCGTTCATGCAAGGCACCAAGCTGGACCTTGAGAGCGACCCCGGCGGCACCGGGGCAACCCCCAATCAGTTGCTGCAGAACAAGATGATGTTCAACCGCATCAAATATCAGGCAGCCGCAGTGGTAGTAATCGCAATCCTGCTAGCTGTTTCGCGCTAACCCCTTGGTCAAGCTCAACAAGATCTACACCCGCACGGGCGATGACGGGACCACCGGCCTCGTCGACGGCTCGCGCTGTCCCAAGCACGCTGCCCGGATGGAAGCAATCGGCGCGGTGGACGAGGCCAACAGCGCAATCGGGCTGGCGGTGGTGGCGCTGGGCACTGACGATCACGCCGCCGCGCTGACCCGGATCCAGAACGATATGTTCGATCTGGGAGCCGATCTGGCCACTCCCGGCGATGAATTTACGCCGTCTCAGATGGTGCTGCGGATCGTTGCCAGCCAATCCGCTGGGCTGGAGCAAGCAATCGACGCCCTGAATGAAACCATGCCGCCGCTGACCAGTTTTATCCTCCCGGGCGGCAGCGAAGGTGCGGCCCGCGTCCATATCGCCCGCGCCGCAGTGCGCCGGGCCGAGCGGGCGATGACTGCGCTGGCCGCAGCGGAACCGGTCAACCCGGCGGCACTTGCCTATGCCAACCGCCTGTCGGATTATCTGTTCGTCCTTGCCCGCGCGATCAACGCCGCAGGATCGGGCGATGTGCTGTGGATTCCCGGCCAAAACCGATAAAGCGTGATACGAAAAAGTGGGAACCGGTTTTTCGTAATAAATCACGCGACAACAGAGAATTATAGAGCATGTTGCGATGCAGATTTATCGCATCATGCTCTAGCCAAGCCTCGCACCACTCGCTAGGCAGCGCGCTTTGCTGCAATTGCGAAGGGGCAGGCAATGCGGATCATAGCAGTTATCGGTGCCGGCCAGATGGGAACGGGCATCGCCCAGACCGTGGCCCAGCATGGCATCAAGGTGCTGCTGTCCGATGTCGAGCTGGCGCTGGCTGAAAAGGGCAAAGCGGGTATCGAAAAGGCGCTGGTCCGGCTGGTCAGCCGCGACAAGTTGACGCCTGCCGAAGCCGAGGCGGCGCTGGCGCGGATCACCCCGCTGGGTGACTACGCCCCGATGATCGAGGCCGATCTGATCATCGAGGCGGCGACCGAGAAGGAAGAGATCAAGCACCGGATCTTCGCCGCCGTCGGCAAGGTTCTGCGCGCCGATGCCATTCTGGCGTCGAACACCAGCTCGATCCCGATCACCCGCATGGCGGTCAGCTCGCCCGATCCGGCGCGGTTCATCGGGCTCCATTTCTTCAATCCGGTCCCGGTGATGGGGCTGATCGAAGTGATCCCCGGCCTTGCCACCAGCGCAGATACGATCGCCCGCACCCGCGCCTTTGCCGAGAGCCTGGGCAAGCAGGTGGTTCAGGCCGAGGATGAGCCAGGGTTCGTGGTCAACCGGATCCTGCTGCCGATGATCAACGAGGCGGTGTTCGTGCTGGGCCAGGGCACGGCCAATGTTGCCGATATCGACAAGGGTTGCCGCCTTGGCCTCAACCATCCGATGGGCCCGCTGGAACTGGCCGATTTCGTCGGGCTGGATACCTGCCTCGACATCGTCCGGGTGCTTTACAACACCACCGGCGACAGCAAGTATCGCCCTGCCCCGCTGCTGATGAAATATGTCGAGGCCGGCTGGCTCGGCCGCAAGACCGGGCGCGGGTTCTACGATTATTCGGGCGACGCGCCGGTTCCAACCCGCTAGCTTATCTCCCCGATGTATCGCAGTTGGTGGCTCGCTCTGGCGCTATGATCCTGCAGGAATAAACGGTCATGACTCTATCTGGCTTTCGCCGCCGATTTACCCAGAACGCCATGGATACAGCGCATCCATTTGCCTCTTTGGCGCGCTGGCCAGCCTGGCTGCTGGCCTGTACCAGCGGGCGGGCCACGATAGCACGTTTCAAGACTGGCGGGCTAAAGATGCAGTTGATCCCCAAGCTCCACAGCTTCGGCTCGACCTCAATCTATATTAAACGCGATTACTACGAGCCCGAACTGCTTGGTGTGGGCCGCTTGATCAAGCCGGGCAGTGTAGTGCTCGATATCGGCGGCAGCTTTGGCATTTTTGCGCTGTTCATGGCGCATTTCAGTGGCCCCAAGGGCCGTGTCCACAGTTTCGAGCCCGGCCACTTTTCATTCTCGCAGCTCAGCACCAATGTGGCGTTGAACCGGATGGAGCAACGGATCGTGCTCCATCACGCCGCCGCCAGCGACCGATCGGCGACATTGCAGCTGTTTCACATTGGCGGCTCGCCGGTCAATTTCTCGCTTGGCGGCGCGACCGGGATAGCTACCGAGGAAGTTCCGGCAGTGCGCGTTGCCGATCTGGTCCCAGCCGCCGACGCGGCAAGAGTCAGCTTCATCAAGATCGATGTCGAGGGCTATGAAATTGCCGCCCTGGAGGGCGCACGGCCAATCATCGAGGCTGCCAAGCCAGTGATCATGTTTGAAGTTTCGGCCTCGGCGCTCGCCCGGCAAGGCCAGGTTCCGCTGGATGTCTATGACTTTTTGTCCAGCTTCGGCTATCGCTTCTGGATGCTTGAAGGAACGCGCATGGTGCCGGTAGAAGGCACGCCAGATGGGAACATCTTTGCCGCAATTGCCGATCTTGCCCAGCACTACGCCGAGTAGGGATACAATGGCCGCCCCCTCCCCGATGCACCGGTTGTTCACCAAGCTGATCGCCGGCGCGCCCAACCGGCGAACGCGCTTTCATGACGCCACCGGAACGCGGGTGTCGCTATCGCGGTTGATGCGCAACGGATCGCGGGGTCTGGGCGGGGCTATCTTGCGGGTGTTACTGGGCTACCGCCCGCAGGTCCCGTGGATTTCCTATGATGCGCAGGCGCTGCTGGCCCGGCATCTGACCCCCGCCAGCCGGGTGCTGGAATTTGGCTCGGGGATGTCGACGCTGTGGTTTGCGGGGCGGGCAGGTGCTATAGTCTCGGTCGAACATCATCCGGAATGGTATGCCAAGGTAAAGGGAATGCTCCCTCAAGGCCCCGCTATAGACTACCGCCTGGCAAGCGATCCTGCGGCCTATTGCGCCGTGGCGGATGAGGCGGGATTTGATCTGGTGCTGGTCGATGGCCGCTTTCGCGACCAATGTGTCGCCGTCGGCCTCAAGGTCCTGCGACCGGGCGGCATCCTCTATCTTGATAATTCCGATCATGCGCTGGACGATTATGATGGAGATGTTCCGCGGGCAGTGGCGCTGATCGAAGCCGCGGCCCGCCAAAATGACTGGCGATTGCAGCGCTTTACCGATTTCGCGCCGACCATGTTCTTTGCACAAGCGGGGCTGTTGCTCCAGCGGGGGCCATGACCCAGCCTGCGCGCCTGCTCGCCACGGGCTTCGTGGTCGATCGCCCGGGCGAGGGCAGCATTTTCCCGTCGGCCGGGGGCAATTCGGCCGATCCCAAGGTTCAGGCGATCTATTGGCGCTGCATTGCAGTGCTGTACGCCAGCGCCCGGATTAACAACCCCTCGCTGCCGCTGGCGCTGTTCACTAATGCGGTTCCGCCAAAGGTGGACAGGATCGATCTGGGCCAGCTATTCGATCGTCTCGAGGTAGAAGTACGACAGGTTCCGCTAACCGCGCGGCTGGATCAATCGAAAACGCCGATGTGGGGTAACGTCCTCTATTTTCTAGATATTCTGGAATCTGTTGCCGCTTCGGCGCAGGATAGCCAGCGCTTCGCCCTGCTCGATAGCGATGTTGTGGTGACCGCCCCGCTCGATCGATTGTTCGATCGGTTGGGGGACTGCGACTTCATTGGTTACGCCGTCGAGACGGCGGTCGACACACCGGTGAACGGCATGACCCCGCGTGAGATGGCCGCCATCGCGACTGCCTCGGATGGGGTGTTGCGCGACACGGTAACCCACTTCGGCGGCGAGCTGATTGCGACCAGCATCGCTGCCTGGCGTCGCGAGGGGCCGCGCTTTGCCGAATTGTTTGCCCAGGCTGCACGTGACAACGGCAAAGCTGCGGCAATCCGCACCGAGGAGCATCTGTGGAGCATTGTGCTCGCCCAGCTGGGCGACCGGGTGATGCTTGGGAACGATATCCTCAAGCGGATCTGGACCAGCCCGCGCTATCGCACCGCAGAGCCCGGCGATGAAAACTTGCCATTGTGGCACCTGCCCGCCGAAAAGCGGTTCGGTTTTGTCGATCTGTTTCGGGATCTCGCCCGGTTGGGTTTCCCATTGGCAATGGACCCAGCCGAATTAAAGGCAGTGGCGCAGGCCCGGTTCGGGCTGCCCCGGCCTTCGCCAAACAAGCTGCTGCGCGATGGAGTACGCCACTTGGCGATCCGCCTCGGCCGGGGTATTTGATGGTTTTCAGCAAGCTCTGTTAACGATAGAAGGCCGGTTGCGGATGATGGCCGGGACTGCAGGGGGATTTCATGGAAGACACCACAGCATCGCCGGGTAGTGGCCGCAACCGGCGTAAGCGGCGGCGCAAGGATTCAAACCGGCTTTACGGGCTGGAGTGGCTACGCTCGCTTGCAGTTGGCCAGATAATATTCCGAGGCATGTGGGTGGTTGCGTTCCTCTATGCTGCATCCGCGCTGTATCAGGTTCGCACCGCAAGCTACATGTATGGGCCGCTGATGCTGGGCATGACCCGCTCCGAAGCCCGCTATGTCATGGGGTCGCCCCAGGCCGCAGAAAGCGAGACGCAAAACTGGCATTTTGCCGAGCAGGGGCGGATCATCTCGGTCAGATTTGGGCAGGACAACCGCGTTTTCTCAATCGCTTGTCGGCATCAGGGTGAGACCGCCCTGTCCTGCCCTGACCTGATCGGAATAGAAATCGGATCAGGCGAAGACCAGCTCTGGCGGCGGTTGGGCGGCGCCCGCGAAGCCTATCGCGATACCAGCAAGACGATGGATTATCCTGACTTAAATGCCGCTTTCCGTCTGGAGAAATTGAGCGTGACCGAGATCAAGCTAACGGGCCCGCAGCATGCTCTGTCCTACCTTCCGGTGTGGCTGTGGGGGCTAGTGCCCTAGCGGGTAGAACTTGCAGGGCGTTGGCGGCGGATCAGATCAACCCCAAGCCACAAGCCTTGCGCCACCGCATAGATCACCAACTGCTTCAGCGCAAAAATGTGATACTGCTGACGCAGCACGAAGACAAATCCACTGAGCAGAGCGAGCGACAGCAGATGCGCCACCACAGTCCCGCGCGCACCGCTCCACGGCTGTGGCAAGCGCAACGTCAACCGGCTTGTGAAATAGGTGAAAATACAAGCACCAATGAAACGGAAAACAAGCTCCATTCCGCCTCCCATAATTTGGCGATGAGACCCTGCTATCATGGCTGCACGCCGGTGCAAAGCCTCCAGCGGTGGTCAACTAGATGAGCCGCAGACGCATTGCCTTGGGCTGGAGTGCAACAATCGCGGATAAAACCGTGGTGGCGATTACCCAGCTGCTCTCGGTTCCGCTGCTTTCGCTTCACTGGGGGGTCGAGCTTTATGGCCTTTGGTCGATGCTGTTTGCAGTACCCAGCCTGCTGGCGCTGGGTGACTTCGGGTTCGCCTCGGCTGCCACAGCGCAAGTAACGATGGAAGTCGCCCGCGGGAACATGGCCGGCGCACGCGCCGCCTATCATGGCTCGCTGCGGATCGTGGTTTTCTTTACGGCAGCGTTGTTCGTTTTTGCCGGGCTCGCCTGTTTTCTTCTGCCCGATTCCATTTGGCCGAACCAAGCAGGTTTTTCGCCGGACGATGCGCGAGTGACCGCCTTTGCGTTTTGCTGCTACGCCTTGCTGGTCGTGCTGGGTGCAATGGCGTTGGTGGTATTCCGCAGTACTGGTGCAATGGCTTTGGGAACGGTCATCAACTCGTTTACACTGGCGGCTGAGACCACGTTGATTGCGCTGATTGTGTTCAATGGCGGCGGCTTGGCAGCGGCGGCTTTGGGCATGTTAGGCGCGCGCACCGTTGGCGTTCTGGCGATGGGTACGATCGCATGGAGCCGCAGTCCGCAGTTGCGTCCCGGTCTTGGCAAACCGGATCAATCGGTCATCAGGGCGCTGGTGCCCGCAGCAATGGCTGGGATGGCAATCACGCTCGGCAATGCATTGCTGGTCCAGGGCTCGGTGTTGGCGCTGGGACTTGCCGCCGGTGCAGCGGCAGTGCCAGCTTTCACCGCCGCGCGGACTTTGGCGCGATTGGCCTTGCAGGGCGCACAGACGTTGGCTTTGGTGCTGATGCCCGAATTTGCATCCGCAATTGCGCGGGGTGAGACCGAACGGGCCAACACGCTGGTTGGGGCGGTCGCGCTGGTAGCGTTGGCATTGTCGCTACCGTTTGCGCTTGGGTTGGCCATTTGGGGGCCGGAGTTGATCACGCTTTGGTCAGGCGGGGCACTGGATGCGGGGCGCGGACTGATGATCGCGATGGGGCTCTCCGCATTGGCAGGCGCGCTGTGGGCACCCCTTTCGAGCTTGCTGCTTGCAATCAATCGGCAGGGCAGCTTTTCCTACGTTTACATTCTGGCAGCAGCAATTGCCTGCCTTGGCATTTTCGGTTTCGCGGTGCGCTTTGGCAATGTTTCGGCAGGGGTTGCCTTCGCTCTGCTCGACCTGACTATGCTGGCTATCGTCGCAATTGCGATTGTGCGGATTTGTCCCAATGCGCTCCGGCCCTCACATTTGGCCGCCGCAGCGCAGCTGATCATCTCGCGGTTTCGGCGTTAAGAACTGCCCGAGCGTGGTCCGCGATGGCCAAGCGGAAGTCTGCCCATTGCCATTTTGCGACCTGGGCAGCGATAACAGCGGGGTCGAGGCGGCCTTGCTCCTTATGCCTAACGAGGGCTCGCATGGCCTCGGCCAGTTCATCGATTTTCCCCGGCGTGACCAGTGTCAACGCCGCTGAATCGAGCGGAAGGTCTGGCAGACCGGTGTTAGGCGTGCCGATGACATGACATCCGGCTGCCAGTGCTTCCAGATAAACCAGGCCGAAACCTTCGATCAGTGACGGCATTACGAAAACGTCATGCGCCACATAAAGCCGTTCCAGATCGCCGCGTTCCTGCCTGGCCAGCAAGCGGACGCCAGTCTGTTTGGCCATGGCAGCCAACGCCGGGTCGATTGCGTAGCAGACCAGCGTGAGCTCTGCGCCGGTTGCAGCGATCTTCGGCCAAGCCCGAAGCAAATGGTGCAAGCCTTTCCGCTGGATGCCCTGGCCAACAAACAGAAAGCGGCACGTTCCAGGTGGCCGCGGTCTTGATTGCGCCGCCGACGAAGGCGGCGCCCCATAGGGAATTACTGTGATCTTGGCAGGATCGCAGCCAGCATGTTCGAGTGAACGCCGCGTCATCGTACTGGCGCAGACAACCGCATCAGCCAGGTGCCAGCCGTGCCGACGATCAATCCGCTCGGCCAGTAGCTCGCGGGTAAACGATTGCGCGCATTCGGGATAGGCGGCCGCGTCATCGCGGAGAATTTCCAGCGATAGCGCCGCATCGGGATGAAATTCAAAGTCAATCACCGGGCGGCCGGGTTGGCGCTCGACAGATTCGGGAAGATAATACGAATAACAGTAGAGCGCAGAGCCGCTCTGACGGGCACGTTTTGCTGCCGCCTTCGCGAGAATGCGTCCGTTTAAAGGCCACATCCAGTCGGGCGGATTCCTCCAAAGTGAAAGTGCTGCCTGGAGCAGGAAGGATCGCCAGACTGACTTTGACTTAGCAGCGGGCAACCCCCGCATTGCCCGCCTCCGCAAGGGCCCCGGCCACAACGGTTTCGGTGATTCGCCAAGGTAGAAATCTGTCACGAAGCATTCGAGTAAACCCGCTTCGGCCAATGCCAGCGGGACCTGGTAATCGTCGCGGCGGCGATTGAAGACACAGACGAAGCGTGAGGGTTTTGGAACATCTGTAGGCGGACTTTTGATCATTCGGACAACCTTAACCGCGAGCCACGGCCACGACCACAGAAAACATTTTCCTACACGAGCCAATATGGTTATTTATCTTGTTCACTCTAACCGGAGGAACATATGCCCTCGACTCCCATCCTTAATCCGGCTGGCTACGTGCCGACCGTCGCGATCGGCTTTGCTGATATTACCAATTCACTCGCGGCAGTCGCCGCCGCCAATCCGCTGCCGATCGTGCAACAGCCGATCAACGCCTCTGCAGCACTTGCCGGTTCGACTGCCGCAACCGGCATTCTTGGACCATTCGTGCCGGTGCTCGACCGCCCAGTAATGCTGCTACTTTCAGGCACCTGGACGGGTAGTGTGCGAGTTCTTCGCTCAACCGACGCTGGCACTACAAAACTGCCTCTGACGCTGGGCGGGATCGGCTGGGCTCAGTTCACCGGCAATTGCTGCGAGCCGGTGTGGGACGAATCAAGCGTCAATGCCCTGCTCTACCTCGATGTAACCTACGCAAGTGGCACGATTGTCTACCGGATGGAGCAATAGACATGGCAGCAGACATGATCGCACGCGGAATTGGCCTGGCCGAAGTCGCCCGCCAGAAGCGCCATCGGATTCTCAATACGCTGCGCACTTCGATCGAGCGGACCGGCTTCCGGCTGCCTCAACTTGACACTGCCTTGCCGACCATCGGCCTTGCGACTGCCGCGACAGCGATCGCTACTGGAACCAGCTGGCAGGTTTCGGTCAGTGGCACTCCGGCCCTTCATGCTGCCAAATACACCTTCCTTGGCGGCACTTGGGCAAACAACAGCGCAGTATTTCCCGACACTGATGCCTACCGCCCGTTCACTTACCATGCCGGCAACGGCACCGACCCCACGACCAACTTCGTGCAGGGCGTCGGCCGGGTGCGTTTTTCCACTGCGGCACCAAAGCTCGAACTATGGGTCAAGGAAGGCGCGACCGGCGGTGGTCACGGCTTTCGGATGCAGGTTGATGGCAAGCTTTCCAAGGCCGGATTGATCGGCCTCGGTAGCTCCAGCTTCCGCTATATTCCTGTGACTTGGGGTGATGGCACGGCAACATTTCGCAAGAACCGAAATTATGAGCTTGAATTTGGTCCGGTCGGCCAGTTCTGCGGAATCCGCACCGAACCGATCTATTCGCCTGAACCCTGGCCGCAGGCCGATGGTCTGCGCGTTGTCGTTCATGGCGACAGCCTGTTGCAGACAATTGTCGACACCGGCAGCCTCGATACTCCGACCTGGGGCGCGATGGGTGCGGTGATCGGCAACCTGATCGGACAGGCAGACACCTGGGTTTCTGGCGTCGGCGGAACCGGCTGGTTCAACAGCGCCGTCAACACCAAAAGTACCTTCAACCAGCGAGTCACGCTCGACGTGGTTGCACCTACCCCGGATGTGGTGATCGAGATGGGCGGCGGCAACGACTTTGCACTCGCCACCCAGAGCCAGCTTCAGGCTGCAGTTGAAAGCTGGTTGGCAACCGTAGTCGGCGCAAATCCGAATATCATTATCTTCATGATCGGTCCGGTGACCTGCGCAGCCTGGTCGGCGGCCAACAACTGGGCCCGCGATGCCAAAAAGGCAGCGGCGGCCAAATACCCCCGAAACGTTGCCTTCATTGATAGCCCTGTCGAGGGCTGGACGTTTGGCACGGGCAAACAGGGCACTGTCAATACCTCGGGCAATACGGACTGGGTTCTGGGCAGCGATGCCGCCCACCCGACGATTGAGGGTCATGTTCATCTGGCCGGACGGATCGCAAAAGCAGTGGCCAAGGCCATCCCCGGCCTAATCGCCGCACAATGATCCATGCTTCGGAGGGGCGCGGCGCATTTGGCGGCACCCCTTCAGCGACCTTTCCACAGCAGTAACCAGCAGGAGGCTTGATGGCCGATTTCCTTTTTTCACAATTTGCAGTGCAGCTTATCAAGATCGGAACTGACATTGTCACCACAACCGGTCACAATGAGATCGGCAAAGGTGGGGCAAGCTATGTCGCCGATGCGCTGGCGAACGCCGCATTTCAGGCGGCGCATCCTCGCTTCGTCGGCAAGAGCTCAAATTCCCGTTACTTCCGCGCTTTGCCGTTAAACGGGGTGCTGACGGTTGAGATTGGCGGCGCAATTGGCGATGATACCGCCAACGATCAGCCCGCGATCCAGGCGACCGTCGCCTATGCTGAAGCAATCGGATGCCGTTCCATTGTCTTCACCAAACCAGCATATCGCCTGTTCTGTCCGATCCGCACCAGCGATCCCGATGGAACTATCGGCCAGCACGCGTATGATGGGCGGCCGTTGGTAATTTCTTCGGTGATGACACTCTCGTCCTCCAGCGCCGGCGGAACCACGCTCAATTTCCGCAATAGCGCTGGCAATCCGCGTGAAACCGGTTGGCAAGTGGTTTTTTCTCCCTCGGTTGCGCAGAATCAGCTCTGGCGCGGCGGCGGCTTGTTTCTGCGCTGCCCATCCAGCCTACCAGTAGCTCCAGCCGAGCGTCCGGGCATCTCGCTAATCGACATCACGCTCAACGGCGGAATCCCGCGCGGCAGCTATTTCGAGTTCCCGGCGCGCCTGTCCGATGGCGATGGCTGGGATGTGACCGACAAGGGCATCGAAGTTGAACCAGATCGCTTCTCAGGCGATATTCGTCTGATCCGTTCCGCAGTGAAGGGCTTCCGCGGCGAACTGATCTTCCAGGCCGGGGAGAATAACGGCGAGCTTTATACGCGCTCGGCAGTCCTTGCCGAAACCAACGGTGACATGTTCCAGTCATGCGGAACCAATGTCGATATCGACGGACTGTTCGTTACGCGGGGCTACGCTACGTTCGAAGGCTGGGCGGGCCGACGTGGCCGGATCGTCAACGCCGTGTTCGAGGATTGCATCAGCACCGGCGGAATGCAGGGCGGGCGGCTCAACACCGTATCAGCCAACCGCAATGCACCGCTGCGCTTCTCCGACGGCCTGGCCCCATGGCTGGACATAGACGCAGAGTTTCGCAACTGCGGCAATGTGAAGCTGGGCAGCTGGACCCGCGGCCGGCTGAAACTGACTGATTCGTCCTTGCTGATCGATGCGACTGATCTCTATTCTGAGGGTCTCCATGACATCGACCTCGAAGTACTTTCCCAGGTTGATCAACTCAGCGACATCATGGCAGTTGCACTGACCGGCGGGGCGACGGCGGGCTCAAAGACTCTGACCGACGTTCGCCTCCGCCTGACTTGCTCGCGTAGCGAGGAAGCGCGCCGCAATGACCGCATGCATACCCAGCCGGTCTCGTATTCCGGCTCGATTGGCCCCAACGTCCTGATCGAACAGTCAAGCGGCGAATCCAAGCGATACAGTGCGCCGACTGCGGCGGTAAGCGACTTCCACCCTTGCTTCCGCGGCAACAGCTGGACGCGGATCGTCAACGACTGGTCGGGTACCTATCAGGACATCGCCGCCGCGCCGCTGCTTTCGGTTGCCGGGGATACCATGGCTATTTTCGCCAATGGTGCGGGCAATTTCGCCTTCACCCTGCCAACCGCCGGGATCAACGACGGGCATCAACTGACACTGGTGAACGGCAGCAGCAGTGCGTGTTGCACGCTTGCCGCCAGCGGTGCCGGGGCGAAGCTCCCGGCGCGGCGGGTAATCGCTCCGGGCTCCATGATACGTCTGCGCTTTGCCGGGCTTGATGTGGTGTGGCAGGAGGAAATAGCACCGCCAGCCCTGGTCGCAAGCGCCGCGCTTGCCGCGCAGCCTATGCTGGCGGCAGGCGCAGTTTCGGCGGAAATCTCGGTACCACTATCTGGGGCCATCGAGGGAATGGCGGCAACTGCGACACCGCAAAACGACCTCGGCAGCGACCTTGAGGTGTGCCAACTGCGCAGCCGAAATGGCGCTGTTACATGGCGTTTGCGGAACCTTGGCAGTGGATCGGCAATTCCGCCAGCCGCCACTTGGACGGTCAACGCCTATCATCTGAACTGAAGCATTGCGAAAAGGACTTGTCAGCCCCGGCAAACTGCCGCTTCTAACAAGCGCATGGTTGCTGGGGCTGAAACTTTGGATGAGACTGGTCCCGTTCGGCACGCCGCCCGCGTCGTCTGGGTTTCGCCGAGCTATGGCTACTCCGGTAAGTTAATGTATTTTGGGGATATTTTCCGCCAGTTTACGATACAATTTCCGCATACCACAATCCCGGTCGCGCCAGAAGATATGGATAGCGAAGGAATTGGTGTCAATCTGCTGCCAATTCTGCGCCTGCGCTATTTAAGTTGGCAACGTAAAGTCGGCGAGGCCGACTATTTGACCCGTATGGCGCTGCCCTCGCTGGCAACCATGCTCGCCCTGTACCGGCTTATGCCCGACGTCATTATCACGATCGAGTTCACTCCGCTGGCCCTGGCCGCAATGCTGCTGTCGAGCCTGTCCGGGAAAATCGCGCGGGTTCAACTGATCGAATCTGATCCGGCAGCGCGCGGCGGATCCCGGATTTGGCTGGTACTGGCAATCAAGCGCTGGGCTTGCCGGCGCGCGGACGTGATAATGGCCAACAACGAAGCTGGCCGCCGTTTCGCGATTGAGGATCTTCGGGCCGATCCCGCAAAGGTTGTGGCCGCTCCCTATCTTACTTCACATCCGCCCGGACCGCAGCCTGATCGTTCCGTCGCCCCTGGCGGCATTGTACGGCTGCTGTTTGTCAATTCGCTTACCGAGCGAAAAGGTCTGAGCCACTTGCTTGCGTCACTGGCGCTGCTGGGCGAGGAACAGCGCAAGAAGCTTAGCCTGACTGTCGTTGGCGATGGGCCGCAGCGTGCGGCGCTTGAAGCGCAAACAATCGAGTTGGGCCTGGCGGCGCAAGTCGAATTTGTGGGCGCCAAACCTTATGATTGCGTCGGCGCATTCTACGCCAGAGCCGATGTGCTGGTTGCGCCCAGCCTTGCCGATTATCGCTCACTGGCCAGTTTTGAAGGGCTTGCCTACGGGCTTGCCCTGATCGTTTCGAGCTTCGATGGCGCCGCTGCCGAAACTGTGATTGAAGGTGTCACTGGATACAGTGTGGCGCCGCACGATCATGCCAGGCTGGCAATGTGCATCGCCAGCCTGATCGAAAATCATGCGCAGCTGGCCGCGATGCGCATGGCGGCACTGGCTTTGTTCGAGGAGCATTTCTCTGTAGACCGCGTTGTTACCAATCTGGAAACGAGCGTCTTGCTGGCGTTAAAAAAGCGCGGGGAAGGCTAAATGTGGCGCGGGTCATAATTATTCAGCGGCTCGTGCCGCACTATCGAATTCCAGTGTTTGCGCAGCTCCACCGCGAGCTTGGCTGGGAAGTTGTGGCAAGTGACCGCCCGGTTGCAAACGGTCTGAAGCTTGCCCGGCCGGAAGATCACGAATGGCTCCACCCGGTGCCGATGACGATGAGCAGCAACAACTTTTATCGCGCTTATGTGCCGATGGGTCGGATCATGCGTGAGTTTAAGCCCGATGCGCTGGTGGCCGAGTTTTCGCTGCAGCTCAGCTCAAGTTGGCAACTCGCCCTGGGCCCGAAGAAAGTCCCATTTGCGTTTTGGTCGCAAGGCTGGAATCTTGAACGCGGCTTCGATAGTTGGCGTGACCGGCTGGTTCAAAAGACCCGGCTGATGCTGCAGCAGCGCGCCGATGCACAGCTTTGCTACTCAGATCAAGGCGCTGCCTATCTGCGCAGCCAGTTGCCAGTCGGAATGCCGATTTGCGTCGCGCAAAACACCATCGAAATTGATCAGCAAGATGGCGCTCCGAGCGATCGCAAGCCGGGATATCAGCTCCTGTATGTTGGCCGGCTCAATGCCGACAAGCGCGTAGACGTCCTGATCGAGGCATTTGTGAGGTTGAAGCAGCGAGGACTGGTTGAACGGTTGGTGATCGTGGGCGACGGCCCGGAACGCGAAGTCGTGCGCCGACAGGCCGGCGCAATCGATGGCATCACCCTGACCGGAGCGATCTATGACGAGGCCAAGTTGGCCGGGTTCTTTGCGGCAAGCGACTTGTTCGTGGTGCCCGGCAGTGCCGGATTAAGCGTAAACCACGCACTGGCCTACGCGTTGCCGGTACTCTTGTTCGATGATGCTGGCGCCATGCGGCACCACCCCGAACACAGCACCATTATCGAGGGCGTCAGCGGCTATCGTATCCCTGGGACCGGGGCTGAGGCATTGGCGCAAGGGATTGCGACAGCCTTTTCGGGTCTGAACTCGCCCAAAGTGCAGCTTTCTGACAGCATTCGCGCCCTCGTTGCCGATACCATCTCACTTGAGCGCATGATCATGGGCTTTCGAGAACTTGACAAAATCTTGACCCGGCAAGCTGCGCGAATGCAGCAACGGTCCTATGGCTAAGCTTTATCTGCAATGGTTCAGGACCTTTGCAATTGCGCCGCGATTGGGGCAGGCTGATCCCGTTCAAATAGCACCAATTGACGTCCGGGTTTTCGAAAGCTGCGCCCATGTATGAATTTCTGTTGCTGGCCAGCACCGGTGTCTGGGCCATCACCGCACTGGTTTACTCCCAGCGGTCTTGCGCGTCGATGTTCCATCCGCTCACCTATTACCTTGCCTTTCACTTCCTGATCTTTGTGCTGCGGCCTCCGCTAGTTTATTTCCGCGAATACAATGTGATATACCGCGTTTACGAGTTCCAGCCATCGATGGAGGACAAGTCTACAGTCCTTATCGCAGCCAATCTGGGACTGATCGCTTTTGCGGTCATGGTCCTGCGCAAGGGCAGTGCAGCATTCCAGTTCAAACGCACGCAATTCGATGAAGCGCAGCGGACGCTATTGTGGAAGCCCTTCATGATTTCGGCATTGGTCCTGTTTCCCATCGCCGCCCTCTCGCTGGTAAGCGACATTTCCAGCAAGGCTCTGGATTCAACGACCATGGTGCGCGACGCCGCCACCGGCATTGCGGTCAACACCTCCGGAAATGGTTACTTCGTCGATGCCCAGATGATGCTGGCTCCGCTCGCTTTGATGTTCGCCTGGCTGCTGCGATTCCGCTGGTGGTCGCTGATGCCGTTGCTGGTGTTCATCGTCTTGCGCGGGATGACCGGCGGACGCGGGGTATTCGTGCTAAGTGCAGTCGCCTTGGCCCTGCTGTTCCTTTATGAGCAGCGGCAAAAATGGCTTGTTCCCAGAGTTCTGCTTGGCTTGGCTGCGCTGGTCGCCATGTTCAATATTGTGGGCCAAGATCGCGGCGCGGCGATCCGGGCGCTGGTCATGGACGATTATAGTGTGCAGGGCCTGAATGGCGCCGATGAACTCCGCTTCCTTGAAGGAATGGACGCGGGGAACCTCGAGTATTTCGAGTTCCTGGTTTATGCCATCCCTCAGCGGAGCGGAACCTACGGCTATTTCCTCAATAATTTGCAGATTCTGACTGAGCCGATCCCGCGCGGATTGTGGCCAAACAAGCCGATCGGTCCACCGATCCAGATGTATAAGCTGTTCGATTATGGCTACCCGATCGGCATGACCAATTCTCTGCCCGGCGAAGGCTGGGCCCAGCTCGGCTACCTTGGCGTGGCGCTATGGTGTGGGTTGTTCGGGTATCTTTGGGGTGTGGCCTTCAATAGTTATGTCAAAGGGCCGCAGACGAATTTTCAGACTGTCACCTATATGTTTGCCTTGCCAATCTCGATCCTGTTCTTCCGCGATGGCACCATTCTGACTTTTCTGAAAGCCGGCTTTTACCTGTTCCTGCCGCTGCTGATTATGCGGGGCATGGCCGGGCTGCTGGCGATCCCTTCGGCCGAAGCGTTGGCCGGCGCAGCCTTGCGCAAACGGCAGCGCCAACAAGCCATGCAATCGGGCAAGATCCTGCCCGGAGCGGGGGCCCGGGTGCTGGGGATGCGCAAGGTCGTGCCCCGGCGATGAGCGCCAACTCATACAATTTCAGCGCCAGCCACTCCATCACCGGTCAGCGCATCGGATTGCTGACCGCCTCGGCCTCGCGGCTAGGCGGCGGAGTGTCCGAGGCGGTCATCGCCCAAGCGCAGCTATTGGCAGAGCTGGGTGCAGAGCCGCATGTCTTTGCGTTGGAAGACCATTTCAGCGAAGCCGATCGCCCCCGGTTCGGGGACGTGAAAGTCGAACTGCACCGGGTCACCGGACCGTCACAGTTCGGCTTCGCCCCAAGCCTGGTACAAGGGCTTATGGCGGCAAAGCTAGACTGCCTGCACCTGCATGGCATCTGGATGTATCCATCGGCAGCGGCCGCGCGCTGGGCCCGGCAATCTGGCGGCGCCTATCTCATCAGCCCGCATGGCATGCTCGATCCCTGGATCACATCGCGTGGGCGCTGGAAAAAGGCGCTGGCGCGGATCGGCTATGAGCGGCGCAGTTGGCAACGGGCGACCCGCTGGCATGCCCTGACCGAGGCTGAAGCAGCCGATATCGTGGCGGAAACCGGGCGCAGCGCAGTCATCATCCCGAACTGGGCACCGCCGCCATCCCTGCCAACCCAGACAGAGAATGGCAGTTTCATATATCTTGGACGGATCCATCCCAAGAAGAACCTGGCCGCGCTGCTTGACGCATGGGGTGAACTGGACCGGAACGGTGCACTTGGCCCGGCCCGGTTGACGATTGCCGGCTGGGGGGAGGAGCGCGATGTTGCTGCGCTGAAATCGGCACTGGTTAGCGCACCACCTTCAGTATCGTTCATCGGGCCAGTCCTTGGTGAGCACAAGCAGGCCCTGCTGGACCGGGCGCACCACTTGATTTTGCCGTCGCTCAGTGAAGGATTGCCAATGGTGATTCTCGAAGCATGGGCCAGTGGCACCCCGACGATAATGACCACGCACTGCCACCTGGATGATGGCATCGCCGCCGGGGCCGCTTTGCGCTGCGGGACCGATCAGCATTCAATCGCCGCCGCCATTCTGCAGGCGCTTAGCCTGGACGAGGCGCAGTGGGGGGCGATGGCGAAGGCTGCACGGCAGCTGGCCGCCGGCCCGTTTGCCCGCGCCACCATTGCCGGGCAATGGGCGGCTGCCTATGCTCAGGCTATCGAGCAGGTTCGGCAAGAGACCCCGGACCGCAAGGCGAGGATGTGAAATGAGTACGCCGCTGAATGCACGCAGCGCGCGCCCACTTGAGGGCGGAGCGAGCTTTTCACTGGGCAACCGCGTGCTGCGGCTGGTCTGGGGCATGGCCTGGCTGCTGTTCGCCCGCTTCACCCCGCCGCCCCTGTACGGTTGGCGCCGCCTTATTCTGCGCAGTTTTGGAGCGACGATCGCGCCCGGGGCGCGGGTTCACGCCAGCGCGGTCATCTGGCTGCCCGCCAATCTGGAGCTTGGCCCCAACTGTCTGATCGGCCCGCGGGTCAGGCTGTATAATCAAGGCCGGATCACCGTAGGCGCGCGCAGTGTGATCTCGCAAGGGGCGCATTTATGCGCGAGCAGCCATGATGTGTCAGATCCGGATTTCCAGCTTGTGCTGCATCCGATCACAATCGGGTCGGGGTGCTGGGTTGCCGCGGAGGCCTTTGTCGGCCCAGGGGTAACCATGGCTGACGGATCAGTTTTGGGCGCGCGCGGCGCCTTGTTCGGAAGCGCCGAGGCCAACGGGATTTATCAAGGCAATCCGGCGGTCTGGATCAAACTGCGCCAATTACGGGGCGTAGGCTAATCGGATCAGCGCCGCGTTAATTGCAAATCCTTCAGAGTAACCTCACTGCCGGGAGCGAGCCACAGGACCAGTAGCTGCCCGGGGCATCCCGGATCGGCATTGAGATCGACACTGAAACGTGCCTGTTGCAGATCCACCAGCGTGGCTGGAGTGCCTCCTGCCTGTGGTGTTCCGCAACCCAGACTGGCCGCAAAACGCGCCGCCGGGGCGCCGCTGTCATCGTTCGCGCTCCACGACAGGCGATAGCCTCCCGGAGGCAAAGCCAGCAATTGCTGCGTGACCGCACGCGAGCTGGCTGCGGTAACTCTCGCTCGCAATTTTTGCGTCCCGCCCGCACCCGGCAGCAGCTCAACACTAAGATTGGCGTCGGCTGGGAAGTTCCAATCAAACAGGGTTCGCTGCTCGCCAAGTGTCGCTCCGGCGAAGCCGGGGTCTGGTATCAGCCCCGGTGCCCTTTCGACAAAACAAGCTGAGCGCCACATCTTCAAGCCTTGGCCAACATCGCCTTGCTGCACCAAGCGATCGATCAACGTTGCTACTTCGCCGCAATTGAGCGCCTGTGGTGCCAACAGCCCAAGCACGGCGGCGCGTTCGCGCAGCTGCCCGGGGTCAATTCTCGCAGTTGGCTTGATGAAAGTGGTCAGCCACGCGGGGCGGCGCGCAAGCCGCGCTGCCAGAGCACGGCGCCCGGCTTCGCTATTGGTAAACTGGCCAAGCAGCTGGTCGCCCTGCGGAAAGCCGGGCATCTGGCGAAGCACCGCATCAAGCCGCTGCGCAGCTATTTCGGTGGCACCCCGATTGAGCGCGATCTGCATCCAGTAAAGTTGGGTAATCGGCTCACGCCACCCAAGCCTACCAGCCACGACAAAGGCATCATCGGCGCGGGCCAAATGGCCTTGGGCATACAGGGCTGCCCCAAGCAGGGCGGACGAGCCTGGATCAAGCGGCTCTGCCGTTAGCGCACGGCGAGCCCATATTTCTGCCTGGTTCGGCTGGTTCGCGGTCAGCGCCACGCGGGCCAGCGACCGCGCCGCGACCGGAGAGAGGTATGCAGGCTTTATTCCCGCCATTCGGGCCTCGGACGAACTTAGCCGATCCAGCCCACTCAGCAGGGCAAGGCTGCCAATCCCAAACGCTGCAATCAAGATGCAAATTGCCGCCAGATACCGCAGCATTCGCGAGGCAGGAACCGGTTGATCCTTGCCCCGGCCCACTTCAGGCTGCGGCCTTGGTGCTGGCCTTGTCCTTGCCGGAATACTGATAATAGTCGTAGCCGTAATATTCGGAATAGCGGTTGCTGCCCTTCGACACGTCGAACATTGTCAATACCGCGCCCAGAATTGTTGGCTGCATCGCGCGGAGGCGGCGCAGCGAAGCCTTGAGCGAACCGCGCCGGCCACGGTCAGCTTCGACCACAAAGATCACCCCTTCGACCAGCGCCGACATCAACGGGGCGTCAGCCAGGCCGAGGACCGGGGGACAATCGAGGATCACGATGTCATAAGTTGCTGCCAGCTCAGCAAGGACTGCTTCCATCCGGGCGGAACTCAGCAGTTCCGTCGGGCTCGGCGGGATCGGGCCGGAAGTGATCAATGACAGGTTCTCAGTGCCGGTTTCACGCACCGCACTCAGCACTGGATCTGCGGAAGTCAGCAAGTTTGACATCCCGCGACCATTTTCACCGTCAAGCTTGTGGTGCAGCGAAGGGCGGCGCAAATCGACGTCGAGCAAGACCACCCGCCGCCCCATCCGGGCCAGGCTGTTGGCGATTGCCCAACTGGTGGTGGTCTTGCCTTCCGCAGGCTGAGAGCTGGTAATCAACAGCGTACGCGGCAGGCCGTGGCTGGTGGCATAGATCAGCGCGCCGCGCAGCGAGTTATAGGATTCGCTGATCGGCGACTTGGGATCGAGCAGTTCTTGCTCAGGCGAATCACCGCGGGTCTTGGGCACCACGCCGAGCAGCGGCAACATCAGCTTGCCTTCGACATCCTCGGGAACATGCACAGTGTCGTCAAACTGGCTCTTGAGGAAGACAACCAGCATCGCCAGCACAGTTGCAGCGAACAGCGCAAATACGACATTCTTCATCAGGTTGGGCGAGGATGGCGAGGTTGGTGTTTCGGCCTCGTCAATGATCGAAATGTTGCTGGCGCTGAGTCCAGCAGCGGCGTTCAGCTCTTTGAAGCGCTGGAGCAACCCATCATACAGCGCGCGATTGGTATCAGCTTCACGGGCCAGCAGATTATACTGCACCAGACGATCCTGCTCGGCCAAGGTTTCCGACTTGAGCCGATCGACCTGATTGCCGAGGGCCTGTTCGGTTGATGCGGCGGCCAGATAATCGGCCCGGATTGAATCGCGGACACTGCGCGC
Organism: Novosphingobium sp.; assembly: GCA_031367905.1. Lineage (GTDB taxonomy): Bacteria > Pseudomonadota > Alphaproteobacteria > Sphingomonadales > Sphingomonadaceae > Novosphingobium. The sequence continues at coordinate 28,505 of JANLQQ010000154.1, forward strand.
GGTCCGCTGGATTTGGGCGTCAATCGCGCCAAGTTGCGCCCGCAGCTGCAGGACCGTGGGATGATCTTCAAGGTGCCGGGCCCGCTCTTCCTCAAGCGCCGCATCGATCTTGCCGCGCTCGGTCGTCAGCTGCTGGACGCTGGCATTGGACAGCACTTCGCGCGCGCTCAGCAGCGGCACTCCGGCGATCGCCTGCCAGCGGCCTTCGGCAGCGATGCGGGCAGAACGCGCATCATTGGCGGCCGAGTTGGTCTGAAGCAGGCTGGCAGTGGTCACCGAACTACCGCCGCCAGTTTGAGAAGCCCCGTTCGGCCCCGGCGCAGGAATCGCATCCCGGGTGCGGATCAAGCCGTTCTCCCGGGCATAGCTGTTCACCGCGCGCTCCGAAGTTTCCAGGCGGGCCTTGGCTTCGCCCAACTGGTTGGAGACGAAATCGCGGGCATAGGCCGAGCTGTCATAGCGGCGTTGCAAATTGGCCTGGATAAACTCGCCGGCAAAGCCATTGGCGATCCGCGCCGACATTTCCGGATCGGTGCTTTCAAAGGTAATTGCGGTCACGCGCGAATTGCGCGGCAGCTTTGCCGCAAGATTACTGCGGAGCATGGCGATAGTCAGCTCGCGCGCCATCCGGGGATCGGCCCCCGGCACCGGGGGTTCGACTTGCACAGCCTTATAAAAGCGGGCGCTTCCGGTCAGGCCCATCTTTTGCATGACGCGCACTGCCAGACCGCGGCTGTTCAGAATATCGATCTGGGTCTGGAGGAAGCGATCGACATCATAGGATGCGTTGACGCTCGCCGAACTATCTTCCTGGTCTTTCAGAATGCGTTCGGACTGATCGTTGATCTGAACGCTGGCCCGGGCTGTATAACGCGGGGTCTGGAGCATCGTCGCCACCACCGCCAGTGCCAGCGCCGCACCCAGCATCAAGGCAATCAGCACGATGTTGGCCCGCACCAGCGAAACATAATAGCGGATGTCAAAACCCGGGCCCTTGCCCTCGCCATAAATGTCTTCGTTCGACAAATGATCAAGAGTAACGGCCCGCTCGGCGAGGGACGCCACATCTTGAGGGTGGGCCAGCTGATTCACGACTGTATCCTGACGGGACTAGAAGTAACTGAAAACATAAAGCAGCGGCGCCGCAACCAGGAAGTCGCGGAAGGCGCCCTTGACGGCATCGAAGCCCACGACGACGACATCGCCGCCGATTAACTGAGGATCGGCGGCCCTGCCGTTGCGGATCGCACCAAGATCGAAGCGCGCGCCCATCCGGCGCCCGTTGACCGTGCGAAACACCACAACTTCATCCAGCTTGGCTGTCTTGGTGGGACTTTGCGCCTGAGCGAGTGCTGAGAGCAGAGTGGATTGCGTGCCGACCTCATAGACCCCGGGATGACCGACCTGACCCTCAACCGCGACCGTCTGGGCGCGCGATAATATGAGATTGACCACCACACTGGGGTTGCGGATGTAGCGGGTGCCAAGCCGCATGGTTATTTCTGCCGCCAGATCCGCCGTGGTCTTATCGGCCGCGATCATGTCGCCGACCAGCGGAAGCTGAACCCGGCCGACCTCATCGACCTTGAGTTTGTCAACGCTGAGATCTGGTTCCTGAAAGACCCGCACCTGCAATTCATCACCGGGACGGATGCGATAAGCGGTCGGCAGCGCAGCATAATCGGCCTGCGGAACAACGGCATAGGCCGCATCACCGGTTGGCAGATTATTTTTACCCCCGCTGGCGCAACCAGCCAGTAGCGCAATCGCCGCAAGCGCGCAGATCTGGCGGGAGAAGCAATTCATTGCCTATTGAACCTTTGATCCGCTGTTACCCGATTGCCGATGCGGCATCGGCATAAGCATTGCGGCAGAGATCGCTGCGATGGCCGCCAACGACATCGAGCGCAAGGGGTAATCGACCATCGAATGAAGTCCAAGAACGGCCAGCACCACACCACCAAACCAGACTTGCACGCGCGCGCCCGGTATACCACTGCACCAGTGCTTGTGGGCGAGGCCAATCAGGATCGCGGCGCAAATCGCAAGCACGATAGTCCCCGGCAGACCTGCTTCAATGGCGAATTCCAGAAAATCATTGTGGGCCCGGTTTGGAACGGTTGGATCGACCACCTCAAGCCGCTCGCTGGCGAGGAACACCGGTACGAAATTGCCGAGTCCGGCCCCGAATGGCCAGTACTGACCGAGGCTGTAGAGCGAATCTTTCCACAATTCGGGGCGGAACTCACCAGCAAAATCATACCGCGCAAGTATGCCTGCGATCACCGAATTGCGCAGCAAGAGCGGAAGGACTGCGCCTGCGGTCACTATCCCCAGCAGCGCCAGACCTACTCTCCGCGATAGCGCGAGATGGGCTTGAAAGATCCCCAGCTGTGCAATTACGACCAGCGGAACCAGCATCATGCCGGCGCGCGAACCAGTCAGCACAATGCCAAGTGCCAACATCAGAAAGGGTGCAGCCATCACCAGCGGCCAGCGGAATTGCTCGGCGCGGGTCCGGCGCAGGCCGATCCGTTCCAGCATCGCCGCGCTCAGAGCCAGATAGCCGACCAACAGCAGGTCTGCGCTGCTGTTGCGATTGGCCTGGAAACCGCTCAGGAACGGTTGGTCCGGAACGTAGAAGCGCAGCCAGTTGCCAGTCCCGCCAGACATTTGCGCAGCGCCGACCACCAGGCTGAGCAGCGCGATCCCCGCGATCAACCCCATGATCATGGCCCGTCCCGCCCGATCGAGCGAAGCAACCATTACCATGGCAATCAGCGGGACGATAAGCGCAAGCCCCGCTGCGATCGTCCGCGCCGGCGAGATAGTCAGCGGGCGCCAGCTATCCTGTTGGCCGATCAGAGCAAGTGCGGCACGCTCACCCGCGCGGCCCGGCAGACCGTGCCACAGGATTGGCGGCAATGGTATCAACTGGATGAGCGGGATTGCAAAAAGGATGACCGCAAGCAGGATGGCCGGGCCGGACAACTGGGCTGGGGGCCGCTTAAAATAAGCTCTAGCCCCAAGCGTGGCTGCCCAGGCAGCAAGTAGCGCTGCAGTGATGAGCTGGAGGATAAGCTCGGGCAGCGGGTTGGGCGAACCGCCGCCGCCCAGCATGATTACCACGCCCAGGAACGACACCGCCACCACGCCGGCAAGGGAAGACGGATCTTTCCCTCGCCCAACCGCTGAGGACAACCGCAATAAATCAGGGAGTTGAACTATTGCCACAGGCATAGCTGGCCAGGCAAGAGGAACGCAAGTGCGACGTTTTGCCGCCGCAAGGCTGGTTAACCCTTGCTATCTTTGCCCAACGCGATGGCCAGCCCGGCAGCGCCGCCTGCGGCAACCAGAACTGTCAGCACGGTGCCAGCAGCCCCGCCGCTACCACCGGCAGCCTGACCGCCAGAGTTACCCGGCGCAGGCGCACCATCGCAGGTGCGATCACGCAGCAGCGCACCAACGATTGCTTCGGCCGAGCCGTTGGCGTTGCCCGAAGGACCAGTAGAAATTGTGCAGACGCAGCCGCCATTGTTCATCACCTGACGCGTGATGTCAGCAGTTCCGGGCGCGCCATTGCGCACCACATCAACGCGGCATTGACCGCCTGCGCCGGACCCACCGCCCAGACCATCGGCGGCCATTAGCACCTGCGAAGGGAGCGCGGCAAAAGACCGCGTTTCAGTCGCGGATGCGACGCCCGCACCCAACAGGCCAGCGGCGGCGATTGCTGCGATAATTTGCGATGTCACTTGGCGATACCCTTGAAATATTTTTTTAGTTCAGTTGTAAATACCACAGGGAAGATACCCATGTCCAGTTAATACAGTGTGAATCCACGGGGTTGTACCAAATTAACCATAACTGCGACAAAACTGCTGCACCCGGACTCGCCCTCTGGGGGCTGGATTAACGCTAATAGGCCTGGGGATGAATCAGCACCCGCAGCGTCGCCGCCAGGATCCCCACATCGCGGGCCAATGACCAGCCGTCGAGATATTCAAGATCGGCGTTCAGGCGCTGTGCCAGATCGGATTCCTGCTCTGTCGTGCCGCGGAGGCCGCGTACCTGAGCGAGGCCGGTCAGCCCAGGCCGCAGCGCATGGCGCTGCCAATAGCGGGCATCGACTTCCCAAAACAGCTTCTCGCCAGCTTGCGAACCAAGCGCATGCGGCCTTGGCCCCACCAGGCTCATATCGCCCAGCACGACATTGACCAGCTGGGGCAGCTCGTCGATGCTGGTCCGGCGGATGAATTGGCCAATCCGGGTGATCCGATGATCGTCCCGCGCGGTGGAAGTATCGCCCTGATGATCGCTGCCATCCACTGCCATGCTGCGGAATTTGATCACTTTGAAAAAGCGATTGCCCCGCCCGACCCGACGCTGGAAAAACAGCACGGGACCACCGTCGTCCAGCCGGATTGCCAGCGCGACCAGCAACAAGATCGGTGACAGCAGGACCAGTCCGCCGCCCGCCAGCGCAACATCGAACATGCGCTTGGCCAGACGGGCGCGCAGACCCAGCGGCCCGACCGAGACCCGCAGCCAGCCGTGCCCGCCTGCAACCCGCGCGCCATGCGCGCCCAGCTGCGAGACGGCATCGTCCAGGACCTCGCCCGAGACATTCGCGCCCTTGAGGATAATCGCCCAGGCCGCCCGGCGCTCTGGCGGGCAGCTGACTACTACCCGATCGATATTGTTCAAAACCTTACCGATCCGATCGAGTTGAACCGGATTGCCAAGCTCGGGGGCAAGGCCATGCTCGCGGGCCGAAATGCGCAGCGCCCTGGGTAGTTCAATCACCGGACCTCCATCATCCAGGATCAGCTCGTTGACTATAGCGGGTCCGCATCGCCAGCGCACGAAAGCCCGCATCTGGGCCCTGATCCAGATCATGCAGAATGCCGCCAGCAGCATCCCGCTGGTAAAGCTGAGCCGCGAGAATTCTTCACTCGATTTGGTATAAAAGGCAATGAATACAACCGCCGCTGCCGAGATCGCCAGCGCCGCCATCGCCCGCAATGTGCCATGCACTGCATTCGTCAGAGCGGAAATCGAATAGGCCCCGTTATAGAAGCCGACGGTCAGGAAGATCGGAAGGACCAGCTGGGCCAGGACTGCCGACTGTTGCAGCCCCAGATTTCCGAGGTACAGATATCCTGCACTCGAGAATCCGGCAAATAACGCCAGAATATCAGCGAGGACCAACGCCAGATAAGATTGCAGCCGCCTTCTATCGAGCGGCCGGGCAGGTTCGATCATGCAAGTGCCCCGCGCGACGCCGAGAATTCGGACACCCGCTGTCTCTGCCTCGCCGGCCAGCGATGCGCAAGGCGTGGCGACGCCAAAATTGTGATCAGCCGCGCGGTGCCGCCGCCCGAGCAATGTCCGCCAGCCCCTGAGCGAGCAGCAGTTCGGCATTCTGGCTGTTGGTCAGCAGCGCCCGGTGCAACTCGACCAGCCGCTCGACCAGCCGGGCCAGCCGCTTGCCGCGCCAGCGCCTGATCTGGACGGTGATATCGCGCTCGTCCTTCCAGAAGATCCGCCGCGCCGCGACCTCGGCCTTAAGCACGGCCGCCATATCGCCGCGTGGTCCGATCCGCGCCGCAATCTGCGCCAGTTGGGCCACCCGCCGCTCGAAGGCGAGCAGCAGCCCGACTGGGTTGAGCCCCAGCTCGCGGATCCGCCGCAGCTCGCCGGCCAGTCTGGCGCTTTCCCCGCTCAGCACTGCGTTGACCAGCGACATAAAGCCATCATCCTCGGTCCGTGCGCCGATCGCCTCCCACGCTGCGCTATCGGCACTGCGCGGCGCCTCTGGTCCGGCATCGAGATAGAGCGCAAGTTTGGTTACTTCGGATTGGGCGATCCGCGTATCGAGCGAAGCTGCCCGGGCAATCCGCTCGGCCAGATCACCGCCCAGCCGCACCCCTGCGCCATCGGCCATACCGCGCACCGCCTCGGTCACGGAGCGCAAATCGGGCGGATAGAACATCGCGACCAGCGCATCGGGGCAGGCTGCGAGCAACTTTGCGGTGCGCGATTTGTCGCTCGCGCCGCTGGCGAGGATCAGCACCGGGCAGGCCTCGGCCGTTCCGCCGAGCAGGATCTCGACCGCGTCATGCGCTTCATCGCCCTGCGCGCGGACGTAGATGTGGCGCGCGTCGCCGAACAACGAGGTGGAGCGCGCCTCGTCACCCAGCCGCACCGGATCACGGCGCAGGTCAGCGCCGGAAAGTTCGATCCGCTCACCCGGATCCTTCAGCATCGCGGTGATCCGCGCGGCGGCATCCTGCGCACCGCTTTCATCCGGCCCGCAAAAGAAGAACACACGGCAACCCTGCGCGGCGCGCGGCGCAAGGCTGTTAAAATCCTTCTGGGTGGCTTTCACCCGCTCTTGCGGAATTGCAGCGAGAGCCGCGTCACGATTCGGTCAGCCACTTGCCGGGCAAGGTTTTCCAGCGCGGTCTGTTCGGCGGCGATGGTGGCATATTCGCTCGAGACGATGTCGATCCCCGCGTCCGATCCGGCGGTGGCATCGAGCAGAATATCGCCATTGGCCGTATCGACCAGCTGATAGCGCGCCCGCAAAGTCCGTCGTTCCCGGCCAATCGTGTCATCGGACAGCAGGCCCAGTCCCTCAAGTTTGTCGTCGAGCCGCACATCGAGCCGGTAGCGCGGCGATCCGGATTTTTGACCCAGCCGATCAACCCCCAAACGATCAACCAGCGCATTGCGGATCAGCCAGCCGGCCTTGCCCTCAATCGGCGGGACCTCGATCCCGGCCAGGCCTTGCGCGACGGCGCCACTGCCGCCGCCGGCATACATCGGCTGGAGCCCGCAACCACTTAGCAACAGCACTGCAACAAGGATGCAAAGCCGTTTCATGCGACGATGTTTACCAGCCGGTCGGGCACCACGATCATTTTCTTCACCTCCGCCCCGTCCAGCGCACGCTGCACCTTGTCGCTGGCCAGAGCAAGCGCTTCGAGACTCTCGCGCGACAGGCCCTTGGCGACCGTCAGCGTGTCGCGCAGCTTGCCCCGCACCTGGATGGCGATAGTCACTTCATCCTCGATCAACAGCGCAGGGTCGACCGGTGGCCAGGCGGCCTCAGCAATCAGCCCCGCTTCGCCCATTTGCGCCCAGGCCTCTTCGGCCAGATGCGGCATCATCGGCGCGACCAGCAGCAGCAGGGTGCGGATCGCGGCGCTGCGGCTGGCAGACGGCGCGGATTTTTCAATCGCCGAGGTCAGCTCATAGATCCGCGCCACCGCCTTGTTGAACGAGAGCGCGGCGATATCCTCGGCAGCCGCAGCAACCGCCTGATCGCGTTTGCGATCAAGCGGCTTGTCCTCGCCAGTGGCGGCGGCATCGAACTGTCCGAACAGCCGCCACAGCCGCTGGACGAACCGCGCGCAGCCCTCGATCCCGGCTTCCGACCACGGCAGATCGCGCTCGGGCGGGCTGTCGGAGAGCATGAACCAGCGCACGGCGTCGGCGCCGTATTGGGCGATGATATCGTCCGGATCGACCACGTTTTTCTTGGACTTGGACATCTTGATGACCCGGCCGATAGTGACCGGAGCATTGTCGATCCGCAGCACCGCGTTCTCGCCGCGCTTTTCGATCTCGTCTGGGGTGAAATAAACCGGCTGGCCGTTCACCGGATCGGCCCGCGAATACGTCTCATGCGTCACCATCCCTTGCGTGAACAGGCTGGCGAACGGCTCTTTCACGCCGATCAGCCCGATCCGTTCCAGCGCGCGGGTCCAGAAGCGGGCGTAGAGCAGATGGAGGATCGCGTGTTCGATCCCGCCGATATATTGCTCGACCGGGAGCCATTTGGCGATCGCCGCGGGATCGAACGGACGGTCCGTTGGCTGGCTGGCGAAGCGCAGGAAATACCAGCTGCTGTTGACGAAGGTATCGAGCGTATCGGTTTCGCGGGTCGCCGGTTCATTGCAATGCGGGCAGGCGACATGCTTCCAGGTCGGATGGCGCACCAATGGATTGCCCGGCGTCTGGAAATCGACATCCTCGGGCAGGACCACCGGCAGCTGGTCCTTGGGCACTGGCACCACGCCGCAGCTTTCGCAGTGGATGAACGGGATCGGCGTGCCCCAATAGCGCTGGCGCGACACGCCCCAATCGCGCAGCCGCCACACGGTCTTGCCCTCGCCCCAGCCTTCGCTTTCGGCGCGGACGATCACGGCGGCCTTGGCCTCGCTGACGTTCATTCCATCAAGGAAACGCGAATTCACGATAGCTCCGGGCCCGGAATAGGCTTCATCGCCCTCAAACAGCAGCGCAGTCTTTGCGCCATCGGCGACGACCCGTTCAACGGGGAGGTCATATTTGCGCGCGAATTCAAGATCGCGCTGGTCATGCGCCGGCACACCCATGACGGCACCAGTGCCATATTCCATCAACACGAAATTGGCGATGAAGACCGGCAGGGTCCAGCTATCGTCGAATGGATGCAGAACTTCGTAGCCCGTATCGAAGCCCAGCTTTTCCGCCGTCTCGACTTCAGCGGCGGTCGTTCCACCTTGCTTGCAACGCTCGATGAATGCGGCTGCTGTGGGCGATTGCGCGGCCAGTTCCTGCGCAATCGGATGATCGGCTGCAATGGCGACGAAACTTGCGCCGATGATCGTGTCAGGTCGGGTTGAATAAACCCTGATCGGATCCATCAAAGGCACCAGCGGCGCGAATGCGAACTCCACTCCCTGCGATTTTCCGATCCAGTTTTCCTGCATCAACCGGACCTTTTCCGGCCAGCCATCCAGCGCGCCCAAGCCTTCGAGCAGCTCGTCGGCAAAATCGGTGATCTTGAGAAACCACTGGGACAATTTGCGCTTTTCGACCAACGCGCCGCTGCGCCAGCCGCGCCCGTCGATCACTTGTTCATTGGCCAGCACGGTCTGATCGACCGGATCCCAGTTAACCGCGCTTTCCTTGCGATAGACGAGGCCAGCGGCATAAAGATCGAGGAACAGCGCCTGCTCGTGGCCGTAATAATCGGGCTCACAAGTGGAGAGCTCGCGGCTCCAGTCGAGTGCAAAGCCGAGCCGCTGCAATTGCGCCTTCATGGTGGCGATATTGGCACGGGTCCAGCCGCCGGGGTGGACACCCTGTTCCATCGCGGCGTTTTCGGCCGGCATCCCGAAGGCGTCCCAGCCCATCGGGTGGAGCACTTCAAAGCCCTGCATCCGCTTGGTCCGGGCCAGCACATCGCCCATCGTGTAGTTGCGAACATGGCCGATATGGATCCGCCCCGAAGGATAGGGGAACATCTCGAGTATGAAGCTGCGCGGGCGCGCGGTATTATCATCGGCGCAAAAGCACTGGCGCTCGTCCCACACGCGCTGCCAGCGCGGATCGGCAGCGGCGGGATCGAAACGGTCTATAGTCATGCCCGTCCCTCTAACCCGCCAAGCGGGCTTGTCGAGAGGGAGTGGGAGAGAACCCGCTTACTTGATCGCGCTGCGGCGCAGATCGCGGGCCTTGGTCAGGATAATATCCTCAAGCTTTTGCACGGTGGCGGCCTGGACCGGGGCATCGGTCCACCCGCCGCCCTGTGCTACCTGACGGCTGGCGGCGACCCGCAGCGCATCGGCGCGCAAATCCTGATCGAGGATGGTGACGGTTACCTTGACGCGCTCGCCCGGATTGCCCGGATTGGCATACCAGTCGGTCACAATCACCCCGCCGGAGCTGTCGGTCTGGAGCAGCGGCATGAACGACAATGCCTCAAGGCTGGCGCGCCACAGATAGCTGTTGACGCCGATGGTGGTCACTTTCGAGGCGGCCAGATCAGCCTTGGGGCGATCCTTGCCACCGCAGCTGACCAGCGCAAGTGCTGCACCGCTGACGAGGGCTGCCCGGCTCATAAGTCGAAAATTAGCCAGGAACCGGAGAGTGTTGCGGCCGGTGGAAGTGCTACCAGTCATCGTGTTTTCCAAATCCCGTTCAGTCGCCATCAGTTGGCCAATCGTGAGGTGCCAGGCCAAGACCCGTACATTATGATGCGTCTCTATAGCCGCAGCGGCGAAGGCGGCAAGTGCGCTGTGGCGCGCCTTTTGCCGGTCTGGGCGCTGAATGCGCCATGAACATGGCGCAAGGCCGCGCGGTTAAGCTGTGATTAAGCGCCGGGAGCCTAGAATCCACTTGGTTTTTTGCGGTATAAGCGCATGGTTTAATAATAGAGTCGGCTGAGTGGCAGGCACACACATCGGGGCGAGATTCAGAAAAAGTGACAGTGGCGAGCGAAACATCAATGGCCGGAGCCTTCGCGGGTGACAGGGCAAAAAAGCGGGGCAGTGGTGCCACGACTTTGTTGCTGTCAGCCACGGTTGCCGCGTTGGCGTTGCCGAGTGCCGTGCTGGCAGTATCCAGTGGGTTGGAACCAGAGCAACTGTTCGATAGCCCCCAAATCGCAGGCAGCAATTTCGTCCCTGCATCGGTCGATCCGCGGCTGGCCCGCAGCATTACGGTTCGCGCCCTGTCCAAGGGACGATTGTTCCGCTTTACCCCAGCGGCGACAACATCGCGCCTCGATCGGTCGGTTACGGTGGCCGTCCGGGTCGATACCCGCGCCTATGGCGCCCGCTCGCAACTGGCCAAAAGCGATACCGATTCAGCCGCATCGCTGCTTCGCCTGACCCCCAATAGTTATAGCCTGGGGACATCACGCGGCTATAAGACGTTCGCCCAGAACCTGGGCATATCTGCCGACAAGATCGATATGCCCGATCTCGCCACTTACAAGCCCGGTACTGCGACCCAGGGCGATCCGGCCCGGTTCAGCCCGCGGATCGCGCTGGACGAAAAAGCAAAAACCGGTCGTGCCCCGCGTACCTTCGAAGGGCAAGCGGGCCAGACGGTGGATCTGGGTGGGAGCTACCGGTTGACTCGCAATCTTAATGTTACCGCCGGGGTGCGCTATTCTTCGGAACGTGACCGGCTGGTCCCGCTGACCGACGGGCGGCAGGATAGCCAGGCGGTTTACGTTGGCACCCAGTTCCGCTTCTAAGCGCAATTCCAAGTAGCGCCTTTAAGTATGCATGAAGCTTGCCCGCCAATAACGGGCAGCCTACCATGACGTTACGGAAAACAGCATGGGTGAAGATACTATGGTACGTGTCGCAATCGTAACCGGCGGTACCCGCGGGATTGGTCAGGCGATCTGTCTGCGGCTCAAGAAACAGGGCCACATCGTCATCGCCAACTATGGCGGCAACGCGGAAAAGGCCAAGGCCTTCACTGCAGCGACCGGAATACCTGCCCATTGCTGGGATGTTGGCGATCACGAAGCGGCACTAGCCGGTTGTGCGGCCGTTGCTGCCGAATACGGTCCGATCGATATCGTCATCAATAACGCCGGCGTGACCCGCGACGGCGTGCTCCACAAGATGAGTTACGACGACTGGCACGACGTTATGCGGATCAACCTTGGCGGCTGTTTCAACATGGCCAAGGCCACTTTTCCCGGCATGCGCGAACGTGGCTGGGGGCGGATCGTCAATATCGGCTCGATCAACGGTCAGGCCGGCCAATACGGCCAGGTGAATTATGCTGCGGCCAAATCGGGCATCCACGGCTTTACCAAGGCGCTGGCCCAGGAAGGCGCGAAATTCGGCGTGACCGTCAACGCCATCGCGCCGGGCTATATCGATACCGACATGGTCGCCGCCGTCCCCGCTCCGGTGCTGGAGAAGATCGTGGCCAAGATCCCGGTCGGGCGGCTGGGACAAGCCGAGGAAATTGCCCGCGGCGTGGCCTTCCTGACTTCGGACAATGGCGGGTTTGTGACCGGCTCGACGATGAGCATCAACGGCGGGCAGCATATGTACTGACGGGCCGACGTCACGGATGCGGCTTTGCCGCAGCCACTTTCCCTCGCTATCACAGCCCCCATGACTACCCCCTATCGTCCCCCGCTCAATCGATCAGGCGAGGTTGCCGGACACAAGACCTCGATCAGCCTCGAGCCGCTGTTCTGGGAACTGCTCAAACAGGCAGCTACTGCGGAAGGCTTGCCGATTAACGCGCTGGTTGCCCGGATCGATATGGAGCGCATCGCCGCGCCAACCCCGCCGGGCCTTGCCGGAGCGGTCAGAGTCTGGCTGGTCGGCTGGCTAGTCTCACAGCTGAGCAAGACCCAGCCCGAGCAGGGCTGACGCTGCCAGCACCGTGGGAATACCCCGGCCAAAGCGGAACAGCAGCAACGCCGCCACCGCTCCGATCAATGCGGCGCGCCAGTCCAGACTGGTGGGGTCAGGTAGGCCGAAAATCTCAGCCTCGGGCCGGGCGAACAGCACGTGGACCGCAAACCACAGCGCCAGATTAGCGATCACGCCAACCACCGCCGCGGTGATCGCAGCGAGAGCTGCCTGAAGCGCGGGGACTCGCTCAAGCCGTTCCATCCAGGGAGCGCAGGCGAAAATCCACAGGAAACAGGGCGCGAAAGTGACCCAGGTCGTCAGTCCCGCGCCGAGCAATCCGGCGGTGAGCGGTGACAGCACCCCGGGATCGCGCCAGGCGGCAAGGAAGCCGACAAATTGCGTGACCATGATCAGCGGCCCCGGCGTGGTTTCGGCCAGTCCAAGCCCGTCGGCCATCTCGCCGGCCGAAAGCCAGCCGAAGTGCTCGACCGATTGCTGCGCCATATAGGCGAGTACCGCATAGGCCCCGCCAAAAGTGACCACCGCCAGCTTGGAAAAGAACGCGCCGATATCCCACAGCACTGATGTCTGTCCTAGTGTCAGCGCGATCAGCACCATCGGCAGCGCCCAGATCACCAGCCAGGTCAGCACGGTGACAAGCGTTGCCCCGGCCAGCTGGCGGCGGCTCGATTGGAATGCTGCAGCGGGCGGCGGGGAATGCACTCCAAGCCATTCGGGATGACGCTTGCTGACCAGCGCTCCGGCAACAGCCGCCAGCAGGATCACCAGCGGAAACGGCGCATCGAGCAGCGTCAGGGCCAGAAATGCCAGCACCGCCAGACCCAGCTTGAACCGCGTTTTCAGCGCGCGCTGGCCGATCCGCAGCAGCGCCTGCACCACGATTCCCAGCACCGCCGCCTTGATCCCCAGAAACAGCGCCGCGAACCAGCTGAGGCCGCTCGCCATGACATAGACCAGCGACAACCCAAGCATCACAGCCGCGCCCGGGATGACAAACAGCAAGCCCGCCGCAAGCCCGCCCTTGACCCCATGCAACCGCCAACCGAGCCAGGTGGCAAGCTGCTGCGCCTCGAGCCCTGGCAGCAGATGACACAGGTTCAGCGCCCGCAGGAACGCCCCCTGATCGACCCACTTGCGCTCATCGACAATCTCGTGGCTCATCAGCGCGATCTGGCCGGCCGGTCCGCCAAAGCTGAGGAAGCCAATCCGGGTGAAGGTGCGGACCAGCTCGGGGAAGGTGGGGGAGGCCGCCCCGCTCAATCCTCACCCACGCGTTCAATCTGCGCGCCGACCAGCGCCAGCTTCTCTTCCAGCCGCTCATAGCCGCGATCGAGGTGATAGAGGCGGTGGACTTGCGTTTCGCCCTCGGCTGCCAGTCCGGCAATCACCAGGCTCATCGAAGCGCGCAGATCGGTGGCCATGACCTCGGCCCCGGTCAGCTTGGGCACCCCGTGGACCACCGCCGTGCGCCCCTTGGTTTCGATATGCGCGCCCATCCGGTTGAGTTCGGGGACGTGCATATAACGGTTCTCGAAAATCGTTTCGGTCAGCACGCTGGCCCCATCGGCGCGGCACAGCATCGCCATCAACTGGGCCTGCATATCGGTGGCAAAGCCGGGATAGGGCGCAGTCGACAATGTCACCGGCCTCAGCGGGCCGTCGGCGGCAACATGCAAGCCCCCCGGCACCGGCTCGACGCTGACGCCGGCATCGCGCAGTGCCTGCACTGTCGCGTCCATTTCATCGATCTTCGCGCCTTTCAGCGTCACTTCGCCGCCGGTGATCGCCGCCGCGCAGGCATAGCTGCCCGCCTCGATCCGGTCTGACATGACGCGATAGGTCGCCCCATGCAGGCGGGGAACGCCGTGGATGGTGATATCCGAGCTGCCGATCCCTTCGATCTCCGCGCCCATGGCGACCAGCAAATTGCACAGATCGACAATCTCCGGCTCACGCGCGGCGTTGTGGAGCGTGCTTTTGCCCTTGCACAGCACGGCAGCCATCAGCGCATTCTCGGTCGCGCCCACGGACACCACCGGGAAGCTGTAGCGCCCGCCCGGCATTCCCCCATCGGGCGCAATCGCGCGGACATAGCCCGCCGCCATTTCAATCTGCGCACCCAAAGCTTCGAGCACTTTCAGATGCAGGTCGATCGGGCGGTTGCCGATCGCGCAGCCACCGGGAAGCGAGACGGTCGCCTCGCCCATCCGCGCCAGCATCGGCCCCAGCACCAGAATCGAAGCGCGCATCTTGCGGACCAGCTCATAGGGCGCGACCGAGCTGGTGATCCGGGTGGCCGCCAGCGTCATCACCCGGCCAAAATCTTCAGGCCGCGATCCGGCAATCGTGGTCGAAACCCCGAACTGGTTCAGCAGATGCTGGAACCCGTCGATATCGGCCAGCCGGGGCAAATTGCGCAGGGTCAGCGGCTCATCGGTCAGCAGTGTGCAGGGCAGCAGCGTGAGTGCGGCATTCTTCGCGCCGGAGATGGGAATGGTGCCGGAAAGGCGCTTGCCGCCTGCAATGATAATCTTGTCCATCAGCGCGGTTTAGCGCGAAAAGCTGGGGCGGCAAGCTGGATGGTTGACGCGGGCGGGCGCTCCTGCGATTCTCGCTTTTATGGCCAATCGCAAACCAATCCGCAAAGCCGTGTTCCCCGTTGCTGGGCTCGGCACCCGCTTCCTTCCCGCGACCAAGGCGATCCCCAAGGAAATGCTCCCGGTGATCGACCGGCCGCTGATCCAATATGCGGTGGACGAAGCGCGCGAGGCGGGGATCGAACAGATGATCTTCATCACCGGCCGCGGCAAAACCGCGATCGTCGATCATTTCGACATCGCCTTCGAGCTGGAAGCCACCCTGCGTGAGCGGGACAAGGATATGTCGGCGCTTGAGGCGACGCGGCTCCTCCCTGGCAACCTTATTACGGTGCGCCAGCAGGAGCCGCTGGGGCTCGGCCACGCAATCTGGTGCGCCCGCGCTATTGTCGGCGACGAGCCGTTCGCGATCTTCCTGCCCGACGAGCTGATGATCGGCCACAGCGAGGAAACTGGCGGCTGCATGAAACAGATGGTCGAAGCATACCACGAAGTCGGCGGCAATCTGATCAGCGTACTCGAAGTGCCGCGCAGCGAAGTCTCGAGCTATGGCGTGATCGACCCCGGCACCTCGAACGGCGCGCTGACCGAGGTCAAGGGGCTGGTCGAAAAGCCCAGGATCGAGGACGCGCCATCCAACCTGATCATTTCGGGCCGCTACATCCTCCAGCCCGAAGTGATGCGGGTGCTTGAGGGGCAGGAAAAGGGCGCGGGCGGCGAGATCCAGCTGACCGATGCGATGGCCCGGATGATCGGCACCCAGCCGTTCCACGCGGTCACCTTCAAGGGCAAGCGCTATGACTGCGGCAGCAAGATGGGCTTTGTCGAGGCAACACTGGCCGTCGCGCTGGAGCGCGAGGACATGGGAGACGAAGTGCGGGCGATGGCAAAGCGGTTGCTGGGCCTCTCTAACCCATAAGGTGCAATATCCCGGGCGCGATCGCGCGCCACCAGTTGCTCGATGTGGCCAGCGGCGTCAGCAGGTGAAGTGGCACCAGCCCGGCAATCACCCACAAGGTAGCGGGGTGAATATTGCCGAGGCTGCGGCGATCATGAAGCGCCAGCGGAATCAGCAGCAGGTCCGCGAGGAGGTTCGGCCCCCAATCGGTGAATGGCGGCAGCGCTGGCAGCGGCAGGAACCAACGCGAAATCGCCGGGCCGACGAGGCATAGCGCCGCGCCAAAGATGAAGCGCCGATGCCATTCGACATGCCGGGTAACAGCGGCGAAGCTGGCGATCGCCAGTACCGTAAAGGTCAGCAGATCGACCATATTATAGAGCGTGAAATCAAACGGGGTGGCGTTGCCCGCTGCCATGCGCCGGTGGATCGCAGCGATTGCCAGCATCACCCCCAGCGGCACCAGCAAGGTTGAAAGCGCAATGCCCACCAGCCCCAGCTCGCGGTGACGCGCGACACGTCCGCTCGCGACCAGATGCGTCTGCAAAGCATAAAGCCCGATCCATGAGAAGTAAGCCAGCGCATGGATGTGATGGATCGGCGCGAAATAGCTTCCGGGCGACCCCATCGGCGCGAGATAGGTGAAGGGGAAGGGCGAGAGCACCATGATCAGCATGATCAGGGCAGTATTCGCGAAAAAGCGATCACGCTTGGCGCGCCCACCCGCCGTGGCATCGATCATGGCCTAATTCGCCTTCCAGCGCAGCGGCAAAGTCTTCAGCCCGCCGACGAATGTGCTTTTCGCCCGCTTGGGTTCGCCGGCCAGTTCGACACTCTCTAGCCGGTCAAGCAGCGCCTCGAACAGGATTCGCATTTCCAGCCGCGCCAGATGAAGCCCAAGGCATTGATGCGCGCCTGCTCCGAAGGCGAGGTGGCGGTTGGGCTCGCGCGCGGCGTCGAACCGGCGCGGATCGGGGAACTGCGCCGGATCGTGATTGGCGGCGACATAGTTGATCATCAGCCAGTCGCCCTTGGCGATCTGCTGTCCGCCGACCTCGGTATCTTGCGCGGCGGTGCGCATGAAATTCTGCACCGGGCTGGTCCAGCGGATCGCTTCCTCGACGATCCCCGCCAGCAGCGAACGATCGGCTTTGACCCGGGAAAACTGCGCTGGATCACGGGCCAGCGCCAGCATCGCGCCGGCGGTTGAGGCCGAAGTGGTGTCATGCCCGGCGGCGGCGAGGATGATGTAATAGCCCGCCAGATGCCGGTCGGAGAGGTATTCGCCGTCGACCCTGGCATTGGCGATGATGCTGGCAACGTCGTCGGTCGGCTGGGCCCGGCGCTCTGCAGTGAGTGCCGCGAAATAGGCCTCGAAATCCGCGACTGCACCCGCCACCAGCTGGGTGATCGCCTCGGGCGGCAAATTCTTGATCCCCGACTGGTTGAGGTCTTCGTCCTGGCCGCCGAACATCTGCTGGGTCAGCATCAGCATGCGCGGTTCGTCTTGCTCGGGCACGCCCAGGATCTGCATAACCACATGGAGCGGGTAGGGGGCGGAGACCTGCTTCACAAAATCCGTTTCGGGCCCGGCTGCAATCAGCCGGTCGACCGTGTGCCGCGCCAGCGCGCGAATATCGGCCTCGATCCGCATCAGGTTCTTGGGCATGAACCATTCCTGGGTCAGCTTGCGGTATTTCATATGGATCGGGGCATCGAACACCACCAGCGATTCGACCAGATTGTGGCTGGATTCGCCCGACTTGGCGGTAATCGCACGGGCAAAATCTTCACCGACCTTGGTGGTGAACACTACCGGGCGCGGATTGTTGAGGAAGGTCTGGTTGTCCTTGCTGATCCGCATGACGTCATCATAGCGCGAGATGAACCAGAACGGATCATGCCAGTCTGAACTGTCCTGCGGTGCAGATGAGACGATCCGGGCGACGGGCATATTCTCGCGCAGCCAGTCAAATTGATCGAGCAACGGATCCCACGCGGCGTAAGCGGCAGGATCGATGACCGCGCGCGCTATCTCGGCCGGGGCGACGGGCTCACTCACGATGCCGCCTCCGCCGCCGCGCGGTATTCATCGCGGAGCAGCCGTTTGTAAAGCTTGCCGGTTGCCTCACGCGGCAACTGCGCGCGGAAATCGATCTGGCGCGGCATCTTCACCCGGCTGAGCTGCGGGGCAAGATACGCCAGCAGTTCATCTGCCAGCGCCGGCCCGGCGTCCGCCATATCCAGCGGCTGGACCACCGCGACGACCCTTTCGCCAAGATCGGAATCGGGCGCGCCGATCACCGCCGCATCGGCCACTTTGGGATGGGTGATCAGCAGATTTTCGATCTCTTGCGGATAGATATTAACCCCGCCCGAAATGATCATGAAGCTTTTGCGGTCGGTCAGAAACAGGAAGCCGTCTTCGTCGAGCAGTCCGACATCGCCAAGGCTGGTCCAGCCGTGCTTGTTGCGGCTTTCGGCGGTTTTGACCGGATCATTGTGATATTCGAATGGCTTGAGACTGGGATCGGTTGGCTCAAAAAACACCTGGCCTTCGGTCCCGCGCGGCACCTCGTCGCCTGCTTCATCGCAGATGTGGACCACGCCCGACAGCGCCCGTCCGACCGAACCGGGCTTGGTGAGCCATTCGGCGCTGGTGATGAAGGTTGAGCCATTTCCTTCGGTCCCGGCATAATATTCAAACAGCACCGGCCCCCACCACTCGATCATCGCGCGCTTGATCGGAACCGGGCAGGGCGCGGCGGCGTGGATCGCGCATTTCAGGCTTGAGACGTTGTACTTGGCCCGAATTTCTTCAGGCAGCTTAAGCATCCGCACAAAATGGGTCGGGACAAACTGGCCGTCGGTGATCTCGTATTTTTCGATCGTCGCCAGCGCGGCTTCGGGATCAAACCGTTCCATCACCACCACCGTCCCGCCGATCCGGTGGATGGTCATCGACCAGCGCAGCGGTGCGGCGTGATAAAGCGGCGCTGGAGATATGTAGATTGCGTCCTCTGTGATGCCATAGGCCCCTAGCGTGAACTGAACCATGATGTTCGGCGCATCGATCGCCGGGTCGACCGGCAAGGCAATCTTGACCCCCTTGGGCCGACCGGTGGTCCCCGAGGAATAGAGCATATCGGTCCCCGCGCGTTCATCGGCAATCGGGGTTTCGGGCATCGCCGCCAGCGCATCCTCGGCACTCAGTTTGCCCGGACTATCGAAGCGCAACTGCTTGATCCCGGGATTGAGCTTGGCCACCTCATCCAGAACCGGGGCCAGATAGGCCGATCCAAATAACAGTCTGGCCCCGCTATCCTCGAGAATATAGGCAACTTCGGGCGCGGTCAGGCGGCTGGAGATCGCCACATAATGGACCCCGGCGCGCTGCGCGCCCCAGGTCAGCACGAAGAACCATGGATGGTTTTCGAGGCACAGCGCGATCGTCTCGCCAATCCCGATTCCGTGGTCGCGAATCAGCTGGGCGACCTGATTGGAGCGGGCATCCAGCTGCGCATAAGTTATGATCTCGCCGCTGGCCGCCATGATGATGGCCGGCTTGTCCGGATGAGCCTTGGCGTGAACTTTCGGATGCATGGCGGCAGGCTCTCCTCAGGCGGCGGCTAATGCCGCTCGTACCAGGGAGTTTAACCGGGTGATTAATTAGCGCAAAAGAAAACCGCGCTGACAAGAAAAAGGCGGCGGTCGCCCGTCGCCCCTTTCCCAGCATCCTCAGGAAGCTGACGTCGGCCCGGGTCTGATGCCCAGTACCGCGGTGGTAAACTTATTCGCCGCCCTTGCCGGTTGCAGCTGGATCAGCATTGATCACTGCCGCGCGGATCTCTGAGGCCTGCATGTAAGGAATCGGGTTAACCGACTGGCCGGCGATGCGCACTTCATAGTGGAGATGCGGACCGGTCGAGCGGCCAGTAGTGCCGACGTAACCGATGATATCGCCCTTGCGCACCTGCTGACCGGCAGCGACATTCAGCCGTGACATATGGCCATAACGGGTTTCGATATTGCCGCCGTGTTCCAGCGCAACATACAGACCATAGCTGCTGAACCAGTCAGCGCGGCCAACCACGCCATCGGCGGTTGCATGAACCGGCGTTCCAACCGGTCCGGCAAGATCGACCCCTTGGTGGGCCCGGCGGCCGCCAACAACCGGGTGCCAGCGCATCCCGAAGCCACTGGTCAGACGAACCCCTTCAACCGGCATCCGCGAGGGAATAGCGACACCGCCAATCCGGCGGCTGGGCAGGGCGATCCGGGCGCCGGGCTGATCGAGCGACTGCCAGCTGGTGAACAGGCGGCGGAATTCTTCATCACCATTACCAAGTTCGGTCTGTTTGGAAATCTGTGCGGCCCGCAGCGGGGTCATAATATCAGCCGTCGCGCTGCTGTTGGCGAATGCTGGCTGGGCGGCCACGAGGCTGGAAAATGCGGCAACCGCGCCGACAATTGTCCGAACTTTGGCAAAAAACGAAAAAACGACCACTCAAATCACCTTAGTTTCTCCGGCCTATCCATATTTGGATCAGGCCGTGCGAACCCTGTTTTAACGGACCGAAAACCAACGCATTTCACGCGCTGGCCAAATCGGCCTGCAAACATATTCTGAGATGGTCGGAACCCCCCGCCGTCTCGCGAGTTGGGCTTATGCGGCAAAAGCCTTATCTGGCAACCCCGTCGCGGAAAGTGCGCGATAAACCGGCTGACTCGCGGGGTGAGTCGTTGAGCTGCGGCCTAACGCCCCGAAAAAACGGCGTTTCGCCAAGCATTTCTTCAAACAATCCAAGTGATTCTTCGCGCGACGAATTGATTTGCACCGAAACGATTACGGCAAATTTCATCGTCAAAGATTCGTTTAGGGCCCACCGGAAAGCGGTCCCCAAGGTGGCATTGATCAGAGCGCTGTTGCCGCCGCCAGCACTTCGGCGGCGTGCCCGGCAACTTTCACCTTATCCCAGATCCGCGCGATCCTGCCATCGGCACCGATCAGATAGGTGCTGCGGACCATGCCCATGTAGCTGCGCCCGTACATCGCTTTTTCGGCCCAGACCCCAAGCGCGTCTGACAGGCCGCCTTCCTCGGCATCGCTGGCAAGCGGCGCGGTTAGGCCATATTTGGCAATGAACTTCTGGTGCTTTTTGGGGGAATCCTTGCTCACCCCGAGCAAACCGATCCCGGCCTTGGCGAAATCCTCTGCAAGCGCCGAGAAATCCTTGTTCTCGGTGGTGCAGCCGGGGGTGTCATCCTTGGGATAAAAGAACACCACCAGTTTTTGTGCCGCAAAGTCGGTCAGCCGCACGGTGCCACCTGCAGGGCGCTCAAGCGCGATATCGGGCAGGGGATCACCGATCCCGGGGAAGCTGTTCATGGTTCAAATCTCCAGCGTTTCACCAAAAATCTCCGCCCAGCTGGCGGCAACTGCGGCGCGGGCCGCGGCAAGCTCCAGGCCGACAGCCTCCCAATCGCGGCAACCGCAGGCTTTGGCAAGCACCGCGCGCGCGGCCGGCGACGGAGTTTCCGCGTCAGGGGCAAGCAGCCGTGCGGCGATCAGCAGCCGCGCCATCATGTCATGGGCAGAGCAGATCGAGCGCGGCAACAGCCCGGCTGCGACCAGCGCGGCGATCGCGCCGGCCAGATCCGGCACCAGCCCCACCCCTTCGCGCAGCTGGAGATAATGGACCAGAAACTCGATATCGACCAGCCCGCCGCGCGCCAGCTTGACGTCCAGCGGGCCTTTGGCGGGCTTGTGCCGGGCCATCTCGGCCCGCATTGCCAGCACATCGGCGCGCAGCTTGGCCGGATCGCGCCGGGCCCGCAGCACCCCATCGATAATCCCGGCGAGCTCCGCCTGCGCGGCCAGCGGACCAAACAGCGGCCGGGCGCGGGTCAGCGCCATATGTTCCCAGGTCCAGGCCTGCTCGTGCTGATAGCGGGCAAAGCTGTCGAGGCTGACCGCCAGCGGGCCTTGCGCGCCCGAGGGCCTGAGCCTTGTATCGACCTCGTAAAGCGCGCCCTCGGCAGTCGGCACCGACAGCGCGGCGCTGATCCGCTGGGCCAGCCGGTTGAAATAGAGTGTCGCGCCCAGCGGTCTGTGGCCATCGGATTCGGCCCCGTGGGACCCGGTGAACAAATAAATCAGGTCAAGATCCGAGGCATGTGTCAGTGCCCCGCCGCCCAGCCGTCCCAGCCCCAGGATGACCAGCTCCGCTCCGGCGATCCGGCCATGGGCGCGAACAAACTCGGCAATCGTCGCCTCGGCCAGCACCGCCAGCGCAGCCTCGGCGATGCGCGAAAGGCCAGCCGCAATCTCAAGTGGATCGTGCGCTCCGCCGGCAAAATCATCGGCGATCAGTTGCACGCCCAGCGCAAAGCGCAGCTCGCCCACTTTGCGCCGGACCCGGTCAAGCAGCCGCTGGTAATCGTCATCCGCCTCAAGGCGGCCAAAATCGGCCGCCAGCTCGGCAACCTCGCCGGGCAGGTCAAACGCGCTGGCATCGATCAGCGGATCCAGCAGATCGGCCCGCCGGGTCAGCGCATCGGCGAGCGGCGGGGCCAGGCTGAGAATCCGGGCGAGCAACTGGAGCAGCGCGGGCCGCGCTTCCAGCAGCCGAAACAGATTAACCGCGCTGGGCAGATTGGTGAGCAGCTGTTCCCAGCGCAGCAGCGCGCGCTCAGGCTCTGGCGCGACCGCAAACGCGGCGAGTAGCGCGGGCTGGATTGCATCGAAGGCGTTGCGGGCGGCATCGCTGCGCAAGGCGCGCAACCTGCCCGAGCGCCAACCGGCGATCCGGTTCGCCAGCGCCGGCGGATCGGCAAACCCCAGACCGCTCAGCATTTCGCCCAGCGCTTCCCCGCCAGACACGGCGATCTGCGCGGTTTCCGCTGTGCTATGCTCAGCAATCAGCAGGTCGTAACGCTGGCCGACCGCTTCGCTGATCGCGGCGACTTCTGCCACTAGCGCCGCGCCATTTTCCAGCCCAGCCAGCCAGGCGGCATTATCCAGCGCCGCAGGATCGAGCGGCAGGCTGTGGGTTTGCTGATCGCCAACCATTTGCAAGCGGTGCTCGATCCCCCGCAGCCGGTCATAACTCTCGCCCAGCAGCTGTGCATCGGCCGGATCGATGATCCCTGCAGTTGCCAGCGCATCAAGGCTGGCGCGGGTTCCGCGCAAGCGCAGCGCGGGATTGCGCCCGCCGTGGATCAGCTGGTGGGTCTGGGCAAAGAATTCGACCTCGCGGATCCCGCCGCGCCCGCGTTTCAGATCGAATCCTGGGCCTGGCACTTGCGGCCCGCCATGATTGGCGCGGATCCGCGCGGTCAGCCGCCCGATTTCGGTAATCGCCCCGAAATCGAGCGCTTTGCGCCACACGAACGGCCTGATCGCGGCGAGGAAGACTTGCCCCGCCGCAATATCCCCGGCACAGGCCCGCGCCCTGATGAAGGCGGCGCGCTCCCACGCCAGCGCCGAGGATTCATAATGGCTGAGCGCGGCCTCGATCGAGATTGCCAGCGGGCTGACTTCGGATGCCGGGCGCAAGCGCAGGTCAACCCGGAAAACATAGCCTTCGGCCGTGACGTGGCTCATGGTTTCGATCAAGGTGCGGGCAACGCGCTGCGCTGCTTCGGCCGGTTCATCGCGGCTCCGCCGGGGGAGCAGCGCGGGATCGTAAAGCAGGATCGGATCGATATCGGAGCTGTAGTTGAGCTCCTGCGCCCCGTGCTTGCCCAGCGCCAATGCGAGGAACCCGGCAGGCGTTGCATCGGGCATCCGGGCGCGGATCGCATCGGCAATAGCGGCGTCCATCGCCCGATCGGCAAAGGCGGAAAGTTCCCCCATCACGCGGCCCAACGGGAAGGCCCCGGCAAGATCACCCACCGCCAGTACCACCGCCAGCGCCATCCGTTCGCGCCGCAGCGCGCTGGCGACGCTTTCCGCAGCAGCCCCCGCAGCCTTCGCCCAGGCCATCGCTTGCTCGCCATCACCGGCTGCCAACAGAGCTTCAAGCACCGGCTGCCGGTCCAGCCCGCGCGCCAGAAAAGGCGCGTGAGCGCGCGCGCGGGTTATTGCTCCGGGCCAATTGGCGGTCATCCCGCACAGCGATGCCCGTTGCGTCGCCAGTGATCAAGCGGCGCGCTTGCAGCGCGGTGCACGCTCTGCCAAGTCACGGCGCAATCAATTGCTCGAAAGGCTGCTTCGTGATGCCCCGCCTGCCCCTGCTTGCCGCCGCATTGCTGATCGCCAATCCAGCTTTGGCCAAGTCCATGCCGGTTTCGCCTACTAAGGCCGCGCGCGATGCTCATAGTGACGAATATGGAGGTAATTGGGACTGCTCGGGGATCCTCCAGGAAGGCGAAGAAGTAAGCCCATGACAGCACCCATCATGCGAATGCCGGCAGAATGGCATCCGCAAGCCTGGCTATGGATCGGCTTCCCCCATGACGGCGAGGAGTGGCCGGGATTCCTCAGCGCGGCGCAGGAACAGATTGCCAGCTTTGCCAATGCGGTGGCGGACAGCGGCCAGGACGTGCGGCTGATCGTCCGCGACGGTGCCAATGAAGCGCGAGCACGGGGGCTGTGCAGCGCTGCGGTCAAGCTGGAGCGGCGCGTCTATGGCGATGTCTGGCTGCGCGATACCGGGCCGCTGGTGGTCTCGGACGGGCAGCACCGGATTGCACGGCGGTTCGGCTTCAACGGCTGGGGCGGCAAATATATCATGCCGGGCGATACCGAAATCGGCGCGGAACTGGCGTCCAGCGCCGGGCTGGCGATGGAAGCCCGCGACTGGATATTGGAAGGCGGCGCGCTTGATGGGGACGGCACCGGGCTGGTCGTGACGACGGAGCAATGCCTGCTCAATTCCAATCGCAACCCGGAGCTGTCGCAAGCCGAGCTTGAGGCACGGCTGTCCCGCGACCTCGGGTTTGAGCGGGTGTTGTGGCTGGGCGACGGCTTGATCAATGATCACACCGATGGCCATGTCGATAACCTTGCCCGGTTTGTTGCTCCGGGTGTGCTGGCCTTGCCCCGGGCGAGCGGCGGGGATGATCCCAATGCGGCAATCTATGCCGACGCCAAGGCCCGCGCCGAGGTCTTTGGCGTGAAGTTGCGCGAAGTGCCCTCGCCCGGCCGGGTGATGACGGCCAAGCGGATCGAACCAGCCAGCTATATGAACTTTGTGATCACCACGAAACTGGTGGTAGTCCCGATCTATGGCACCCGCCATGACGCAGACGGAGTAGCCGCGGTGGCCGAGTTGTTCCCGGACCGCGAAGTGATCGGGATCATGGCCGATGCGGTGCTGGCGGGCGGTGGCAGTTTCCATTGCGCCAGTCAGCAGATGCCCCAGCTGTGACGCAGGCGCCGCTTTAACTTTTCGGCAAGGCAACGGGCGCAATATGCCAGCATGGTCAGATTTATCGCCCTAGCTGTGATCGACTCGAGCGCCGTTCGGCTCGACTGGCTGCGTTCGTTGATCGTTTGCGGCTGCGCGCTGGCGTTGATCTTCGCGGATCGCGCGCTGCCGACGCTAAGCCTGTAGCAGCTTCAACAGCGCCGCTGCTGCCGCAAGGCCCAGCACGACCCCAGTGAATATCCGCCAGGCATTCTCTGACACGCGGCCAAAGGCCAACGTGCCGAGCCAATTGCCCAGCAGCACCGCCGGATAGAGAATAGATGCCAACAGCGGCTCGCGCGGTGTCGCCACCCCCAGAGCCACGGCTGAGAGACATCCTGCCAGCGAGGTGGCGAGGAAGATCGTCATCATCGATGCCCGGGCCATTTGCACAGGCAGCGCGCGGCGGAGGTAATATGGCACCACTGGCGGCCCCGGCATCCCTGCAAATCCGGTCAATATGCCAGAGGCAATTCCGGTTGTGCCAGTCTCAAGCGAACTGGGCTGGTGATCGTCAGCTCGCTTGGGCAGCAGCACCATCACAAACGCTCCGAGCGCGACCAAGGCGATCATGAGCCGCGCCAATGCCGGGTCGGTAATTGCCAGCAACCAGACACCAAGCGGGGTCGCGATCATCGCCAGCACCGAAATATGCAGCGCCGAACGCTCGGCATGACCGATGATCTTCTTCAGCCCGACCAGCCCGATGAACAGCCCGAGCAAATTCGCCACCACCACCGCCTCGCCCGGCGGGACGGCAAGTCCCAGCACCGGGACCAGCAGAATCGCCATGCCGAACCCGGCCAGCCCCCGCACAAACGCCGCCGCCAGTGCGGCCGCAAGCGCGACTGCCATTTGTTCAGGAGCAAGCCCAGCGATCAAGAAGCGCGCAGATCCGGCGGTGTCGCCTCACTCTGAAGCATCGCGATTGCCTCGGCCAGCGGCATGAAACGCTGGCGCTCTTCGCCCAGAGTGCGGATTGCCAAGGTGCCCTCATCTGCTTCGCGCTTGCCGACCACCAGCAGATGCGGAACCTTGGCCAGGCTGTGTTCGCGCACCTTGTAGTTGATCTTCTCGTTGCGCAGATCGCTTTCAACCCGGATGCCAGCCGCTTTCAACTGCTTTGTGACCTCGCCCGCATAATCATCCGCATCCGACACGATCGTTGCCACCACCGCCTGCACCGGGGCGAGCCAGACTGGCAGCTTCCCGGCATAATGTTCGATCAGGATCCCGATGAAGCGTTCAAAACTGCCCAGAATCGCGCGGTGGAGCATTACCGGGCGATGTTTTTCACCATCTTCGCCGATGTAGCTGGCATCAAGCCGTTCGGGCAGCACGGTATCGGTCTGGAGCGTACCGACCTGCCAGGTCCGCCCGATCGCATCGGTCAGGTGGAACTCCAGCTTGGGCGCATAGAACGCGCCTTCGCCGGGCAGCTCTTCCCAGCCCCATTCGGGCGTATTACGGCCGGTGACCGCCACCGCATCGCGCATCGATTGTTCCGACCAATCCCACATAGCGTCCGTGCCGAAGCGCTTGTCCGGGCGTAGTGCCAGCTTGATCGCATAATCCGCAAAGCCCAGATCCTTGTAAACCAGATCGAGCAGATCGCAGAAATCGGCCACTTCGGACACCAGCTGATCCTCGCGCACGAAGATATGGGCATCGTCCTGGGTGAACTGACGGACCCGCATCAGCCCGTGCAGCGCGCCATGCGGCTCGTTCCGGTGGCAGCAGCCAAATTCGGCCATCCGGATCGGCAGCTCGCGGTAGCTGGTGATGCCCTGGCGGAAAATCAGCACATGCGCCGGGCAGTTCATCGGCTTGATCGCCATCAGATCGGCCTCGCCGGTCAAGACCGGGCCATCGTCTTCGCCGCTGGGGATCTCGTCGGGCACCACGAACATGTTCTCGCGGTACTTGCCCCAGTGGCCGCTCTGCTCCCACTGCTTGGCATCCATGATCTGCGGGGTTTTGACCTCGACATAGCCCGCCGCATCCAGCCGCCGGCGCATATAGGCCTCGAGGCAGCGCCAGATCATATAGCCCTTGGGATGCCAGAAAATGCTGCCATGGGCTTCGGGCTGAAGGTGGAACAAATCCATCTCCTGGCCCAATTTGCGGTGGTCGCGCTTGGCCGCCTCTTCCAGCCGCACCAGATGGGCGTCGAGCTGCTTCTTGCCCAGCCAGCCGGTGCCGTAGATGCGACTGAGCATCGCGTTGTTCTGATCGCCGCGCCAGTAAGCGCCCGAAACCCGGGTCAGCTTGAAGGCCGCCGGATCAAGCTTGCCGGTCGAGGGCAAATGCGGCCCCTTGCACATGTCGAGCCAGTCCGAACCAGACCAATAGACGGTTAGTTCTTCATCCTCGGGCAATTCGGCGGCCCATTCGGCCTTGAAGCTCTCGCCCTGTTCTTGCCAGCGGGCGACGAGCTTTTCGCGGCTCCAGACCTCGCGAACCAAGGGCTTGTCGGCGGCGATGATGCGGCGCATCTCAGCCTCGATCGCGGGGAGGTCATCCTCGGTAAACTGGCGGTCTTTTGGCGCAAAATCATAGTAGAAGCCATCGTCGGTCGATGGGCCGAAGGTTATCTGGGTGCCGGGAAACAGCGCTTGCACCGCCTCTGCCAGCACATGGGCAAAATCATGCCGGGCGAGGTCAAGCGCATCGGCCTCGTCGCGCGAAGTGACCAGTGCGAGCGCGGAATTTCCCGTAAACGGCCGGGTCAGATCAACCAGCTCGCCATCGATCCGCGCCGCCAGGGCAGCTTTGGCAAGGCCGGGGCCGATCGCAGCGGCGACATCGGCAGGGGTCGAGCCCAGCGGCATTTCGCGCGTGGAACCATCGGGCAGGGTGATCGTGATCATTTCGGACATGGGGGAGGCCCCTAGAGCGATTTGGAATGAAATGGAACATTTCACGCCTGGAAAACGCGCCAGCGGCGTTGATCAGATCAAATTGCCACGAATTTGCGGTGTCCGGCCAGCACGGTCATCCGCTGCACTCCGGCCAGTTGGGTGCCGCGCTGGCGCACATTGTGGAGGAAGCGAAACTCGCCAATCGCCTGATTTGGGCTTAGCTCCACTGCCAGATAGCCGCGCTGCGCGGTGTCGCACCATTTGAGCTGCGGGTTGCGCTGGGTCAGTGCCCGGGCCAGCGCATCGGGACGCAGCCAGCCCAGCGCATCTTCCGCCCCCGGCGAGGTGACGCTGTGCGCGCCAAGCTCAACCCCCACCCGCGTTCCGTTGCGATCAAGATCGAACGCCCAGGCGTTGTGGCTGTCCCCAGCCAGCACCAGCAGATTGGCGTCGGCCGCAAGCGCGGCCTGATACAGCCGGTCACGCGCGGCGGGATAGCCGTCCCATGCGTCCATGTTGAACGGCACTCCGGCATGGGACGCGGCGATGGTCGATTGCAATCGCCGCCGCAGCCAGTCCGGGGTTTTGGCCGGAAGGCCCTCGGTGACCAGATCGGGCATGAGCAGTTCACCCATCACCACTTGCTGGGCAAGGATCTGCCATCGTTTGCGGGCCTTGACCGAGGCTTTGAGCTGGCGGGCGAGCCATGCCTCTTGGGTGGTGCCAAGCAACTGGCGCGCCGGATCGCGCCACGCACCGTCGCGGAACGCCGCATAGGTTGACGCCACCTGATCGGGCGCCACGCCGTTGACGGCTTCGATCAGATCAAGCTGCTTGGTCCGCGCAACATGCCTGCTTTCAAGCCGGAACAGCGTTGCCAGGTCACCGATCTCGTAACTGGCCCAATCTTCGTCCGATACCGGCAGCCATTCGCGCCAGGCCCGCTCGGACGCGGCCTTGCGGATCGCCCATTCGCCTTCGGTGTCCGGCTGGTGGTTCTCTGCGCCGTCCTTCCAGGTATCATTGGCAATTTCATGATCGTCCCACATCACCAGCATCGGCAAGATCTGGTGGAGCCGCTGGAGATCGGGATCGGCCCGGTAAGTGGCATGGCGCTGGCGGTAATCGGCGAGCGCTACTGCCTCATTCGCCGGCCACAGGGTCCGCTCAGCCATGGCCTGCTCGGCACCGGGATAGACGCCGCGCTGATATTCGTAGTAATAGTCGCCCAGATGAACCGCGAGGTCGAAGTCGCCCGCCTCGGCCGCGTGAGCATAGGCATTGAACCAGCCGAATGCGAAGTTTGCGCAAGTGAAAACAGCCAGGCGGAACTTCGCCACCTTGCCCACCGGGAGCGTCCGGGTCCGCCCGATCTGCGAGATCGCCCCCGAAGGCGCGATGAAGCGGTAATAATACCAGCGCCCCGGCCGCAGCCCGGTCGCCATTGCCTTGGCACAGCAATCCCGCGCCGGAGCGGCCAGTGCCTCACCCGAAGCGGCGATATGCGCAAAACCGAGATCCTCGGCTACTTCCCAGCTGAGCGTGGTGTCAGACGAGCTGACATGGCGGGTCCACAGCAGCACCTGATGCGGACCCGGCTCGCCGCTCGCAACGCCGTGGGTAAACCCGCGCGCGCCATCCTGTGCGCTGAGCGGAGACGCCAGCCCGACCAGCCCGAGCGCGCTCAGTTTAAGGGCGGTACGGCGGTCTGCCAGCAAACGCGATTCAGCGGGCGGCGGTAGGCTCATCGACATTTCCCCTTGTAGCTGGCGCACAGTAAAGCGGTTTTGTGACGGTGCAATGGCGGCAAATCGCCATCAATATGACAAGTCACTGTGTCTTTATGTCAATTACACTTGACATACTGGCGTCTCGTGTGTAAAGCGTCATTGTCATTACGACAAAGGAGCTTGCTATGCGTACCAATTGGTCCCCTGCTGTCCGCCGGTATCTGAAGCGGCTGGCTGTGCTGATGTCTGCCTATATTGTGCTGATTTTTCTGGCCGGTTATCTGTTCCGCCACAATCCTCCGCACGGCGCGCTGGCCTATGGGCTGGCGGTACTGCCCGCGCTACCGATCATCGGCGTGGTCTGGACTGCGATGCGGCTGCTGGTGGAAGAAACCGACGAATATATGCGGATGTTGTTCGTCCGCCAGAACCTGTTTGCGACCGGGTTCTGCTTGACGATCCTGACGGTGTGGGAATTCCTCCAGAACTACGATCTGGTCGCGCCCGGCAATGGCGGTTTCGGCGCGGCGTTCTTTTGGTTCATGGGGCTGGGGGTTGGCGCGGTGTTCAATCGCCGGGCACTTGGTGCAGGCGACTGCGCATGAAAAACCGCCTCAAAGTGCTCCGCGCCGAGCTTAATTGGAGCCAGCAGGATCTGGCCGGCCGCCTCGAAGTCAGCCGCCAGAGCGTCAATGCGATCGAAACCGGACGCTATGATCCCTCGCTGCCGCTCGCGTTTCGCATTGCCGAGGTCTTTGGCCTGACGATCGAGGCGATCTTCCACAAGGACTGAACACTTGCCCGCCAGCCCTCCCTCGCCCAGAGCAACACGTCAGGGAGGGCTGAAATTTGAGCGAGCCGCAACATCACACCATGCCCGATGGGCGGCGGATCGCCTTTCGCCACAACCTTGGCAACGCGCCGACGCTGGTATTCCTGCCCGGCTATCAGTCTGACATGACGGGCAGTAAGGCTTGCGCGGTGTTTGAATGGGCGGCGGCAAGCGACCGGGCCTGTTTGCTGCTCGATTATTCGGGCTGCGGGCAAAGCTCCGGCGATTTTGCCGAGGGGACGCTCAGCCGCTGGCGTGAGGAAGCGCTGGCACTGATCGCGGCTTATTGTCCGGGCGAGGTGGTGCTGATCGGCTCGTCCATGGGCGGCTGGCTGATGCTGCTGATGGGCCTTGCGCTGCCGGTGCAGCGAGTGGCCGGATTGATCGGCATCGCCCCGGCACCGGACTTCACCGACTGGGGCTATGACGAGGCGCAGAAGCAGGCGCTGGGCGGGGGTGAAATGGTGCTTGAGGCCAATCCCTACGGCCCTGATCCGACCCCGATCTATCCCGGCCTGTGGGCCGATGGGCAGGCCAACCGGCTGCTGGGCGCTGAAATCGCGCTGACTTGCCCGGTCCGGTTGATCCACGGCCAATGCGATACAGATGTGCCGTGGGAGACTTCGCTTTCGCTCGTCCGGCAGCTGCGTTCGGCGGATGTTCAGCTGACCCTGATCAAGGACGGGGATCATCGCCTGTCGCGACCCGGCGACATTGCGCTGCTATTGCGTGTGATCGCTATGCTTGACCAACTCCCTGTGGCTCTTACACCAGCAGACAGGTGACCCGGCTTTCCGTCCTTGATCTGATCCCCGTCCGCGCAGGGGGAACCGTAAGCCAGGCGCTGGCCGAAGCGGCGCTGCTGGCGCAGGCGGCAGAAGCGGCGGGATACCACCGTTTCTGGGTCGCCGAACATCACGCGATGGACGGAATTGCGGGCGGCGCCACCGCGGTCGTCCTGGGCCATATCGGGCAAGCTACCACAACCATCAGGATCGGTTCGGGCGGGATCATGCTGCCCAATCACAATCCCTTCGTGATTGCCGAGCAGTTCGGCACCCTGGATGCGCTGTTCCCCGGGCGGATCGATCTGGGCCTCGGCCGCGCGCCCGGGGCTGACGGGCGGATCGGCCAGGCGCTGCGCAAGGATCTGATGCGCGCTTCGGAGTATTTCCCGCAGGACGTAGCCGAACTGCGCGCGCTGTTCACCGGCGAGCCCGCGCTGGCTTTGAAAGCCACGCCCGGCTTTGGTGCAAAGGTCGATCTGTGGATTCTGGGCTCCAGCCTGTTCGGCGCGCAGCTGGCCGCCGCGCTGGGAATGCCGTTCGCCTTCGCCTCGCACTTTGCGCCCGATCATCTCGACGAGGCGCTGGTGCTTTACCGCCGCCAGTTTCGCCCCTCTGAAACACTGGCCCAGCCCTATGTCATGGCTGCGATGACAGTGATTGCAGCAGACAGCGATGAAGCAGCGGCGTTGCTCGCCTCGTCGATGGACCAGAGCTTTGTCGCGTTGCGCAGCGGCAATCCCGGCAAGCTGCAGCCGCCGGTACCCGATTACCGCGACAGTCTGCCCCCATCCGCCCGCGCCATGCTGGAACATATGCGCCAGGCCAGCGCGGTGGGCAGCCCGGCCACCGTCCGCGCAGCGATCGGAAATTTCATCGCGCGGACCGGGGCAGATGAGGTGATCGTGGCCGGCGCGACCTTTGATCCGGCAGCGCGGCGGCGCTCCCTTTCGTTGACGATGGAAGCCTTGGGATAGCGCCTTTTACCTAGGGCCAAACTGGTTGCGGTTGCGAGCTGTTGTCCCTAGAATACGCATCAATAATGCCAATAAACGTAATATAATAACTCGCAGGAAGCGGCCGTTGCCAGGCCGGATGGAGAGCGCAAGCGATGAGTTTGAAGGCCGCCCGCAGTGCCCCCGGTGCAGGTCCGCGTACTGGATCTTTGGCCAAAACGCTGGCCGCGCGCCTTGCCGATTCGCTGCTGCCCGGGGATATTCCATTCGCCGCCAAAAGCTTGTCGAGCGCCGCCGAATTCGTCCTCGCTGCCGCTGCCCAGCGCAGCGGGAGCGAGCCGGCCTTCGTGCTCGAATCTGTTTCCGGCTCCGCGACCGAGCGGTTCATGCGGATCGCGGTCATCAACGACGACATGCCGTTTCTGGTCGATTCGATCGCCGCCGCAGTCGCCTCGCAAGGTCTGGCGATCAACCGGCTGGTCCATCCGGTGGTCCCGGTGCGCCGCGACGGCGAGGGCAAGCTAATCGCTATCTTTGATGGCGATCCGGTCAGCGAACCACGCGAATCAATGGTTTATCTCGAGACTGAGCGCGGCGACGCGCTGGCCCGGCGCCAGTTGGAAAGCGCCTTGCGCACCGCGCTGGGCGATGTTCGCGCGGCCGTGCGCGACTGGCCGAAGATGCAGGCCGCAATGGCTGCCGATGCAGATAGTCTGGCCGACACAGAAGGTGCGGCGCTGCTGGGTTGGTTCAAGGACGGCATGCTGACCCAGCTTGGCCATGTCCTGCGCCGCCGCGACGGCAGCCAGAGCGAAGTGCTTGGCATCTGTACCAAGAGTGCCAAGGCAGTACTTGCCTCTGCGTCGTTCGATCGCGCCTTCCAGTGGTTTGACAGCGTCGCGAAAGCTGGAGCCAAGCACGGTTTGCGGGTTCCGCTGATCGTCAAATCGAACCTGATCAGCCAGGCCCATCGCCGCGTCCCACTCGATCTGTTCATCGTGCCGGTGATCGAGAGCGGCAAGGTTGCCGCCCTCTCGGTCCACGCCGGGGTATGGACCAGTGCCGCCCTGGCCGCCGCACCTGACCGCATTCCCCGAATGCGAGCGCAATTATCCGAGCTGATGGCCAAGTTCGGTTTCAACCCGAGCGGGCATGCCGGCAAGGCATTGGTTCATGCGCTCACTGCACTGCCGCATGATCTGCTGATCGGCTTTTCCGACGCTGACCTTGAACGGATCGCCACCGCGATGATGAGCCTGATTGATCGGCCGCGCCCGCGGCTGGCGCTGGTCGAGGCCCCGCTTGAGCGTCATTTGTTCGCTTTTGTGTGGCTGCCGCGCGATGCGCTTTCAACCACGCTGCGGCTGCAGATCGAAGAATTGCTGACCACCGCAACCGATTCGCGTCTGCTTGACTGGAGCCTTCAGGTCGAGGGTAACAATCTGGCACTGTTGCGGTTCGTCCTCGATATTCGTGACGGCACCGGCCAGGCCAGCGAAACTGTCCTCGACGCACGATTGCAGACCATGGTCCGCGGCTGGTCCGAAGCGGTCGAGAGTGAAATCGCCGCCAGCGAAGAGCCTAGCCGGGCAGCGGCCATCGCGGCGCGCTTTGCCGAAGCCTTCCCGCAAAGTTACCGCGCCATCTATGGCGCAGCCGAAGCAGCGATTGACATTTCCCGCTTGCGCCACTTGACCGGCGAAGGCGAAGGCGCGCCCCGGCGTGGGGCACGGCTCCATCTTCTGGCCGATGACACCGATGGGGTGCTGCGCCTCAAACTCTATCAGCGCAGCGGCACCCTGGCCTTGTCCGATGCGGTTCCAGCGCTGGAAAACTTCGGTTTCCGGGTGATTGAGGATGTCCCGACCACGCTGGAGGCGAAGGCCACGCTGGAGTCTAAAGACAGTCAACTTGGCGCGATTCACGATTTCCTGCTGGCAATCCCGATCGGCCAGGACGTTGCCGGACTGATGGTCCGAAGCGAGGCGATAGAGCGCGCGATTGCTGCCGTGCTCAATGGCCAGGCAGAGAATGATCCCTTCAACCGGCTGATCATTTCCACTGCGCTGTCCGCAGAGGAAGCCAATTGGTTGCGCGCCTGGTTCCGCTATCTGCGCCAAGCCGGAATGACCTTTGGCATCCCCACCGTGGTCGATGCGCTACAGCATGCTTCGGGCGTGACCCGGGGCCTGATTGCGCTGTTCAGCGCGCGCCATGATCCGGCCTTTCCCGGCAACCGGGCGGCGGCTGAAACCAAAGCCCAAACACATATCCGCGACGGGCTTTCCGCGGTCAGCGCGATCAATGATGACCGGCTGCTGCGCCAGTACCGGGCACTGGTCGAGGCCATGCTGCGGACCAATGCCTTTTCCCCAGCCGCGCAAGGGGCACCAGAAATCGCATTGGCCTTCAAACTCGATTCATCGCTGGTTCCCGGCTTGCCCCGGCCGGTACCGTGGCGCGAAATATTCGTTTATTCGCGGCGGGTTGAAGGTATTCACTTGCGCGCCGGGCCGATTGCCCGCGGGGGCCTGCGCTGGTCCGACCGGCGCGATGATTTCCGCACCGAAGTGCTTGGGCTGATGAAGGCCCAGCGGGTCAAAAACGCAGTGATCGTGCCAACCGGTGCCAAGGGCGGATTCTATCCCAAGCAACTGCCTGATTCCACAAGAGTCGAAACAGGTGGGCGCGACGCTTGGCTGACCGAGGGCAAGGAGAGCTACAAGCTGTTTATCCGCACGCTGCTGTCGATCACCGACAATATCGTCGAGGGAAAAGTCGTTCATCCCAAAGCGGTCATCATCCGCGATGGTGAGGATCCCTTTTTCGTGGTCGCTGCGGACAAGGGCACTGCGACCTTTTCCGACACTGCCAATGCCATCGCCGAAGAGCATGATTTCTGGCTCGACGATGCGTTCGCCAGCGGCGGCTCCAAGGGTTATGATCACAAAGCGATGGGCATCACCGCCAAGGGGGCATGGCTTTCGGTCCAGCGCCATTTCCTGGAACTGGGCGTCGATGTGCAGACCCAGGCCATCCGGGTGGCAGGATGCGGCGATATGTCGGGCGATGTATTCGGCAATGGGATGTTGCTATCGACGGCGCTGCAAGTGGTCGCCGCTTTCGATCACCGCCACATCTTTCTTGATCCCACGCCCGATCCGGCGAAATCTCATGCTGAGCGAGCCCGGATGTTCGCGCTGCCGCGTTCCAGCTGGGAAGATTACGACAAGGCGCTGATTTCAAGGGGCGGAGGGGTGTTCGCGCGCAGCCTCAAAGAAATCCCACTGAGCCCGCAAATTCGCGAAATGCTGGGAGTTGAGGCCAAGTCGATCGATCCCGACAACCTGATAACCGCAATCCTCAAAAGCAAGATTGACCTGTTGTGGTTCGGCGGGATCGGCACTTATGTGAAGAGCTCTGCGGAAAACAATGTCGATGTCGGCGATCCGGCCAATGATGCGCTGCGGATCGATGGCGCGGAGGTTGGCGCCCGGGTGATTGGCGAAGGGGCCAACCTTGGGTGCACCCAGGCCGGTCGCATCGAGTTTGCATTGGCTAATGGCCGGATCAACACCGATTTCATCGACAATTCGGCCGGGGTCGATTGTTCGGATAATGAGGTCAATATCAAGATCGCGCTGGCTTCGGCCAAGCGGGCCGGGCGCTTGTCTGAACCGGCGCGGGTCAGTTTGCTTGTTTCGATGACCGAGCAAGTTGGCGCTCTGGTCCTCGAAGACAACCGGCTGCAGGCCCTCGCGCTCTCGATTGCCGAAGCCGGCGGCGCTGCGGCGGCAGCGTCGCATACCCGGCTGATCGAAACGCTGGAAACCAGTGGCCACCTTGATCGCAAGACCGAGGGTCTAGCCTCAAGCGATGTGCTGGCCCGCCGCGCTGCCGATGGTCACGGACTGACCCGGCCCGAACTGGCGGTAATCTTGTCGAGCACCAAGCTGGTCTTGCAGGATGCCCTGGAACACAGCGCCTTGCCCGATGATCCAGCGCTGGTCGATGAATTGCTGGCCGCTTTCCCGGCACCGATGCGGGCCAAATTCAAGGGCGATATCCTTGGCCACCGGCTGCGCCGCGAAATCATCGCGACCAAGCTGGCCAACCGGATGGTCAACCGGCTCGGCCTGATCCATCCGTTTGAGCTGGTCGAAGAAGAAGGCGCGACCCTGGCCCAAGTGACTGCGGCTTTCGTCACCGCCGAGCGGCTGCTGGGGATGGGTCCGATCTGGAACCGGATCGAAACCACCGCCATGCCCGAAGCCGCCCGCATCCTGCTGTTTGACCGCGCGGCAGCAGCGATGGTCACCCATATGGTCGATCTGCTGCGGGTCAGCGGGGGCCTTGCCGAGCCCGCCCGGATGATCGCCGAACTCTCTGCCGGGGTGACGGAGCTTTCCAATGCCACCGGCATTCTGCTTTCGGCCGAGGCGAAATTGCAATCGGCCCGGATGTGCGCCGATTTCACTGCGGCCGGTGCGCCCGGCGCAGTCAGCGCGATGGTAGCGCATCTGTATGACATCGACGGGGTAATCGGCCTCGCCATGCTGTCACGCCAAAGCGGAACCCCGGCGGCGGTGCTGACCAGCGCATTCAGCGATATCGGTGCACGACTGGGGCTGGATTGGGCCCAGCAGACCGCCGAGCGGATGAGACCG
Organism: Novosphingobium sp.; assembly: GCA_031367905.1. Lineage (GTDB taxonomy): Bacteria > Pseudomonadota > Alphaproteobacteria > Sphingomonadales > Sphingomonadaceae > Novosphingobium. The sequence continues at coordinate 65,435 of JANLQQ010000154.1, forward strand.
TCCGACCCGTGGGAGCGCCTGCTGGTCAACGGATTGGCCCGCGATTTCCAGCATATGCGGCTCGATTTCCTGCGCCGCGCGGCGGGCGGGAAACTCGGTCCCGGGGCGGCGGTTGAGTGCTGGGCCGAGGCGCAGGCCCCGGCGATCGGCCAGTTCCGCGCGATGGTTGGCCGGGCCCAAACCGCCGCTTCGGTGGCGCCGGCCATGCTCGCCCAGATCGCCAGCCAAGCGCGCAATTTGCTGGGGCGTTAATTCCCGTCGTCCCCGGCTTGACCAGGGATCGCTGGCCTCGTCGAAGCGAAGGCGGAATGATGAGGCCAGCGGTCCCGGATCAAGTCCGGGACGACAAATCTAGCTCGTCCAACGCCCAGCGCGCCGCTTCGGCCACGGTTTCGTCGGGATCGACCGTCAGCGCCGTAACCTGCGCCAGCAGCCCCGCGTCACCGCTATTCCCCGCCGCAATCAGGCAATTGCGCACAAACCGGTCGCGCCCGATCCGCTTGATCGGAGAGCCGGAGAACAGGGCCCGAAAGCCCGCATCGTCCAGCGCCAGCAGCTCGGCGAGGCGCGGTGCGGCCAGTTCGGCGCGCGGCAGGAACGCCCGATTGGCCTGCGCGGCGTGCGCAAATTTGTTCCACGGGCAGACCGCCAGGCAATCATCACAGCCATAAATCCGGTTGCCGATGGCGCGGCGAAACTCGAGCGGTATCGGCCCCTTGTGTTCGATCGTCAGGTAACTGATGCAGCGCCGCGCATCGAGCTGGTAAGGGGCCGGAAAAGCATCAGTCGGACAGGCCGTCTGGCAGGCGTTGCACGATCCGCAATGGTCTTTTTCGGGATCATCCGGGGTGAATTCAAGCGTGGTGTAGATCGAGCCGAGGAACAGCCAGCTGCCCTCGCTGCGGCTGACCAGATTGGTATGCTTGCCCTGCCAGCCAAGGCCCGCCGCTGCGCCCAGCGGCTTTTCCATCACCGGGGCGGTATCGACGAACACCTTTACCCCGGCCTCCCCAAGCCCGCGTTTACCACCCTCATCCACCAGCCAGCGGGCCAGCGCCTTCAGCGCTTTTTTGACTGTATCATGATAATCCTTGCCTTGGGCATAGACCGAAATCCGCCCCCGATCCGGCGCCCCAGCCAAGACAAGCGGATCGGCCGCCGGGGCATAGCTCATCCCCAGCGCGATGACGCTGTGCGCCTCTGCCCATAGGCCCTGCGGCGAACGGCGGTGGTGGCTGCGTTCCTCCATCCAGCCCATCGAACCGTGGTTGCCGCCTTCCAGCCATTGCTCCAGCCGGGCGGCGCGCAGTGGATCTTCGCCTGCTGCGGTAAACCCGCATTGGGCAAAGCCCAGCCGCATGGCTTCGGTCACCAGATCGGCCTTTAATTCTTCAAGAACTGCGGCATTAACCAAACTTGCTGTTGCTCCTGTTCACAGGGCGGGCATTATCGAACCCGAGATGAAGTTAGGGGAATACAACTTGGCGAGCAACGCGGGCGGTGGGGCGGCACGGCCGCTGGCGATTGAAGCGCGCGGGATAGTGAAGCGGTTCGATGGCTTCACGGCGGTTGACGGGGTCGATCTAGCGGTCCCGGAAGGTTCGATTTACGGCATTCTTGGCCCCAATGGCGCGGGCAAAACCACGACCTTGCGGATGCTGCTGGGAATTATCGATCCTGATTCAGGGGTGCGCCGGATTTTGGGCCATGATCGCCCGCATGAGATTGCCCACGCGATCGGCTATCTACCCGAAGAACGCGGGCTCTACCCCTCGATGAAGGCCTATGAGGCGATTGCCTTTGTTGGCGCCCTGCGTGGCCTGCCGCTGGCTGAAGGGCGCAAGCGCGGGCGGGCGCTGCTTGAGGAACACGGCCTCGGCTATGCCGCCGACCGCCAGATCCGCCAGCTTTCCAAAGGCATGGCCCAGCAGGTTCAGCTGCTGGGCACGCTGGTTCACGAGCCCCGGCTGGTTATCTTTGACGAACCGTTTTCGGGGCTTGACGCAATTAACCAGGGCAGGCTGGAACGGATGATCCGCGCGCTGGCGGCGCGCGGCACCACGGTCATCTTCTCAACCCATGTGATCGCCCATGCCGAGCGGTTGTGCGATGAAGTGGCGATCATTGCTGGCGGGCGCGTGCCGTTTGCCGGGCCGGTCGATGTCGCGCGGGATCGGATCCGGCCTCAGGTGCGGCTTGAGACCAGGCTGCGCGATGGCGTCTGGCGCAAGGCGCTGCCAGCCGACGCGCGGACCGAGGGAAATTTCTGGTATTTTTCGCTCCCTGAAACCGGGATCGAACCGCTGCTCCGCGCCCTGATCGAAAGCGAGGCCGGGATCCTCTCGCTCTCGATCGAACGGGCCGGGCTGCATGATGCGTTCGTGGCGATTGCTGGCCAAGCGGCGGCGCGCGCCCTTGAAGAAGGCACCACGGAGGAGCAACGCTGATGGCCAATCGTACCAAACCCGCCGGGCGCCTTTCCATCTTGCAGGCCGCGCTGGTCATCGCCCGGCGCGATTTCACCGCGATCCTGTTCAGCCGCAGTTTCTTTTTCTTCCTGCTTGGCCCGCTGTTCCCGGTGCTGGTCGGAACGCTGGCTGGCGGGGTCGGGCAGCAGGTGCAACAAAACGCTGAGCGGCCTGAGTTGGGCATTGCGATGTCTGCGGCCGATATTGCTGCGATGCAATTGGCCAACCGGCAGCTCGCCGCGCGGCTTGGTCAAGTCCTGCCCGAATTTACGGTACTCAAAAAGCTTGGCCCGGGCGAGGCGTTCGATCCTACCGCCGCAATGAAGCGCAGCCGCACCAACCTTGCCGCAATCCTCAGCGGCACCCCTGCCAGCCCCGTGCTGACCGGTCCGGCCGCGCGGATCAAGCCCTGGCAGGGGCCAGTTTCACTGGTCGCAGCCCAGGCGCTCGGCAATGCACCCACCGCCTATCCTGCGGTGGCGCTTAGCAGCCTGGCGACCAGTTCGGCTGATCAGACGCGGGGCAAAATGCTGACCGCACAAGCCGGTCAGACGTTGTTGTTCCTGCTGACCATGCTGCTGGCTGGCATGGTCCTGTCCAATCTGGTTGAGGAAAAGGGCAACAAGATCATCGAAATCCTTGCTGCTGCAATCCCGATGGACGCGGTGTTCCTGGGCAAGCTGTTTGCCATGCTCGCCGTCTCGCTGGTCGGGATCGCGGTCTGGGGCGTGGCGGGTGCAGTGATCGGCTTGATCGCAGGACAGGCGCTGCCCGCACTGACAGCTCCGGCGGTTGGTTGGCCGTTGTTCCTGGGGCTGGGGGTGGCCTATTTCGCAATGGGCTACCTGCTACTCGGCTCGCTGTTCCTGGCAATCGGTTCAATGGCGACGACCGTGCGCGAAGTGCAGACGCTGTCGATGCCGGTGACCATGATGCAACTGATGGTGTTCTTCTTTGCCAGCTTTGCGATGTCGCGACCCGGTTCGCCGCTTGAGCTGGCGGCGATCATCGTGCCGTTCAGCTCGCCGTTTGCGATGCTGGCCCGGGCGGCGCAGGATCCGGCAGTCTGGCCGCATGTTGCAGCGCTCGCCTGGCAGGCGCTGTGTGTGGCCGTCTTCGTCCGCGCTGGGGCCGCACTGTTTCGCAAACGGGTGATGCAATCGGGACCGGCGCGGGGCAAGGCAAAGTATGGCGGATTATTCCGCCGCGCCCGTTCCGCCTAAGCCAGCCCGCACCATAATCGCGCCAGACAATCGCGCACCGATCCGGCGGCTCTATTGACACGGCGGTAAGTTAGGCGGGATAAGTCTCGACCCGCAACTGACCAGTCAAGCAAGCGTTCAAGAGGATCCCAGATGGCCAGCAACCCGCAAGTTGGAACCCCTGCTTTCACCTATCGCACCGCGCCCAGCGCGACCGATGCGTTTGATGATTGGTGCAAGACCCACGGGCAGGAATTGCCGGTTCACACCCATCCGCGCGACGTCAGCCGCTCGGACATCTATCTGGAGGATCGCTGGCAGCCGATTTTTGCGGAAATGCGCAAATCCGCCCCGATCAACCACGTGGCTGGCACGCCGTTTGGCGATTACTGGAACGTTACCACGGTCAAGACGATCCAGCATGTCGAAGCACTGCCCGAGCTGTTCTCTTCCTCGTGGGAATCCGGCGGGATCACGATCGGCGATGCCCCCGATGATATGCCCGATGAGCGCCGCCTGCCGATGTTCATCGCGATGGACCGGCCCCAGCATACCGGCCAGCGCCGCACCGTGGCCCCGGCCTTCACGCCCACCGAGATGGAACGGCTGGCCGACAGTATCCGCCAGCGCACCGCCGCCGTGCTCGATACGCTGCCGTTCGGCGAAGAGTTCGACTGGGTCGAGAAAGTCTCGATCGAGCTGACCACCGGCATGCTCGCGCTGTTGTTCGGTTTCCCATGGGAAGATCGTCACCTGCTGACTTTCTGGTCCGACTGGGCGGGCGATGTCGAAATCGGCCTGGCCCGGGAACTCAACGATACCCGTCACGAAATCCTGCTCGAAATGGGCCAATATTTCCAGCGGCTGTGGGTGGAGCGGGTCAATGCGGAGCCGACGCCCGATTTGATCTCGATGATGATTCATTCCGAAGCGATGAATCATATGAGCCCGCAGGAATTCATGGGCAATCTGGTGCTGCTGATCGTCGGCGGCAACGATACTACTCGCAACACGATGTCGGGCATTATCCACGCGCTCGATCAGTTCCCCGATCAGCGCGAAATCTTCGAGGCCGATCCATCGGTGATCCCCAATGCAGTGCAGGAATGCATCCGCTTTGTTACCCCGCTGGCGCATATGCGCCGCACTGCCACTGCCGATACCGAGCTGTTCGGCCATCAGGTGAAACAGGGCGACAAGCTGATCATGTGGTATATTTCGGCCAACCGTGACGAGGACGTTTTTGAAAATCCTGACAAGCTGATCATCACCCGCGAAAATGCGCGGCGGAATCTGGCTTTCGGTTATGGCATCCACCGCTGCGTTGGGGCACGCTTGGCCGAACTGCAGCTCAAGATCCTGCTTGAAGAGATGCACAAGCGGCGGATGCGGGCCCGGGTGACCGGAAAGGTGGCGCGAGTCCGCGCCAATTTCGTCCACGGCTTCCGCAAACTTGGCGTCACGCTGGAAAAATTCTAGGCTGCAACTGTAACCCTTCGGCTAGGCACAACGAAAGATGAACATGGATCAAGCAATCCCGCGCCGCCGCTTCCTCGGCTGGCTTGGTGCCTCAGCGGCACTCCCCGTGCTCGCAGCCTGCGGCAGCGGCGCGGCGGCAAAGGCCTATCCGGTGCATTACACCGATGCCGAGTGGCGCAAACGGCTGACCCCGAAACAGTTTCGTATCCTGCGTCAGAAGGGTACCGAAGTTCCCGACAGCTCGCCATTGGTAGCTGAGCACCGCCGCGGCACGTTCGTCTGCGCCGCTGATGGCAATCCGCTGTTCGCCTCGGAAACCAAATTTGAAAGCGGCACCGGCTGGCCCAGCTTCTTTCGCCCACTGCCCGGCGCGATTGCCACTTCCACCGATTGGGAAACCGGCTTTCCCCGCACTGAAGTTCATTGCTCGCGCTGCGGCGGCCACCTTGGCCATGTCTTCGATGATGGTCCCAAGCCGACCGGCAAGCGCTATTGCATGAACGGCGATGCGCTGGTGTTTCGTCCGGCCTGACGCGTGATGCGGTGCGGCTTGATTGAATGAGGGCTTAGGTCGGCCCGGCGATCAGACTGGTAATTCCGATCAGGGGCAGACTTGGCATGACGGCCAGGGCCATTGCGGTAAAGGCCGGGATGCGGGCGACCGGTCGGCGCGTCATTTGCGCCGCGCGAAGCCAACGGCGCACTTGCCAGGCAAGAGGGACCGAGGCCATCGCGCAAGCCAGACCCGCTGCCCGTGCATCGAAAATCGAGATCAGCAGAGCCCCGGTCATCAGAACCACATATTCAAACCAGAAGTTGCGCAACCAGGCGTGCGACCCGCCCCACAGCCGCACTGCGGCGATCAGCCCAATCAGCGGCGGCACGATCATTTGCGCGATCGCTGCGCTGCGAAACTGCCACACCGGCAGCCATTCGAATATCCTCTGGTGTCCCAACCCGGCGAACGGCCCAGCGGCGCAGTGCGGCGCCAGCAGCGCAGTTCCGCTTAGCGCAGCGGCGCCAATCAGGCCCATTGCCAGCAACAGTGTCAGCCGCGGCACGCGCGGCATAAGGCCGAGCAGACTGGTGCCCAGTGCGGCAATCCCAAGGCCCGCAATATGGGCCGGCGAAAAAGTGCCACAATAGCTCGAAAAATCCGCCGCGCTCCAGGCCAGCAGGGCCGTGACGAGGCCGGTCAAGGCCAATGCCCAAAGAAACCAGACCAGCCAGCCGCGCTCGCCCGGCTGGGCGAGCCAGCGGAGCACCAGGACCGCGCCAAACAGGATCGCAATCGGCAGCAATTCTGGGCCGACGGTCAAGCCAAGTCCCAGCACGAAACCCGATACTCCGCCGCCAATCCGCGCACTTCGAGCAGTCAGCCCATTGAGTACGGCAAGCACGGCAACGATTTGCCAGTCATGATGATCAATCCGCAATGGCTGAAATTGCCCGGTTACCGGGATCGCCATTGCCAGGATCAGAATGGCATAAAAGATAAGCTCGTCATCGAACAAGCGCCGGGCGAGCTGTGCGGCCAGCAGCATCGCCGTGCCCATTGCCAGCAAGGGCATGATGACCATTGTGGCCTTCTCAGCGAGGTCGAACCCCAGCAGGGGCTGCAAGGCAAGCTGAGTCAAGGCGAGCGGGGCATCGCTCAGCCGTGACCACGCCGCCCCGGTGGCTTGGCCCGAATCAACCTGATATTGCCTCAGATCGAACAAGCTGGTTCCGTGCATCAGCTGGACCAACGGCATCCTGCCATCGGCACCGGCCAGCGCCGTGCTACCGATCGCCTGCCATTTGCCGATCACGAAAATTGCCGAGACGACCAGCCAGATCAGCCCGACCCGCAGAAACACCTCGGCAGTAAAGGCAGGTCGGCGGCGTTCGGTCAGACTCATGACGCGGTGCTTTGGTGCCGCAAACTGGAGACAATAGCTCCATCGACCGATTTACCGATCGATCTGCGCGCATTTGGCGCTGTAATGAAGCGCGTCTCCATCGCTCTGCCCCCAGTCTCCAAGACGCAGAAATAAAGGATATTGCCTAATCACCGGTTAACGCCAGTTCGGCTTGCCCCAGCTTAGTTAGGATTCTGGCCTAGCCAATTGGATCGCAGCGACAATCCGGGCCAGTTCATCAAGCCGGAAAGATTGTCCGAACACCAACCCATGCGCAGCCTTGCGGCGCCAGCGGACCTTGGCAAACAGCACAGGCAGTCCGGCAGCCTCAAGCCGCAGCTTCTGCCCAAGGGCCATCGGCGGTGACGATTCGATCAGCGCGCCTTGCTGCGAAATATCCCGGATCAGCGCACTCTGGTGCGATTCATTGAATGATAGGAAGCCCGGCAAATCCAGCCGCAGGCGGATCTGGCGCCGGGGAAAGCGCGCTGTTGCATCGAGCATTGCCGCGACATCGATCGGGCCTTCAGAAAACTGGAAACCGGCATGGCCATCGCGTTCCCAAACCTGCTCCAGCAGGGTCCGGTCGCCGTTGCCAAGCTCAAGCGCATACCTGCCATTGGCCGGGAATGAATGAAACAGCCGGACTTTGATCCCGGTCGCGGAAATATCCCGCAGGATGCAGAGAATTTCTCCAGTGGGTGAAACCAGCTTGGCGGCGCGCAGCGTCAGGGCCAAGCGCGGCGCAATTCGCAACTCGTCGGCGCCAACCGGCAGCATTCCCGCCCGTGGCTGCAGCAAATGCGCTTGCCTGCCAACCGATTGCATCATTGATCGCTCCACCCCAGCCGGATCCCGCCGCTCGGACCCAGCGGCAAGTGGCTACAGGCTAAGCGCGTGGCGCTAATCGGCGCTAAAGCATAAAATAGGGGAATACCCAGAGAGTAGCCCCATCAAAGCTGGTGCGGACGGTGGGACTCGAACCCACACGAGCCAGGCTCAGGGGATTTTAAGTCCCCGGCGTCTACCATTCCGCCACGTCCGCACTGGTGTCTGCCTTACGGCGGTGCGGCAGGGGTTTCGACCCCTGCTTGCGGCACCGGCCCGCTCCGGCTGGCGCATCTAGTCCGCGTTGAGGCGCGCGCGCATTTCCTTGCCCGGCTTGAAATAAGGGACACGCTTCCCCGGCACGTCAACCGTTTCGCCCGTGCGCGGGTTGCGGCCTTTGCGGGCATCGCGGATCCGGGTTGAAAATGCGCCAAAGCCGCGCAGTTCGACGCGCCCACCTTTGGCCAATCGTTGCGTGATCTCGTCAAAAAACACGTCAACCGCCTTTTCGACCTCTTCACCGCGCAAGCCTGGATTATCCTTGGCCAGTGCCTGCAGTAGTTCGGATCTGATCATGTCATCCCTTTCCGTGGACCAATCTGGTCCGGCCACCCCGGTTTCCCCAACAGCACGGCGCAGCTATCGACCCGATACGAGCGGCCTCGCGCATGGCGCATGATTGCCAGAGCTACGCCTGCAACGCAACGCCGAAGAAACGACCGGATTCGCGCTGTCCTGATCCGGGATCAATCGGTAACCAGCAAATCCGCCGGGATGATCCCAAGCCGGTCCATCCGCGAGCGGATCCTGGGCCACTCATCCGCCAGAAAGTTGCTGCGTTCAGCCAGCCGCAGCCGATCAGCGGCGCCTGCGACCACGAACATTCCGACCCCGCGCTGCACTTCGACCAGACCGTCCAGCTGGAACTGCTGATAAGCCTTGGCCACAGTTAGCGGATTGGCCCCCTGTTCCACCGCGAAGGCCCGGACCGACGGCAGCATCGCGCCTTCGCGATAGGTGCCATCAATGATCGCATCGGCGATCAGATCGCGGAGTTTCAGATATACGGGTTGGCTGTTCGATCGCATAGTGCATCAGTGCCATAATACAGCGCGGCAGACAAGCGGAGAGTCCCAATGGCCCGTCCTGCGCAATAAAGGAACAACTGTAACGAATTTCGCTTCACAGCGGCGAAATCGAAGCTAGTTTCGCCCTCAGACGAACCCGGCACAGGGCTGGCAGGGTTGCTGAGGAGCAAGCATGAAAGACATGGGCAGCTGGAACGAGGGTGACTGGATCGCAGCAATCGCTGCAATCGCATTGTTCGCCTTCCTGATCATTGGCGGGATCATCGCCGCCAAGAAAAGCGACGAGGTGGTCGGCCACCCGCGCGGACTGTTCGTGCTGTTCTATGCCGAGATGTGGGAGCGCTTTTCCTATTACGGGATGCGCGCGTTGCTGATCCTCTACCTGACCAAGTTCTGGCTGTTCGGGGATGGCAAATCCACGCTGGTCTATGGTGCCTATACCAGCCTGGTCTATATCACTCCCGTGCTGGGCGGCTATCTGGCCGATCGCTGGCTGGGCCAGCGCAAGGCGGTGCTGTTCGGCGGCATCCTGCTCGCGCTCGGCCACGGCTTCATGGCGGTCGAGGGGATGAAAGGCGTGACCGATCCGCTGGTCAAGCAGGCCGATCCCGCGATCAATATCTTCTGGCTGGCTCTGGCGCTGATCATCGTTGGCTCGGGCTTTCTCAAGGCCAATATCTCGGTGATCGTCGGGCAGCTTTACCGGATGACCGATATCCGGCGCGATTCGGCCTATACGATCTTCTATATGGGCGTGAACGTCGGCGCAGCGCTCGGCACGATCCTGGTCGGCTATCTGGGCGAGACCATCGGCTGGTCATATGGCTTTGGTCTGGCCGGTATCGGCATGGTGTTGGGGCTGATCATCTTCGTGATCGGCCGTCCCGCGCTCAAAGGCAGCGGCGAGCCGCCCAAGGCGCTGGATCGCGCGCATGAGTTCAAGCTATATGGCGTTGGACTTGGCGCGGTCGCAGTGATCTGGTTCCTGGTCCAGTATCAGGGCATCATCCAGAACTTGTTGATCGTCAGTGGCTTGGCCATGCTGGGTTATACGCTTTACGAAGCCTTCAAGCTGCCCAAGGAACCACGCGAGCGGATCTTCGCGATCCTGTTCTTGATCGCGCTCAATCCGATTTTCTGGGGCCTGTTCGAACAGGCGGGTGGCTCGCTGTCGCTCTATACTGATCGCTATGTCGATCGGGCTGGTGTGCCGACCTCGCTGTTCCAGTCGATCAACCCGATCTACATCGTGTTGCTTGCGCCGCTGTTTGCCGGACTGTGGCAATGGCTGGGCAAGCGCGGGCTGGAGCCGTCGGCTCCGGCCAAGTTCGGGCTGGCGCTGGTCCAGGTCGGTCTGGGCTTCCTGGTGTTCGTCTGGGGTGCCAATTCGGTTGGTCCGCAAGTGTTGACCCCGGTGCTGTTCGTGTTCCTGATCTATCTGATCCACACCACCGCTGAACTGTGCCTCTCACCGGTTGGTCTTTCGGCGATGACCCGGCTGGCCCCGCTGCATCTGGGCAGCTTCATCATGGGTGCGTGGTTCTATATGACTGCGGTCGGCAATTTCGTGGCGGGCAAGATCGGCGAGGCGACCGGCGGCGAAGGCGGCACAATGTCGCGCGATCTGGTGCTGGAAATATACAGCAAGATCGGCTGGATCACGATTGGTATCGCAGTTGTGGTGCTGGCCCTGTCACCCTTCGTGAAGCGCTGGATGCACCTCGATACGTTGGAGGACCGGGCGGCTCCGGCCGGATCGGACGAAGCCAAAGCCTAATCCAGGAAGGACATCTGACTATGACTAGCAATCAGGCTGCTCGGGTTCTGGCTGCGGTGGCTGGGCTTGCCCTGCTTGCGCTGAGCGGCGCCGCCGTGGCTGCCAAGCCCAAGGACAAAGGTGCGGCGGCCAAGGCTGCCAGCGAGTACAACAAGAACCCCTACCCTTCGACCTACCGGCGCTATGGAGGCGCGCCCACCGCACTGGTTGGCGCGACGGTTTATGACGGCGCAGGCGGGCGGATCGACAATGGCGTGGTGCTGTTTGCCGATGGCAAGGTGGTGGCCGTGGGCGGGGCGGACCTCGCCATTCCGGATGGCTACAGCCGTATCGATGGCACGAACAAATTCGTCACCCCTGGGATTATCGATATCCATAGCCATCTGGGCGATTATCCGAGCCCTGCGGTCGAAGCGCATCAGGACGGCAACGAGATGACCAACCCGACCACGCCGCAGGTCTGGTCCGAACACAGCGTCTGGCCGCAGGATCCCGGTTTTACCCGCGCCCTGGCCAATGGCGGGATCACCGCGCTGCAGATCCTGCCCGGCTCAGGCAATCTGATGGGCGGGCGTTCGGTGACACTTAAAAACGTGCCTTCGCGCACAGTTCAAGGAATGAAGTTCCCGGGCGCGCCCTATAGCCTCAAGATGGCCTGCGGCGAAAATCCCAAGCGGGTTTACGGCGCCAAGGGCCGGGCGCCCTCGACCCGGATGGGCAATTTCGCGGTCAACCGCGCCACCTGGATCAAGGCTGCCGAATATCGCGCCAAGCGCAACGACGGCAAGCTGGAGACCCGCGACCTTGCCATGGAAACGCTGGCCGGGGTGCTTGATGGCGAAATCCTGATCCAGAACCACTGCTACCGCGCCGATGAAATGGCGCTGGTGCTCGATATGGCCAAGGAGTTTGGCTACAAGGTCAGCACCTTCCATCACGCAGTCGAAAGCTACAAGATCGGCGATCTGCTCAAGGCCAATGGCACGTGTTCGGCGATCTGGGCGGACTGGTGGGGCTTCAAGATGGAAAGCTATGACGGCATTCCTGAAAACGCCGCATTGCTGCAGCAAGCTGGCGCCTGTGTGGTGATCCATTCGGATGATGAAAACGGTATCCAGCGGCTTAATCAAGAGGCCGCCAAGGCGCAGGCCGATGGTCGCCGCGCTGGCATCCTCATCAACGATGCCGACGTGATCCGCTGGCTGACCTTGAACCCGGCCACCGCAATGGGAATCGACCAGCATACCGGCAGCCTTGTTGCAGGAAAAATGGCCGATGTGGTGCTGTGGAACGGCAATCCGCTGTCGGTTTATTCGCGGCCCGAGAAAGTCTGGATCGATGGCGCGCTGCTGTTTGATGCCTTGGACCGCAAGCGCCGTCCGGTGAGTGATTTCGAGCTGGGTCAACCCGGTGAAGGAGACGTGAAATGAGCGCGCGAGCGATAATTCGTGCTGCCGCGCTGCTCGCCGCCGCCAGCGCCATTCCTGCACTGGCGCAGGATATGGTCATCATCAACGCCACCGTCGTTATCGGTGATGGCGGAGCGCCCATTCCCGGCGGCACAGTTGTCGTGCGCGCCGGCAAGGTGGTGTCGGCAGGCAGCTCAGCAGCCATCCCTGCCGGGGTGCGCGTGATCGATGCCAAGGGCGGCTGGGTAACTCCCGGCCTCGTCGTGGCAGTAACCGATCTTGGCCTGGTTGATGTCGGTGCGGTGAGCGAAAGCAACGATACCGATGGCGACAAATCGCCGTTCAACGCCGCGCTCGATATCGCCCCTGCGATCAATCCCTCGGCCCAGCCGATTGCGGTGAGCCGCGCTGGCGGGATCACCCGCGCTGCAGTGGTGCCAGGTGGCAGCGGCGCGATCTTTGCCGGGCAAGGCGCGATTATCGATCTGGGGGCAGATGGCGATGCAGTGACCCGCCCCCGCGCGTTCCAATATGTCGAACTGGGCGAGGCTGGGGCGAAGCTGGCAGGCGGCAGCCGGGTTGCCGCCCATGCGGTGCTCCGTAATGCGTTGGCTGAGGCACGCGATCTGTCCCGCCGATCCGGACCGAGCGTGACCGTTGGCGCCTCGGCAAGCGACCCGCGCCTCGCCAAAGTAACCCCGGAGCGTGCCAGCGATGCACAGCTCTCGCGCTTCGATGCCGCCGCGTTGATCCCGGTGGTGAGCGGCGTCCAGCCGCTTTACGTCCATGTCGAACGGGCGCAGGATATCCGCATGGCACTGGCGCTGAAGGCAGATTTCGCCGCACTCAAGCTGGTCATCATCGGGGCGAGCGAGGGCTGGCTCGTCGCGCGCGAGCTAGCGGCGAGCGGCGTGCCAGTGATCGCCAGTCCGCTCAATGATCTGCCCGCCCAGTTTGAAACGCTCGCCGCTACCCAATCTAATGTCGGGCGGATGACGGCGGCCGGGGTCAAGGTGGCGATCGGCAAACTGAGCGATAATGACCAGCCGCGCTGGGCCCCGCAGTATGCCGGAAATCTGGTTGCGCTGAATCGCGTGCCCGGCGCAAGCGGGCTGAGCTGGGGGCAGGCCTTTGCCACGATCAGTTCGATCCCGGCAGAGATCATCGGGATGGGCGATCGCTTCGGCTCGCTGAAGCCCGGCCGCACCGGGGATGTGGTGATCTGGGACGGCGATCCGCTGGAGGTCAGCTCCGGTGTCGTCGGGGTATTCATCGACGGGGTGGAACAACCGCTGAGCAACCACCAGACCCGGCTGCGGGATCGCTATCGCACCCCCACCGAAGGCGCGCTGCCCAAGGCTTATGACTGGTAGAAACTGACATTGGAGGAAACGGACAATGGATGAAGCTCTCAGCCCGCTGATCGCCGCTTCGGTCACCTTTGTCGGCACCCATTTTGCGCTATCGCACCCTTTGCGGGCATCGCTGGTCAAGGCGCTTGGGCCGGTGGGCTTCATGGCGGCTTACTCCGTCGTGGCGCTGGCCAGCTTTGGCTGGATGGTGCTGGCGTTCCGCAAGATTGGCGCGGGCGGCACGCCGCTGTGGGATGGCAGCGGCGCGGTTTTTTGGGTAATTGCCAGCCTCGTGACGCTGGTTGCGCTGACGCTGTTCCTGGGCGCCTTTCGTGGTAACCCGGCACTCCCCGATCCGCGCGCGCCGGCGCTCGCGGAGCAGCCGGTCCACGGCGTTTTCCACATCACCCGCCACCCGATGATGTGGGGCTTTGCGCTCTGGGCAGTGGCTCATATCTTGGTCAGCCCGACCCCGCGCAGCCTTGTGATGGTCGGCAGCATCGCCTTCCTCGCGCTGGTCGGTGCGCATCTGCAAGACCGCAAGAAGCAGGCGCTGATGGGCGCGAGCTGGGCCAGCTGGGAATCCAGGACCAGTTTTTGGCCGCGCTGGGGTCAACTCGGCAAAGCGGGCGCGGTACTGTGGCTGGTCTCGCTCGGCCTGTGGCTGGCCGTGACCTGGGCGCATCTGGCGCTGGCCTATGTCCCGGCGGGGATCTGGCGCTGGGTGGGGTAGGGTTGATCTACTGATCGATTTGTTATACATGTATGACAAAGGAGAAGATCAATGCTAGCCGTCCGACTCGATGCCGATCTCGAACAGCGTCTGACTGCTGTCGCCAAGCGTACCGGGCGCAGCAAGAGCTATTACGCGCGTGAAGCGATCCGCGACAAGATTGAGGAACTGGAAGACCTTGCCTTGCTTGAAGAGGCGCTCAAGGCTTACGATCCTTCCACCAATGTCCCCCTTGCCGAAGTGATGCGCCGTCTTGGCCTGGACGATTGAACTCAGCCGCCCGGTCGCAAAGTCCCTTGAGAAACTGGGTGCGCCAGCCGCAAGGCGGATCGCCAAAGGCCTGCGAGAGATTGCAGAACTCGAAAACCCAAGACTGCGCGGCATTCCGATGGTCGGAAACCACGCTGGGCACTGGCGCTATCGCTTCGGCGATCACCGGGTAATTGCGCGTATTGAGGACCAGCGGTTGATAATAATCGTGCTTGCCATAGGCTACCGCCGCGAAGTTTACGACTAGGGCTCCAGACTTCGCCAGTGCATCAATGTCTGACTCTATTTTCCGCCTACCGCTCGGCCGTATTCCGCCGGGACTGTGGCGGTTGATGTTCGTCTGAGGTTCTCGGCAGCTTCGCGAAGCCCATCGGCCATTTGCTGGGCTTCGCGCATCAGTGCTTCGATTTCGCCCAGCTTGGCCCAGTATGCCTCGTATCCCGCCGCATCGTATAAGTCTGAAATTTCGATCCTTCCGGCATAAGATCTTTCATAGGCAGCTATCATATCGATCCGATCTTCGAGGTCGACTATTGCTCTGGATGCTGGGGAATTCCTTGCCCTTCCTACCATCCATTTGCGCCAATCTTGCGCACCTTTTGAATGATTGCACGTCCCGCAGGCGGGGACGAGATTGCCATAGACATTAAGGTGCCCCGAAGGTCGGCGCTTCGATACAAGCGGCTGCAAATGATCCCACTCGGTAGCCGCAGCCCCGCAATAAACGCAGGCCAACCTGGCTTCACTGTCCTGATGCAGCTGTTTCCGCAGCTCAATCTGCTCATCTTCTGACAAAAAGCAGTGAGGCAAGACAGATTGGACGAAGGAGTTGGTAACCACAGAAATCCGCTGAGTGATCTTCAAGGGCTTCTTGGCCCTCATCAAGCCCGCGCTTCTTCCACGCCCGCCGAATTATGCCGCAGTGCTGCCAGCACCGTATCGACGATCTGCGGGGCGTTCAGCCCGGCTTCGTCATATTGCTTGTCCGGCGAATCGTGATCCTGAAACAGGTCCGGGAGCCGCAAGGTGCGGATCTTGAGGCCGGCGTCGAGCAGCCCGGCGTCGCTCGCCATGGTCAGGACATGCGCGCCAAGGCCGCCAATCGAACCTTCCTCAACCGTTACGATAACCTCATGGCTCGCCATCAACTGACGGATCAGCGTCTCATCGAGCGGCTTGGCAAAACGCAGATCGGCGACTGTGGTGGATAGCCCTCTGGCATCGAGCTGATCCGCCGCCTTGAGCGCTTCGGCCAGCCTGGTGCCGAGCGAGAGCAAAGCCACTTTGGTGCCGTGGCGAACGATCCGGCCCTCGCCGATCTCAAGCTGTTCGGGAACCTCGGGCAGCGGCACTCCGGTGCCGTTTCCGCGCGGATAGCGGAACGCAATCGGGCCGCTGTCGTGGAGTGCGGCGGTATGGGTCATATGGACCAGCTCAGCCTCATCCGCGGCAGCCATCACCACCATATTGGGCAAGGCGGCAAGGTAAGTGATGTCGAAACTGCCGGCATGGGTGGCACCATCCGCTCCAACCAGCCCGGCCCGGTCGATCGCAAAGCGGACCGGTAGGTTCTGGATCGCAACGTCATGTACAACCTGATCGAAAGCGCGTTGCAAGAAGGTTGAATAGATCGCGCAGAACGGACGCATCCCCTGTGCGGCAAGCCCGGCAGCAAAAGTTACCCCGTGCTGTTCGGCAATGCCGACATCGAAGAACCGCTCCGGATGCGCGGCGGCGAATTTATCCAGACCGGTGCCCGATGGCATCGCGGCGGTGATCGCGCAGATCCTGGGATCGGTTTCTGCTTCCTTGGTCAGCTGCGCCCCGAATACATTCTGATAGGCGGGCGGCCCGGCGGAGCCTTTGACCTGCTCGCCGGTAATCACATCGAACTTCTGGACCCCGTGGTACTTGTCGGCACTGGCTTCAGCCGGGCCATAGCCCTTGCCCTTTTGGGTGATGACGTGGATCAGACAGGGGCCTTCGGCGGCATCGCGGACGTTCTCGAGAATCGGGATCAGCTGGTCGATGTTATGGCCATCGATCGGCCCGACATAATAAAGCCCAAGCTCTTCGAACAGGGTTCCGCCCATCGCCATGCCGCGCGCGAATTCATCAGTTTTCTTGGCGGCGCGGTGGAGCGGTTCGGGCAGTTTGCGAGACAGGCGCCGGGCGATATCGCGCAGGCCCAGAAAGGGCCGCGAGGACACCAGCCGGGCAAGATAGCTCGACAGCCCACCCACCGGCGGCGCAATCGACATGTCATTGTCATTGAGGATCACGACCAGCCGGTTGCCGGCCAAATGCGAGTTGTTCATCGCTTCATAGGCCATCCCCGCGCTCATCGCGCCGTCGCCGATTACCGCAATGCCCTTGCCTGGAGTGCCAGCCAGCTTGTTGGCAACCGCAAAGCCCAGCGCCGCCGAGATCGAGGTCGAGCTATGCGCCGCGCCGAACGGATCATATTCGCTCTCGCTGCGCTTGGTGAAGCCCGAGAGGCCGCCGCCCTGGCGCAGGGTGCGGATCCGGTCACGCCGCCCGGTCAGGATCTTGTGCGGATAGGCCTGATGTCCAACGTCCCACACCAGCCGATCATCCGGCGTGTTGAACACATAGTGGATTGCCACCGTCAGCTCGACCACGCCAAGGCCCGAGCCAAGGTGCCCGCCGGTTTGCCCGACTGCGGCGATCATTTCGGCGCGCAGCTCGTCAGCGAACTGGCGGAGCTGGCCGGGAGCAAGCTGGCGGAGGTCTGCAGGTGTCTCGACTGTGTCGAGCAGCGGGGTTGCCGGAAACGCTGTCATGGCATGCGCCTTACACACTTCGGCAAGTGGTGTCGATTGAGACCATCTGTGATAAATGCAATGTTCCCTAGGAGTTTGCGCCATGTCTCTCCCCGCTGCCGCCCAACCGGTCTGTTTCGTCCTCACCGCCAATCGCACCCTGTCCAAGCCGTTCTATGCCGATGTGCTGGAGCTGCGAATCATGGGCGAGGATGACCATGCGGTGACTTTCGATCTGGGCAATCGCACACCGCTGCGCCTGACCGATTTGCCTGGGCATCACGGGGCCGGGCATACCGTGCTAGGCTGGCATGTCAGCGATATCAGGCAAGCAGTCCGCGCGCTCAAGGCCAAGGGTGTAGAGTTCAAAATCTATGCTGGGTTCGGACAGGATGCCGACGCGATCTGGAGCTCGCCCGGCGGCGGCGCGGCGGTGGCATGGTTCGCCGATCCCGATGGCAATGTGCTGAGCCTGACGCAGTTCGGTTAGGAGCAGTTCGCGCAGACCCCGCGCAATTCGACCACCGGGCGAATATCGGCAAAGCCGGCGTCCCGCGCGGCGCTGACCAAGGCGCCGGTCAGCCGGTCATCATCGAGATGGGTGGCTTGCCCGCACGCATCACAGATCAGGAAGATGCAGTCATGGCGGCAGCCGGGGTGGCTGTTGGCAATATAGGCATTGGCGCTTTCCACCCGGCGCGCCAGATTGGTCCGCACGAACAGATCAAGGATCCGGTAAACGCTGTTCGCGGCCACTCGCTTGCCCCGCGCAGCCGAGACGCTTTCGGCGATATCATAGGCTGAAACCGGGCGGTCCTCATGGGCGGACAGCGCCGAAAATACATCCGCGCGCATCTCGGTCCATTGCTCACCGGCGCCGGTAAGCGAATCGCGCGCCGCCTCATGCAAGGTTGCGCCGCTGTGTTCGTGGTGATGATGCCCGGCCATCGCCGGGATATAGGCGCGCAAGCCTCGCTCGGCAATCAGCCGGTCTTGAACGCCGCGCGATAGGCGCTGGGGAACAGTCGGCGCAGATTGTTGACCTTGTTGACGTCCCATGCCTGAATATACGGATGACGCGGATTTTTCGCCATGAAATCCTGATGATAGGCCTCGGCTGGATAGAACCGCTGATAGGCCTCGACCCGGGTGACGATTGGTGCCTTCCACAAGCCGGATTTCCGCAGTTGCGCCAGATAGGCGGTTGCAACCAGCCGCTGCTCGGCGTTCATCGGCACCAGCGCCGAGCGATACTGGGTGCCGCTATCGGGCCCCTGCCGGTTGAGCTGGGTCGGATCGGCCACCACGGCAAAGAAGATCCGCAGCAACTGGTCGTAGCGGATTTTGGCCGGATCATAGGTTACCAGCACCGCTTCGGCGTGACCGGTGTCGCCATCGGAAACCCGGTCATACTGCGCAGTCCCGCGTGCGCCGCCGTGGAAGCCGGATACGGCACTGGTTACGCCGCTGACATGGCTGAACACGCCTTCCACGCCCCAATAGCAGCCACCGGCAAAGACGGCAGTCTGCAAATCCTTTGGTTCAGCTGTAACCCGTGCGGCAACTGGGGTGAGTATGGCGCTTTCCCCGGCCAAGGCGGGTTGCTGGCAAGCTGCGGTAAGGGCCAGGACGAGGACGAGGCTAAGGCTCCGTTTCACTTCAGCTTGGCCGCGTAGGCCGATGGCACCACCTTGCTCGCCAACTCGGCCTGCGCTTCCCCGCCCAAGGTAACAAACAGCGCCATTGCGCCCAGCACGAAGCCGATGCCGAAGGAGCGGTAGAGATCGGAAGTGAACAGGCGCATTGAAAGCTCTCATGGCAAATACTCGGAATGAATTACAGTTGCCTAGAATTCGTTGCGCAGTGGTGAACGGTTACAGATTTTGCCAGCGTTATGCCGATGAACCGTTGCGCTGCTGCGACAAAGCCCCCGTTTCCAACTTCCGCTCCACCGCCTTCAATGGCGAAAATGGCGCATTCCGGTGAAGACCATGGCCAGACCCGCCGCGTCCGCAGATGCAATCACCTCGTCGTCGCGGATCGATCCGCCCGGCTGGATCACCGCCGTTGCCCCGGCTTCGGCGGCGGCGAGCAGGCCGTCGGCAAACGGGAAAAAAGCGTCCGAGGCAACTGCACTGCCGTGGGTCAGTGGCACCGCCCACCCGTATTTCTCCGCAGCTTCGGCCGCTTTCATGACGGCAATCCGCGAACTGTCGCGCCGGTTCATCTGGCCCGCGCCGATCCCGGCAGTGACGCCGCCCCTGGCATAGACAATCGCGTTGGATTTCACATGGCGCGCGACAGTCCAGGCGAAGATGCAATCCTGCAATTCCTGGGCAGTCGGCTGACGCTTGGTCACCACCTTGAGGTCTGCCTCGGTAATCGCGCCATTGTCGCGAGTCTGGACCAGCAACCCGCCGGTGATTGGCTTGATCGAGAGGCCGATGCGGCGCGGATCGGGCAGATCGCCGACCAGCAGCAGCCGGAGGTTCTTCTTCCTGGCGAAGGCAGCGCGCGCCGCAGCGTTGGCCGCCGGAGCGACCACTACTTCGGTAAAAATCTCGCAGATCGCCTCTGCGGTCGGCCCATCAAGCGCCACATTGCTAGCGACAATCCCGCCAAACGCCGAAACCGAATCGCAAGCGAGCGCCGCTTGCCACGCCGCCAGCAGGGTCGGTGCCTGGGCCACGCCGCACGGGTTGGCGTGCTTGACGATCACGATAGCGGGCGCGCCGCCCCTGAATTCCGCCGCCAGTTCCAGCGCGGCATCGGCATCGGCGTAGTTGTTGTAGGACAGTTCTTTGCCCTGAACCTGTTCGCCTTGCGCGATCCCCTGGAGATGGGGTCCCACCGGCACATAGAGCGCGGCGCGCTGATGCGGGTTTTCGCCATAGCGCAGCTCTTCCATCCGCCGCCCGTTGACGCTGAGCATCTCGGGAAACAGCTGCTGCTGATCGGCCAGGGCAAACCACTGGCTGATCATCGCATCGTAAGCAGCAGTCGCCGCGAAAGCCCGGGCAGCTTGTCGCTTGCGGAAATCGCGGCGGGTCGCGCCGCCGGTCTCCTCAAGCTCGGCCAGCAGCCCGGCATAGTCGGTCGGATCGGTGATAATGGTCACATACTCGTGATTTTTGGCCGCCGAGCGGACCATCGAAGGTCCGCCGATATCGATGTTTTCGATGATCTCGTCGCGCGATGCACCCTTGGCCACGGTGGCTTCGAAGGGGTACAGATTGACCACCACCAGATCGATCGCGCTGATCGCATGCTCGGCCATGGCGGCAGCATGCTCGGGATTGTCACGCACCGCCAGCAGCCCCCCGTGAACCATTGGGTGCAGCGTCTTGATCCGCCCGTCCATCATCTCGGGAAAGCCGGTCAACTCGGCCACATCGCGGACTGTAAGCCCGGCATCGCGCAGCGCCTTGGCGGTGCCGCCGGTCGAGACCAGCTCAACTCCGCGCAGCGCCAGCGCCTTGCCCAGATCGGCCAGGCCAGCCTTGTCGGACACCGAAAGCAGCGCCCGGCGGATCGTCACTTCACTCACGTCAATCTTATCCCATTTTCTTGAGCAGCCAGGCAAAATTGCCGCCGCCGCGCGAAACCAGCCCTTGCAGCACCAGCTGCTGGACCGGCTGGGGCCGGCCTTGCCCATCGGCCCAGATGCTCTCCTCGATCGTCACATCGCCGCTGCCTGCGCGAAACTGCCAATAGCTGCCATCAGGCAGCGCCAGCCCGACGCCCTTGCGGTCATCAGACAGGCCCAGCTCGATCCCGGCTCCCAAGTGAAAGCGGATCGCAAAGCCAACCTTGCCGCGCTTGCCCCTGCCGCCGGTCGGAACCAGCAAATCCTCGCCGCGCAGCTCGGTTCCGTCATCGCGCAGGATCAGGATCCGGCGATGGACCAAGCCATAGCGCGCCGCATAGCCATCGTGGCTGGCTTCCAGCCGGGTTGCGCCGCTGGCCTTCTCGCCGCTCAACGTGCGGCGATCGACCTCAACCTCGGTAACCCCGGTGCCAAGCTTGCCACCGATCAAAACGGCGGTGGAATTGGCATCGTCCAGTGCCAGCGTCGAATGCGCCGCAGTAGCACGCAGGCCTTGCTCAAGCCGGATCGGAACCAGCCCGCCGGCGCAGGCCGCACCGCCGCAATTGACGATGATCCGTTGCCCGCCATGCGATAACTCGAAAGCCAGTGTCGATGCCGAGCCCATCCGCGCGTGGCGGGCCAGCGGCGGCGGAGCAGCATCGAACTGCAGGATGCTTTTTTGCGCGACGACCCGCTGATAACCCCATTGGCGGACATCGCGGAGCGGCCGGGTGCGGACACCGGACGCTTCAATCAAGGCGGCCAGCTCGCTTGCATCCAGCGCCCAGGCACCCTGCCAGCTCCCCAGAGAGCCATCGCCATGGGTCAGCGCCAGGAGCGGCGGAACCAGCAGGCTGAGGATTGATTCGAGGGCGGCAGGCGGGTCGCGCCGGGTCGCCCGGTAACAGGCCCTGAGTTTGGTCAGGAGGGCAATCGCTTCGGCTTGCCCCAGCGGACTGCGCGAGAGCACGCCGCCATCATCCCCGACCAGCTCGCCCAAGGCCCGGATCAGCCCAGCCTCACCATAAAGGCGGCGCGGACGGCCATCGGGCAGCAGCAAGCCGGCCGCAACAATTCCGCACCAGCCGGCCACTTCGGCCAGCAGATCCTCGGCCCGGCCCACGTTCTTGTCGAGCCAGCGTGCCGTTTCGGTCAGTGCTTTCAGAACTCGGCCGCGCAAGGCTTTGTCACTGCCTGACAGGATCAGCGGAGCGTGAACCAACCAGTTAAGCTCGCGGGTTCCGGCATTGGCGACCATCCAGGCTGGTCCCTTGCCGGGGCGGGCGGGCAGCTTAAGGTTGGCAGCAAGCCAGGCGCCGAGAATCCGTTCGGCCACAGCTGTGCATTGCTCACGCGGGGCGCAGGCTTCAAGATCGGCCAGCCAGGCAAAACTGTGGACCACCCGTTCGAGCGGCGGGCTCATCCGCGCAGCACCGCCGAAATCAATCTGTGCGATCGGCGCCTTGACCCCGTGAACCAGGAAATGCCCGGAACGCAGCGCAGTCCCCGACGCCTTGTTGCCAGGTAGCGGATTGGTGACGGTGGCCAGCAGCCGCGCCCGCGCCGGTTTGCGGAACGGCGCGGTCAGCGTCGCGCCGGGCAGGCCGATCCGATAGGCCAGCCGAATCAGTCGCTCCCCTGCGCCAAGCGCTGGCGGCGCAAAATCGACCAGCGCCAGCGCGCGGCCCGGCTCGATCAGTTCCCCACCGTGAGGTTGCCCGGCGTGAGGTTGCCCGCTGGCAGAAGCGGCAGCCTCAGCCTGGCTCAACACGCACTCCTCATCCGCACCCGCCAGCGGAATTGCCATGACCGCGGCTACTCCTTCTGAAGTGGCAATACGGCCGGAAGAGAGCACATCGACCATCCTCTAGCCGACCCCTTTCAGCGCGGCGATATTGGCAGCATAACGCGCTGGCCCGCCGGTGAACGTGGCCGTACCTGCGACCAGCACATCGGCCCCGGCCTCAACACACAGCCGCGCGGTGATCAGATCAACCCCGCCATCAACCTGAAGCCTGAGGTCGCGCCCGGTCTTGTCGATCATCTTGCGCACCGCTTCGATCTTTTTAAGCTGGCTGGTGATAAAGCTCTGCCCGCCAAAGCCGGGATTGACGCTCATCACCAGCACCAGATCAATATCGTCGATCAGATAGTCCAGCATCTTGGCAGGCGTTGCCGGGTTGAGCGAGATGCCGGCCAGCTTGCCCAGCGCCTTGATGGCCTGAACTGTGCGATGCGGGTGGGGCCCGGCCTCGGGATGGATCGTTATGATATCCGCGCCCGCGCTGGCAAAAGCCTCAAGGAAACCGTCAACCGGCGAAATCATCAGATGGACGTCGAGCGGCTTGGCCGTATGCGGGCGCAGCGCTTTCACCACGGCCGGGCCGATGGTGATATTGGGCACGAAATGCCCGTCCATCACATCGACATGGATCCAGTCCGCCCCGGCCGCGTCAATCGCGCGAACCTCTTCGCCAAGCCGGGCAAAATCGGCCGAAAGAATCGAAGGCGAGATCAGTGGTGCGGGCATGGGCAAGATAGCGCTCCGTTTATTGGCGCTTACCTACCACATCTAGGGGCGACAAGCGCGGTTTTGTCCGTTTTCCACACAGTATATCGTGAACCGAGCGGATAATTGTAATCTGCCCCGCGATTGACGCAGCACAGTGGCGGCGGCAAGGCGCTGGGAACATGCCACTCCGCCCAGATTCCAGCCCAGCCGAGGCCCTGCTCGCCCGCGAAACGCAGCTGCGTTACGGACTGGTGCCGGGCGAGCTTGATGGGGTGAAGGTGCCCGAATATGGCCAGTTTTTGCGCGGCGATGCCTATCTGCTGCGTGCCGATGGCCTGTCATTCCTGTACCGCAAGGGCGAAGGCATCACGGTGGAGCGCAGGCCGGATGCCGACCTCTCGGCGGAAAGCCTGTGGCTGAATGGCAGCATCTATGCCGCGATTGCCTGCATCAACGGGTTCAAACCGATCCACGCCTCGGCAGTCGCCTATCAGGGCCAGGTCGTTGCCTTCACCGGGCCGAGCGGGGCCGGGAAATCGACCCTGATCGCGGCGCTGGGCCAGCTCGGCCTGCCGATGTTCTGTGACGATACCCTGGTGCTCGATCTTTCCGATCCGGCGCAGATCACTTGCCTGCCGGGGCACAAGCGCCTGAAGCTCACGCCCGCAGCGCTCGCGATGACCGGTGCGGAGGGCCAGGAGAAAGTCGGTGCCGCGATCGATAAGTTCTATGCCCGCCCGCCCGGCGGCGAAGTGGGCCGGCCATTGCCATTGGGGCGGTTGGTGTTCCTGGAGGACGGCGCAGACCTTGCAACCCGCGAGATCACCGGGGCAGAACGCTTTGCCCGGCTGACCGATGATCACTATACCGAGGCCCTGTTCGCCAGCGCCCGCCAGCTTGATCGGGCGGCGCAGTTCGCCCTGCAGGCGCGGCTGGCGCAGCAGATCCCGATGACCCGGTTGACCCGCCCGCGTGACCCGGCGCAATTTGCCGCTTCGGTGCAGCTGGCCGCAATGCTGGTCCAGAATGGGAGAAAATCGACATGAGCAAGAAGATCATCAAAGCGGAAGGGAGCTTCAGCGAAACGGCGATCGATGATGAAATCGTAGTGATGCACCTGGCCAACGGCGAATTCTTCTCGCTGACCGGAACCGGGCGGACCCTGTGGCTGCTGATCGACGGCACCCGGACCCGTGATGCCATTGTGGCCGCTGCGGCGGCACAATATGGCATGGAAGCTGCTGATATTGCGACCGATACCGATGAATTTCTGGCCAAGCTGGGCGCGGCGGGGTTCCTTGAGGCCGGCTGAAATCTGGCACTTGCGCGGGCGCACGCTGGAGGCAATGGGCTTTCTGTGCCTCGCCCGGATGGCGATCGCGTGGTTGCCGTTCAGCCTGTGGCGCGGCTGGCTCGGGCTGGACGGCACCGCTCTGCCAGGGGCCGTGCCAAACGCCACCAGCGAAGCGCAGCGGCTGGCATTGCATATCGAACGCGCGGCCGCCCGGCTACCCTTCCCCACCCTGTGCCTGCCGCGCGCCATGGCGCTGAGCTGGGTGTTATTGCGGCGCGGCATCGCGCATCAGCTGGTCATCGCGGCACGCCCCGCCAGCCTGCGCGGCGGCGCAGATGATCTCCATGCCTGGGTCGAGGCGGGCGGACAGATCGTGCTGGGCGCGCTGCCCGGGCCTTGGCTGGAAACCACGCGGCTCCCCCCTTCCGCAATGTCAAACTGCTGAAAGACAGCGGTAAGCTGCGTAATTTCATCCTTGCAAATTGCGCTGTTTTACCGCAATTGGCAGCGGAATAGGCGGTTGCTAATGCCGCATGGGTTGTATCAAGGATTGATGACATGGCGCATGAAGACCACAAAGCACCGGTCTGGATTAAGCCGGAACTGACCAAGCTTGGCAAGATTGCGGATGTTGCCGGGCCCTCCGGTAAAGGCGCTCAGGCGGCAGGGGGCGGCCAGTTACGCAGCTGATTCCGTCGCGGTCGGATACGGGCCGCTGCTGACCGGTCAGGATCAGAACCCGGGATGATTGCTGCCAGCCTTGCAGTCGAATGTTTTGGTGCGAAGGATGCGCAACGTTTTTCCGGGCTGTTACGACCCCCTCCCGGCAACCGCACCGAGGTTCATCGCCAAGATCGGCTGTTGCTCGCACGGGCAACGCCACAAAACATTCGGGGGCAGATCGCGACCAACGGATGGGCGGTGCTGTTTTCCGGCCAGCTGCACAATCAACGCAAACTTGCGGGCGAGCTTGGGATAAGCGGCAGCGACGTTGCAACGATATACGCTGCTGCGCTCGATCGCTGGGGTGACGCCACAGACGAGCATTGCATCGGCCATTACGCTGCCATTGCCGTGCTGCCCGGCGCAACCGCGCTGCGGCTTTCACGCAGCCCCTTCCAGGCCCTGCCGCTGCACTTTCGGCATGATGGTGCCATCGCCAGCGCCATGCCGCTGCCCCGCAACCTGTTCTGGCGCGATGCCGCCCGTCCCCAGCCCGATCTTGAACGCGTTGCGCAGACCCTGCTCAACGATCACAGCGACCGCTACCGCAGCTGGTATCACGGAGCGCAGCGGCTACCGCTGGGAACCGCAATCGAATTGTACCCCGATGGCTGGCGCGAAATCTGGCGGTACGATCTGTTCAGCCGGCCTAAAGTGACATTTCCAAACTTGACCGACTATGTCGAGGCGGCCCTTGCCCTGCTCGACGAGGGCGTTGCAGCGGTTCTCGACGGTTCGGCGCGGCCGGCCATCATGCTTTCAGGCGGGCTCGATTCCGCTTCAGTCGCGGCCAGCGCACTGCGCGCGCTTCCGGACGAGGTGCCTTTGCATGCCTATACTTTCGGGCCCGAGCAAGGCTGGGACGCAATCCCCCCGCCGGGCGCGTTTCTCTCCGATTTTTCCGCTGTGCAGGATTTTGCCGCCGCCAATCCGCGGATCGTGCTGAGTTGCGAGACCAACCCCAGCCGCGACTTCCGTTTCCGTCAGCGCGAACTGCTCGAAGCGACCGACGGCGCACCATCGATGCTCGGCCTGGCCTGGATCGAACACAATCTTTACGAAGCCGCCCGGGATAAAGGGTGCGATGTCATGCTCTGCGGCACTTGGGGCAATGCGACCTTCAGCAGCAAAGCACCCTGGGCCTACAGCGAATATCTGCGGCGCGGACAGTGGAGGAAATTATGGCAGGTGCTGCGATCGCGGCATGCGGATTCACGACCACTCTGGCGCCGCTTTGTTGCGCTGGCCGTTA
Organism: Novosphingobium sp.; assembly: GCA_031367905.1. Taxonomy (GTDB): domain Bacteria; phylum Pseudomonadota; class Alphaproteobacteria; order Sphingomonadales; family Sphingomonadaceae; genus Novosphingobium. The sequence continues at coordinate 92,095 of JANLQQ010000154.1, forward strand.
TGCCGTTACTGCCGCGCCCGCTGTGGCAACTGGCGCAGCGGTTTCGCCACGGTGCCGTGCCGGACGGAATAGTGCTGTCGGCGGTTTCTCCGGGTTGGCTGGGGCTTGAGGCGGCATTGCAGCGGTCGCGCGCAGCCGGGTTCGATCTCGCACGGTTGAGCTTCACCTCGAAACGCGCTTACTGGCGCAGCTTGCTGGCCGAGGACGGACAGGATCAGGACCAATATGCGCTGGGCATGGAAATACTCTACGGGCTGCCCAAGCGTGATCCTACCGCCTATCGCCCGCTGGTCGAGTTCTGCTGGGGCTGCCCGACCGGGGTGTTCCTCCACGATGGGCAGGATCGCTGGCTCGCGCGTGAAATGGGGCGCAGCCGCTTGCCCGAGGCACAGCGGACCAATCACGATTATGGCAAACAATATGTCGATACGCTGCTCCGGATCGGACGGGTCCGCGATGAATTGCTCGCTGAGCTGGAACGGATGACAGGCGATCCGGATATCGCCGCAGTCGTCGATTTGCCCAAACTGCAAAAGTTGCTGCACGAATTGCCGGCAGCCGGGCCGCACTATGATGCCGCAGAGGCGTTGCCATACCAAACCGCATTGCCGCTGGGTATGGCCGCCGGGCGCTTCATTGCCTATGCCAAGGGCCGCAATGATATTTGAGCACTCCTCTTGCTGAAACTGCTGGAACTGCGCCGCAATGGCCGTGCGATTGCCCTGCCCGGACTCCGTACAGTCGATCTGTTGCGGGCGCTCGCCATCCCGGCCTGGCCCGCTCTGATACTCGGCCTTTTGATGTTTGCTTCAGCACTGACCGAGGGGCTGGGACTGGTACTGCTGGGGCCGATGCTGATGCTGCTCGGATCGAACCAGCAGGGCGCGGTGCTAGGTATCCCGCTTACACTTGGCCCTTTGCTGGCACTTTTCGTCGTGTTGGTGATCCTGCGCGCTGTGATCAATCTTGCCCGCAGCCTTGCTGCGCTTTCATTGGAAGCCGGGTTGGTCGACAATCTGCGCCGCCGCGCGTGGCACGCTCTGCTCCATTGCGACTGGCGGGTGCTTTCTGCGATGCGCCAGTCGGACAACGCCAGCCTGCTGATCTCCAGCATCGATCGGGTCGGTATGGGGGTTAATCAGCTGCTCGCCGCTGCGTCCGCTGTGGTGACGCTGGGGGGGCTCAGTTTTGCAGCATTGATTATTTCGCCGCTAGTCGCGCTCGGCAGCTTGTGCGGGGGGGCGGTGGTGCTGCTCGCTTACCGCAGGCTCCGCAGCCGCGCCGCGCAGCAGGGCGAAGATCTTGGCCTCGCTTATAGCCGGGTGCATGGCCGGCTTGGCGAGGGTCTGGCCACTCTGCGGGTTATAAAGAGCCTGAGGAGCGAGGCTGCAGCCAAAAAATCTGTGCTGGACGGTTTTGCAAGCCTGACCGATTTACGCCGGACATTCCAACGCGATGTCGGAATTGGTCAAATGGCACTGCAAACTGGCGCGGGACTGGTGCTGGCACTGCTGGTCTGGATCGCGGTGACGCGCTGGCAGCTTGGTGCAGCGGCAATCTTGCCGCTGGTCGCGCTGTTTGCCCGGGCCGTGCCGCTGGTCGGCGCGCTGCAAGAGGCATGGCAGCATTGGGCTTACGCTCGCCCCGCGATCAGTACCGCCTTGGCTCTGATCGACACCGCAGAGGCCGCGCGCGAAGCGGACGAGGGGAACATCGCGGCTCCCGCGATGAACCGCGCGATCGCACTGGACAACGTCACCGTCCAATTCCCCACTGCTGCAGTACCTGCGCTGGATGGGATCACGCTGAGCCTCCCGAACCGCAGCATCACGGCGCTGATCGGCCCTTCGGGTTCGGGAAAGAGCACCCTGGCCGATCTGCTGAGCGGACTGGTTTCGCCCGATTCGGGCCGGATCATGATCGATGGGACAGCGCTGGACGGGCCGCATCGCCAAGCTTGGCGCGGCCGGGTTGCCTATGTCCAACAGGAACCTGTGCTGCTGGCCGACACTATCGCCGGAAACTTGCGCTGGGCCGCTCCTGCAGTCTCGGACCAGCAACTGGAAGCTGCGCTGCGCGACGCGGCGGCGGACTTTGTTTTCGCACTGCCTCAGGGAATTGAAACCCGCGTCGGCGATGGGGGCCGAGTTCTGTCCGGAGGGGAGCGCCAGCGGCTGATGCTGGCCCGGGCGCTGCTGCGCGATCCTTCCCTGCTGATCCTGGACGAAGCCACCAGTGCGCTGGACCCGGCCAACGAAGCGCTCATCAGCACGGCGCTGGCCCGGCTGCGCGGCCGGATGACGATGGTCATCATCTGCCACCGCGGCGCGCTTGCCAGGCTGGCGGATCAGGTGGTGCGATTGGATTCGGGACGAATCGTGGCTATAGAACCGCCTGGTGAAACGGGCTAGATTTCAGACTAACCGTAATTTTGCCCAATTCACCCGATATTCAGTACACGAATCACATAAGGATTAAATGCCCGTCGGCGGATCGCCTGTGGCCCAGCGCCGCCCGGACCGGCCTTCGCCCCTCACCCATTCATTGCCAGGATCGACAAACCCATGATTTTGCCGAGACGTTTCCGCGCCGCGGCCTTGCTGCTACCTGCGCTGTTCCTCATCCCCGCGATTGGCGCAGCCGCCGCGCCGGCCCCCGTGCCCACTGCCACGGCAGCTGCTGCGGCCCCGGCCGGCTGCACCGGTCCCGCCAGTGAGACCTGGCTCAAGGTCGTGATCGAGGGGGTCCGTAATGGCAATGGGCTGGTCGCGGTGACGCTATATGCCGATAACTCCAGCAAGTTCCTGGCCAAACGCGGCTCGCTGTATGTGGGCCGGGTCAATGCCCAGCCCGGCACAACCCGCGCCTGTATCTTTGTGCCACAGCCAGGGGTGTATGCTGTGGCGATTTATCATGATGAGAACTCCAGCACGAAGTTCGATCGCAGCGGGATTGGTTTTCCAGTTGAAGGTTATGGCTTTTCAAACAATCCGACGACGCTGGCTGGCCTGCCATCATTCCGCTCGGTCCGCCTTAATGTGCCGCGCAGCGGGCTGACCTCGCGGATCCATATGAAATATCCGTAAGCCACGCGGCTTATCCGTAAATCTCGCTAAGTCGTGCCGGGGCTTCGGCCTCGGCAATCGCGAGGGCGCGCGGATCATCGACATCCAGCCACCAGGCCTCACCCACATCCATTGTTGCGGCCCGGCCGCTATCCGCTAGTCGCTGCATTCCGTCCGACAGGCTGCCGGACTTGCCGGCCGCAATCGCTGCCGAGAGCTCTGGCGTCGCCAGGAACGCCCCGCAATCGACCGCATCATAGCTTGGAATAGTCTTGCCGATCGCGACGATCCGCTGCGCCTCGTCCAATTTTACCCAGGTCGCATCGTCAGGATCGACCAGCGGGCTTTCCACCCGGTAATCAACCGCCAGCGTCACGCCGCGGTCTGCACTGCCCTGTCTGGCCAGTTGCTCGAGGATTCCAGCCGAGAAGATGTGATCGGACATCATCAGCAGATAATCGCCTTCGATTTGCGCCGCGCCGGCCATCACCGAATAGCCGTTGGGCTGTGACCAATCGTCAACCCGCGCCGAAATCACCGGGATACCGGTCCGCGCGGACAATTCGGGCAGAACGGCTTCGATCTGATCTGCTTTGTGGCCAGTTACAACCACGACCCGCGCCACTCCGGCCGCCTTGGCCTGACGCACGCCCAGTTCCAGCAGGGTAACTCCTGCCACGTGGGTCAATGGCTTGGAAGCAGACATTTCGGCCAAGCGGCTGCCAAAGCCTGCCGCGATGATCAACGCGTCCATCGGTTGCTCCAAATAACCCGGTATCAGACGAAAACGGCGCCGGTAGGCAAATGCTTACCGGCGCCGTCAACAACTTGTGAAGTTCAGATTACTCTGCGGCCAGTGCGGTCTCACCGACATACTGATCAACCATCTGGGCAGCGACATCGTCGTTGAACTGCTGCGGCGGATGCTTGCAGAAATAAGCGGACGGGCCGATCAGCGCCCCGCCATCGCCGCGCTCCAGCGCAACCTTGCAGCAGCGGATCGCATCCATGACGCACGCTGCCGAGTTCGGGCTGTCTTCAACCGAGAGGCGCAGTTCCAGGTTCATTGGAACATTGCCCCACTGATTCGCTTCGAGCCGCAGGAAGCAAAGCTTGTTGTCCTTTTGCCATGGCACATAATCGGACGGGCCGACGTGGATGTTCTCATCCTCAAGCCGCTGGGCCAGCATCGCCTGTACGGCTTCGGTCTTCGAGGTCTTTTTGCTGCCCAGCCGCTGGCGATCGAGCATGTTCATGAAATCGGTATTGCCACCGGTGTTGAGCTGATAAGTCCGTTCGATATTCACGCCGCGCGCACCAAACAGGCTGGAGAGCACGCGGTGGACGATGGTCGCACCGACCTGCGCCTTGATGTCATCGCCGATGATCGGAATGTTCTTGGCGCGGAACCGGGCTTCCCATTCAGGGCGACTGGCGATGAATACCGGCATGCAATTGACCACCGCAACACCGGCTTCCAACGCGCATTCCATGTAGAATTCGGTCGCCTCTTCCGAACCGACTGGCAGGAAGTTGAGCAGCACTTCGGCGCCGCTGTCGCGGAGCGCGGCAACCATCGATTGCTGGGTTGGCTCAGCTGCATCGGAAACGATGAAGCCCTTGTCACCCATGCCGGTCATGTGATCGGCAACCCCATCAAGGATCTTGCCCATGATCACCTTATTGCCAGCGGCGGGGACATTTTCCTGAAACACTGCGGTGCAATTGGGGGCCGCAAAGATCGCTTCGGAAACATCCAGACCAACCTTGCGGGCATCGACATCGACGCCGAGCACAAATTCAACATCGCCGGCGCCGTAGCCGCCGATCTTGTCGTGGATCAAACCCTGCGAGGAGTTGTTCTGGCGATAATAGGCGACGCCCTGCACCAGCGAGCTGGCGCAGTTGCCCACGCCGATGATGGCGACCTTGATAGGCTTCATTCTGATTCTATCCCTTCAGACAGACGCGTTCGATGATTACAATCTCGCGTCAATGAGAATACCGCGCGCCAAAAGCAAGAAGTTTGGCAAACGTCAAGCTGCTTGGCGGATCATGACCACCATGACCACAACCAACCAGCCAGTAGTAACAACAGCAAAAGCAATCAGCGCTTGCGGAGCAAAACCGGCCAATATCAACAACGCACCGGCCAAAGCGAAGAAATCCCGCATGGTCAGCCAAGTCAGCCAGGTCATCACCCGCGAGCGTTCCGCGCTGAAATGCTCCTTTACCGCATTGAAGGTCAACCCCGCTTCGTCCTTTGGCCCCCCGATTCCAATCACAGCTAATCCGGTAGCCAGCATCACCAGGCCGCCAGCTCCAGCCGCAGCAGCAAGATTTTGCGTTTGCATATATAGGTTTAGTGAGACTCCGCCAATAAAACCAAGATTGGTCAAGGCATCTGACAGACTGTCGATCATTGCCCCTTGAGGCGAGCTGCGGAACGTCGCCCGGGCGATTTCGCCGTCCACACCGTCGATGATCGAGGCCAGTTGAAATAAAATTGCTCCGATCACAAGTCCGTGCTCGGTCCCCTGAACCAGCCAGAACACCATGACGACCGCGATAACCGCCGCCGCAAACGAGCCGTGGAGCGGCCGAATTGCGGGAAAGCGGAGCAAGAATCGCGTAATAGTCTGCGAAATCGGGCGATTAAGGTGACGCGACACAATCCCGTCGCTGGGCTTCGAGGTTGCAGCGATGATTCGGCGCGACGCCGCAGCCAGCGCATTCGCCCCGCCGCCATTGCGCAACTGCGCAATCGCAGCCGAATCGGCTGACCCAGCGCGGAGCAGCCCATTTTCCGCAAAACTGCCCGCCAGCCCAGCGCGCAGAGTTTCGGCCAGAACCAGCCGTTCGCCGGAAATTAACAAGGTCGCCGGATCAGCCCCGGGCAGGAGTTGTTCCTCCGCGCCAAACTCCACCTGCATGGCTGGCGCCAGCCGGGCGATCTCGGCGCGGCAGACTGCACCGGGTGACCAGCCGCCGGGAACAGCCACCGCGCAATCGGTAATCCCCGCCAGAGCAGCCTCGCGCAGCGCCCTTGCGGCGGCGGGCAGACCGGCAACCTGTTGCTGGGCTGTGGCGGCATCAGAAAACAGAATGATTGCGCGGTTGGTGATGCTATAACCCTTTTGGTAATGGCTTGGCCGCACGTCATTCGGCTCGACAGTTCATGCTGCTGGCCTCAAGAGCATTTTTCGATAGGCCGGGTCAATCCGCCAAGTAAGGTTTTGGGGAGTCGATATAGTGGCGCAATCAGCCGCATCTGCTGAATCGGATGATCTGGGGTCTCCGCCGCCAAGCCCTCCGCAAGGCGAGCAGCCGCAGCGTCCCCCCCGTGCACGTGAATTGCAGGATCCGCTCAACTATTATCTTTACCATCCGCTCGCCTGGCAGCTGGCCCGGCTGCTGGCGAAAACGCCGCTTACTCCCAACATGGTCTCGGTGATCGGCGCTTTGTTTGTGGTTGGCGCGGCGATTTCCTATACTTTGCCCGGCTGGCCGCTCACGGCGGCGATCGGCCTCGCGCTGCACATGAGCTGGCATGTGATCGACGGCGCGGATGGCGATCTTGCCCGACTTACCGGCAGAGCCAGTCCGGTGGGCGAACTGGTCGACGGGGTCTGCGATTATACCAGCCATATCGTGCTCTATTTGGTGCTCGGCTGGCTGCTGGCAGGCGCCATCGGTGCTTCGGCCTATTGGTGGATGCTGGGCGCTGGCATCAGCCACATCATCCAATCGAATCATGTCGAAGTGCAGCGCCGCTCTTATCAATGGTGGGTATATGGTACCCCGTGGCTCCGCAATTCGCATGCGCAGGCCGGTTCGACGACTGCCAGGGGCTTCCTTGGCGCAATCGTGTCCGGCTATTTGCGTTTGGCCAGCGGCATGACCCCGCATGCCTTGCGAATCGACGCCGCAGTGCTGGCAGCCCAGGGGAACCCGGACCGGCTGGCGGAGATTCGCGCAGCAGTGGCGGCCGAAGCGCCCCCGCTGCTGCGGATGTGCAAGCTGCTTGGCCCCAATCCGCGCGCAATCATGCTGGGACTGTCGATGCTGGTGGCTGGCATCGCGGCGAGCACCGCTGGCCGAGGGCCGCTGTGGTACTTCCTCTACCAATCGGTAATCCTCAACCTGCTGCTGGTTGGCTCGGTGCTGCTGCACAATGCCGCTGGCCGGAGGATTGCCGCGCGAATCGGAGTGTAAGAGTTTGCAGGAAACCTTAATCGAAGATGCTCATGCGATTGCCGATCGCCTGACTGCGCTGCGCCGATCCATCCATGCCGAGCCGGAACTGGGCTTGCATACCCCCAAGACCCGCGACAAGATCCGCGCTGCGCTGGCTCACCTCCCGCTCAAATGGCGCGAGGGGCCTTCTACCACCGGGCTGGTTGCAACGCTGCAGGGTGGGGCAGGAGAAGGCCGCGGCGTCCTGCTGCGCGGCGATATGGACGCGCTGCCGATGCCCGAGGAAACCGGGCTGGAATTCGCCTCGATCATCCCCGGGGCGATGCATGCCTGCGGCCACGATGCCCATGTCGCGATGCTGGCAGGCGCTGCCGAGTTGCTGTGCGCGCGGCGCGATCGCTTGCCGGGTGAAGTCCGGTTCATGTTCCAGCCGGGTGAGGAGGGCTGGCACGGCGCCCGCTTCATGCTGGACGACGGATTGCTGGATCCGCTGCCCGACGCGGCCTATGCCCTGCATGTCATGCCCAATGCCCCGCACGGGCTGATCGCCGGACGAGCCGGACCGCTGATGGCTGCCGCCGACCAGATCGAGATCATTGTCCAAGGGCGCGGCGGCCATGCTTCAATGCCTCACGAAACGCTCGATCCGATCCCGGTCGCCTGCGAAATTGTCACTGCGTTGCAGGCGCTGGTCACCCGGCGGTTCAACGCGGGCGAACCCGTGGTGGTCACCATCGCCCAGATTAGTTCGGGTACGACTAATAATGTGATCCCCGATAGCGCTCGGATGGTGGGCACGATGCGCACGCTGTCAGCGGCCAACCGGGCCCGGCTGCGTACCGCCATCGAGCAGCTCGCCGCCGGGATCGCCGCCGCGCATGGGTTGTCCGCCATCGTCAATATCCTCGAAGGCTTCCCGGTGACGATCTGTGATCCCCGCGCCGTGGCCTTTGGCTCTGAAGTCGTGCGCGAGATGTTTGGCAACCAGGCCTGGCGGGAAATGGCCAGCCCGATCATGGGCGCGGAGGACTTCTCCTATGTGCTTGAAAAGGTCCCCGGCGCGATGTTTTTCATCGGCGTTTCGCACGAAGGCGAAGACTGGACCCGGTGCTGCGGGATCCATTCGACCCGGATGATGCTGGACGAAACCGTGATGCCCCAAGGCGCAGCGCTGCTCGCCGGCCTCGCGACGCGCTTTTTGCAACACGGTTTCGCCTGAACCGCCGGACCGCCGGGCAGCGGGTTGCCCGGCGCCTTACAAGGCCCGGAGCCGCGGCTCGGCTTCGTCGAGCGCCTTCCTGATCTTGCCGACCAGTTCGTCGATCTGCTCGATCGTGATGATCAGCGGCGGACACATCACGATGCTGTCGCGAATGCCGCGAACCATCAGGCCATTGGCGATACACAGGTCGCGGACCATCGGCCCGGCTGTCCCTTCACTGCCGCCGAACCGCGCGCCGCTGACCTTGTCGGCCACGATCTCGACCGCACCGATCAAGCCGACCGAGCGAACCTCGCCGACCAGCGGATGTTCGCTCAGTCTGGCCAGCGCCTTGGCCAGATAGGGGCCGGTTTCCGAACGGGTCCGTTCGACCAGTCCTTCGCGCTCGATGATCTCGATATTGCGCAGCGCCACTGCGGCGGCAACCGGGTGGCCGGAATAGGTGAAGCCGTGAACGAAATCGCCGCCAGTTTTCATCACCTTGACGATCTCTGCCGAAACGGCGACCGCCGAGATCGGCAGGTAGCCAGAGGACAGGCCTTTGGCCATGGCGATAATGTCCGGCTTCACGCCAACCGTTTCATGGCCCCACATATTGCCGGTGCGCCCGAAGCCGCAAATTACCTCGTCGCAGATCAGCAGTATGCCGTATTTGCGGCAGATCGCCTCGACCTGCGGCCAGTAATTGGCCGGCGGGATGATAACCCCGCCGGCGCCCTGAATCGGCTCTCCGATGAAGGCTGCGACATTTTCAGGCCCAACTGCCAGGATCCGCTCTTCGATGGCCTGCGCGCACAGGGTGCCGAAGTCTTCGGGACTCATCTCACGCCCTTCGCCGTACCAATAAGGCTGGCGGACATGCTCGATCCCCGGGATCGGCAAATCACCCTGGGCATGCATCATCTTCATCCCGCCAAGCGAGACGCCCGCGACAGTCGAACCGTGATAGGCATTCCAGCGGCTGATGAAGATCGAGCGCTTGGGCTCGCCCTTGAGCTTCCAGTAAGTCCGCACCATCCGGAAAATCGTGTCATTGGCTTCAGATCCCGAAGCGTTGAAAAACACATGCGGCAGGCGGTTCTGGGTCAGGCTGGCGATCTTCTGGGCGAGCATCACGGTGGGCGGCGTCGCCGTTTTGAAGAAGGTGTTATAGAACGGCAGTTCCTTCATCTGCGCGGCCGCGACTTCGGCCAGTTCCGTGCGGCCATAGCCAACCGTGACGCACCACAGCCCAGCCATCCCATCAAGGATGCGGTTGCCATCGCCGTCGTAAATATAACAGCCCTCAGCGTGGGTGATGATCCGGCTACCGCCAAGGTCTTCGATCTCCTGCCAGTCAGCCTGGGCAGGAAGGTGGTGCGCGATATCGAGGCGCTTCAGTTCGGCGATATCGTAATTGCGATGCATGGATGTTCTCCTGAGAAAAGTGACAGACGGGCTTTGGACAAGCCGGTCCGGTCAGGGAGAAAAGCCCAGTCGCGCCAGATAGCGGTTTAATCGAGTGACTCGCGTGTTCATTACCACTTACCCCTTAGCGCCTGGCCAAGCAGGTGGAAATAGATCTGGCTCTCGGGGTTTTCGGCGGTTTTCCATTCGGGGTGCCACTGAACCGCCAGCACGGCTGCGCCAGAGATTGTCGCGGAATAGGCCTCGATCAGTCCATCCTCGGCCCGGGCTTCAACCTGAAGCTGCGGGGAAAGATCGCCAACGCCTTGATAATGAACCGAGTTTACGTTCAAATCGGGACGGCCATAAGCTCTGGCCAGCCGCCCGCCGCTGGTCAGCGCGACCCGGTGCTGATGCTCAAACATCCCGTCGAAGCTGGCCCCATCGGGGGCGTGATGGGCCAGCAATTCGGGATGGACCGAAACATCCCGGCGCAGCGTTCCGCCCAGCGCGACATTGATTTCCTGAAAGCCGCGGCAAATCCCGAACACCGGCTTACCCGCATCGATCATCCGGTGGACCAGGCTCAACGCGATTTCATCGCGCGCCGGATCGAACGGGCCTTCGCCGCCCTCATCTTGATAGCGCCGCGTTTCAATATTGGATGGGCTGCCGGTCAGCAATATCCCGTCAAGCCGAGGGGCGACTTCGGCGGCGGCCATCAGGCCCGGCAGCGAGGGCACCAGCAGCGCCGCCACATCGGCATAGGTCATCGCGGCAGTGACATACCGATCCATCACCGCTTGCGCGGTGTCTGCACCGACAATGCGATTGCAACAGATGATGCCCACAACGGGACGCGCCGCCATCATACAGTTCCTAGTATTTGATCATGATATGTCGCGGCGAGGTATAATTCTCGAGGCAGAAAATCGACAGATCCGAACCATAGCCGGATGACTTGAAACCGCCATGGGGCATTTCAGTGGCATTGACCCCGTGGGTGTTGATCCAGGTGACCCCGTACTGAAGCTGCGCGGCAAACCGCGCGGCCTTGCCAATATCACGGGTCCAGATCGACGAGGCCAGCCCGTATTCGCTGTCATTTGCCCAGCCCAGAACCTGATCCGCATCGGTGAAGCGGGTAACCGAGACAACCGGGCCGAACACCTCGCGGCGGACGATTTCATCCTCATTGTTCGCCCCGGCAATCAAAGTCGGCTCATAGAAAAAGCCAGGCCGATCGGGCGCCTTGCCGCCTGCCACCAGCTCGGCCGAACTGTCCCGCACCGCGCGCTGGACGAACCCGTCAACCCGGTCGCGCTGGCGTGAGGTGATCAGTGGCCCGAGCACTGTGCCGGGCACGGCCGGATCGCCCAGCGCGATCTTGCCAATCCTCGCCGCCAGCGCTTCAATCAAGCGGTCGTAGATTCCGGCCTGCGCATAGATTTTGCAGGCCGCCGTGCAATCCTGCCCGGCATTGTAATAGCCCGCCTCGGCAATTGTATCGGCGGCGGCATCAAGGTCTGCATCATCGAAGACAATCACCGGTGCCTTGCCGCCCAGTTCGAAATGGGTGCGCTTGATGGTGGGGGCGGCCAATTCCATTACCTGCCGCCCGGTGACAATATCGCCGGTCAACGAAATCATCCGCACCAGCGGGTGCGCCACCAACCGCGCGCCCACATCGCCGCCATTGCCAGTCACCACATTGACTACGCCTTCGGGCAGGAATTCGGCGCAGATTCTAGCCAGTGCCATGGCGCTGAGCGGGGTATGTTCGGATGGCTTGAGCACCACGGTGTTGCCAACCGCGATAGCTGGCGCAATCTTCCACGCCGCCATCATCAGCGGATAATTCCATGGCGCGATCCCGACGACCACGCCGAGCGGATCGCGCCGCTGCATCGATGTGTAACCGGGGCCGCGATACTCACCCGCAGGCAAGCCGGTCATCGTCCGGGCCGCGCCTGCGAAGAAGCGGAACACATCAACTGTATTGGCAACATCGACATTGCGGGCATCGCCAATCGGTTTGCCGCAATTGAGCATTTCCAGCTGGGCAAGTTGTTCCCTGCAGCTGTCGATCCGTTCAGCAATAGCCAGCAGCCGGACCGAGCGTTCGCGCGGCGGTATCGCGGACCAGCCGCCAAAAGCGCGCTGTGCCGCTTGCACCGCCTGATCAATCTGGGCGGGACTGGCGCTGGCCAGATCGGCAATCCGTTCGCCGGTTGCCGGATTGTTGACCGGCTCGGGCGTGCTCTCGCCCGCGCTCTCTTTGCCAGCAATAAAAACACTCGCGAACTTGGTCATTGCAACTCTCTCGCCGTGGGTGCGCCTCACGCTTTAGGAGCGAAAGTCCGCCCGCCAAACTATGAAATCCGCGATATGAGCTATCGGAAATCCCGATGTTGCCAGTGCCCGTGCTGCCAGTGCGGGAACGACTTTCGCTCAGGCGAGCAGGATCACTGCGCTGGACGGGTGCCAGCAAATCGAAACCTGCTCGTCCCAGGTAAACTCATCCTGATCGAACCGCGAGAGATTGGTCCGCGACACCCGGATCAGGCGGCCGCTTTCAAGCTCCACTTCATAGTGGGTGCAGTCGCCCAGATAGGACATCCCCTTGATTGTCCCGTTGGCCAGATTGTGGCCGTCCGGCGCCTCGGGGGCCACGGCCATGCCAGGGCGGCACAGGGTCATCTTCTCTGGCCGGATCGCCGCCCAGACGCTGGCGTCATGCGGGCCGGTAACGCCGTGATTGATGAAGATCTTGCCCACTTCCGGGCTATCGACCACCGCCCGCTCGGGCTCATCAACCGTAAGCTTGCCTTCAAAGATATTCACCGAGCCGATGAAGTCTGCCACAAACCGATTGGCCGGATATTCATAGAGATCCGCCGGCTTGGCCAGCTGGGCAACATGGCCCTTGTTGATCACCCCGATCCGGCTCGCCATCGACAACGCCTCGTCCTGATCGTGGGTTACGGTCACGAAAGTGATCCCGACCTTGTCCTGCAGATCAGCCAGTTCGAACTGCATCTGCGCGCGCAATTTGGCGTCGAGCGCCGAGAGCGGCTCATCCAGCAGCAGCACCTTGGGCCGCATCACCAGGCTGCGCGCCAGTGCAACCCGCTGGCGCTGCCCGCCAGACAGTTGATCGGGCATCCGCGCGCCCAGTCCATCAAGCTTGACCAGCCCCAGCGCCTCTTCCACCCGCAAGCCGATTTCGGACTTCGCTGTGCCGGCGATCTTGAGGCCGTAACCGACATTGTCGAGCACGCTCATGTGCGGGAATACGGCGTAGGACTGGAACACCATATTGACCGGCCGCTGGTTTGGCGGAACCCCGGCCATGTCCTGGCCATCGATCAGGATCTGACCCTCGGTCGGCAGCTCGAACCCGGCGATCATCCGCAGCAGCGTCGTCTTGCCGCAACCCGATGGCCCGAGCATGACGAAGAATTCCCCGGCCAGAATATCCAGCGAGACATTGTCGACCGCGACCATGTTGCCAAACCGCTTGGTAACATTTCTGATCTGGATGATCGGCTCGGTCATGGATGGGTTCCCGTCTCACCAGAGATGTCCTGCAGCTTGAGTGCAACCGCGGTGAGGATGATGGTCAAAAGGATCAGTAGCGAAGAAACGGCGTTGACCTCGGGCGTTACCGAGAACCGGACCATTGAATAGACCTTGACCGGGAAGGTCGTGGTGTTCGGGCCGCTGGTGAAAAACGTAATCACGAAATCATCGAGGCTGAGCGTGAAGGCGAGCAGCGCGCCAGCGATGAGGCCGGGCTTCATATGCGGGATCAGCACGTCGCGAAACGCCTGCCATTCGGTTGCGCCCAGGTCCTTGGCCGCTTCTTCCTCTTCCCGATTGAAGCTGGTCAGGCGTGCCCGGACAACCATCGTGACGAACGGAAAACAGAAGGTGATGTGCGCGATCGTAATCGCGCTTAGGCTTAACGGCCATGGCAGGTCGGTCGGCCAACCAATTGCCGCGAAAAACATCAGCATCGCCACGCCCATGCAGATTTCCGGGACCACGATCGGGAGCGACAGCGTGCCCTCTACTCCGGCCTTGAACGGAAAGCGGAAGCGCCACAGCATCACGGCGGCAAGCGTGCCGAGGACCAGGCTGGCGAGCGTCGCCAGGAAGGCAATGGTCAGCGAATTGCCGAGCGCCTCCATCAGCGACTCGTTCCTGAACACCTTGCCATAGTATTTCAGCGTAAATCCGCGCCAGACAACATTGGCCTTGCTGTCATTGAAGCTGAACACAAACAGCACCAGCAACGGGGCATAGAGGAAGAACGTGACCGCCCCGATCCAGCTGCGCATCCATAGCCGCTTGTTATAATCGAGCGGCGCGATCGGCTTGCGGGCAAACAAGCTCACCGGCCAGCCTCCGCCTTGCGATTGCGCAGTGCTTGCAGCGCGATCAGAACGAAAGTGGCGTACATCAGCAAAAACGACAGCGCCGATCCGAACGGCCAGTCATTGGCGCGCTTGAACTGGCGTTCGACCACGTTGGCAATCATCTGGCTGTCAGTTCCGCCCATCAGATCCGGAGTGAGATAGGCGCCCAGCGCGGGCACAAAGGTAATGATCAGCCCGGAAATGATCCCCGGCGCTGCCAAGGGAATGACGATCCGGTTGATGGTGGCCCATTGCCCCGCACCAAGATCGAGGCTGGCCTCGATCAGCGACCGATCAAGCCGGTCAAGCGCAGCATAGAGCGGCAGGACCATGAAGGGCAGATGGACATAGACCAGCCCAAAGATCACCGCGAAATTATTATACAGCAAAGGCAGCGGCTCAAACTGCGGGAGCGACCCCGCCCCGCTCAGCAGGGCGAGCGCGTTCGCCTTGCCCCAGCCCCATTCGAGCATCTGGTTGACCACCCCTCTGGTGCCCAGCAGCGAGAGCAGGGCGTAGGTGCGGACCAAGAGGTTGGTCCAGAACGGTAACATGATCAGCATCAGCAGCCACGGTTTCCAGCGCGCACTGGCGAAAGTGATCGCCATCGCGACTGGAAAGCCGACAATCAGGCAAATCAAAGTGGTGAGCGCTGCGACGCTGACCGATTTGAGGAAAATGCCCAGATAAAGCGGCTCAATCGCCCGCGCATAATTGGTGAAGGTGCCGGTGATGTCGATCCTGGTCAGCCCGGCATTGGTGCCAAAGCTGTAGGCCCACATGATCGCCAGCGGGACGATGAAAAACCCGAGCAGCCACAGCACCGGGGCCGAGGCTATCGCGCCAAATGCGCCCCGTTGCTGCTTCCAGTCCTGCACCGTCCTGCGGCCTGCTTATGCCGCGCGGACCCGGGTGAAGGCCTCTTCATAGAGTGGCTGGATATCGGCACGGAATTTCGCATATTCACATTTGGCCAACAAGTCTTCGGGCGGGAAGATCACCTTGTTGCTGGCATAATCAGCGCCCATCAACTGTTTGGTCGCCATGTTGGGAGTCGGGTACTGGATCGTCTCGGTGATCCCCTTGCCCACTTCCCCGTCGAGCAGATAGTTGATGAAGGCCAACGCATTCTTAGGATGCGGCGCGCATTTGGGGATACACAGCGTATAAGAGTTGATCTGGCTTCCTACAT
>JANLQQ010000043.1:0-3173 GCA_031367905.1 Novosphingobium sp.
TTGCTGGCCGACCATGCCCTGGATCAGGCTATCTACCATCGGTTGCAGGGCATCATCCGACATCAGCTTGAACATGTCTGCTGCCTGCGGATTTGTGGCTGCACCGATCTTGATAAAGGCTGCCTTGGCGCCGGGCCAGGAAGCTGATTTGCGCGCATCATAGCGCGACGCCAGCTGATCGCTGCCTTTGCGCAGGAAAGCATCACCCGGCAAAACGGCTGCGCAGCGCTGGGCAGTGCCCCGGATCATGCTGGGCAAGGCATAGCTTGATAGCGCGGCAAATTCGCCAGAGGTCAGGCACGGCGGTTCGGCTGCCTGGGCTAAACCAGGCGCTACGATCAGCGCGGCAGCAAGGGCGAGCGATAAACAGCGCATGGGCAAAGTCCTTCAGTTAAGGAACAGGGTAGCAACTGCCTGCGCGGCGATCCCTTCCGCGCGGCCAGTGAATCCAAGGCGTTCGGTGGTTGTCGCCTTGACGCTCACCGCAGTAATGTCAACGCCCAGCAGCTCGGCGAGCCGCGCCCGCATTGCTTCGCGGTGCGGACCGATACGCGGCGCTTCGCAGATCAGGGTGATATCTACATTTCCGATAGCATAGCCCGCCTCTGCCGCAAGGGTGACGGCATGGCTGAGGAAACGATCCGATGAGGCACCGCGCCATTCCGGCTCACTCGGCGGGAAATGACTGCCGATATCGCCTTGGCCAATTGCCCCGAGCAGCGCATCGACCAAGGCATGGATCGCGACATCGGCATCGCTGTGTCCAGCAAGCCCTTGGGAGTGGGCGATCTTTACCCCGCAGAGCCACAGCTCTTCGCCATCAGCAAGCCGGTGAACATCATAGCCGCTGCCCACCCGGACAGGCGGCAGTGCCGGGGCGAAATCACTGGCAAAGGTTAGCTTGCTCAAGCATTCATCTCCATCAACCAGCGCTACGGTCATTCCGGCAGCATGCGCAATCTGGGCATCGTCACCCGCGTCTGCCACCCCGCTCCAGTTGCGATGGGCGGCAAGTATTCCGGCAAAGCGAAACGCCTGAGGGGTCTGCACCCGGCGCAGCGCTGATCGATCGACTGGCATGCCCATCACCGCACCCGCTGCTTCGGCAAGGCTATCCACTATTGGCAAAACCGGGATGGCTCCCGGGTGAACGGCGATGGCAGCAAGCAGTCGCTCGATCACAGCGCAGGGCAGGGCGGGGCGAGCGGCGTCGTGAATCAGGACAATATCCGGCGCGTCCATTTCAAGGCTTGCAAGGCCGTTGCAAACCGATTGCTGACGCGTTGCACCGCCGGTTACGAAACAGACGCCGGGAATGCCGTCCAGCGCCGCTTGCGCAATGGCGTCAGCGCCTTGGGGGATCACCACCACGATCGGTGAAATACCCGCCGCAGCGAAGGCTTCCGCCGAATGCCGCACCACCGGCTTGCCGCGCCAGCGTGCGAATTGCTTGGGGACGGTCTGGCCCGCGCGCAAGCCAGCACCCGCCGCGACTATGATGGCGGCGGTATGAGGGATGGAGGAGGCAGGATTGGTCATACTGTCCGCGCGGGTAATCGCTTGCGGTCAAAGGGGCAATCCACTATGCGCTGCCTAAATTTTAGGCACTAACGATGAACCTGCTTCCATCCCCGCCCCAGTTGATCCCGATTTCGATCGGCCCGGTCCAAATCAACTGTCCGGTTATTCTCGCGCCAATGACCGGGGTGACTGATATGCCGTTTCGCAAGCTGGTGCGGCGCTATGGCTCGGGGCTCAATGTGACCGAAATGATTGCTAGCCCGGCGATGATCCGTGAAACGCGTCAGTCGCTGCAAAAAGCAGCGTGGGATGCAGTGGAAGAGCCGGTTTCGCTTCAGTTGGCCGGCTGCTCGCCCGCCGAAATGGCCGAGGCGGCCAAGCTGAATGCCGACCGCGGCGCGGCGATTATCGACATCAATATGGGCTGCCCGGTTAAAAAAGTGGTCAATGGTGATGCCGGTTCGGCGCTGATGCGTGATCTGCCGCTGGCCGCCGCTCTGATCCAGGCAACGGTTAAGGCGGTTGACGTGCCAGTGACGGTCAAGATGCGAATGGGCTGGGATCATGCCTCGCTAAATGCCCCGGAACTGGCCCGGATTGCGCAGGATCTCGGCGCAAAAATGGTCACTGTTCACGGCCGCACCCGCAATCAGATGTACCGGGACGACGCAGATTGGGGCTTTGTTCGCCTGGTCAAGGATGCAGTCACTATTCCGGTAATCGTCAATGGCGACATTTGCGGAATTGATGATGCGGCACGCGCGCTGGAACAAAGCGGCGCGGATGGTGTGATGATTGGCCGCGGGGCCTATGGCAAGCCGTGGCTGCTGGGTCAGGTGATGCACTGGCTGCGTCACGGCGTCGCTTTGCCTGATCCAACGATTGATCAGCAATTTGACCTGATTTTAGAGCATTATGAAGCAATGCTCGACCATTATGGTAGGGAAACCGGGGTCAAGATGGCCCGCAAGCACTTGGGCTGGTATACCAAAGGCCTGTCCGGTTCGGCCGAGTTCCGCAACAAGGTTAACTTCATCGATGATCCGGCGGAAGTCGTCCTCTCGCTAACCGGATTCTTTGCGCCGTTTCTTCAGCGCCAGGCGGCCTGATGCTCTCGCCCGACGCGCAGCGCCAACTTGCCAGCCTGCCGCTGGCGGTGCTGCTGCTGGGACCGGGCCAGAAAATAGCTTCCGCCAATCCAGCTGCTGAGCAGTTTCTTGGCCAGAGTATCCGTCGTCTGACCGGGCGCGCGCTCGCCGAAGTGCTCCGCTTCGACGAGCCGCGCCTGACCGAGGGTTTGACGGACAGCGATGCGCAGATTTCCGCTCGCGCTACCGGTGTCTTTTTGCCGGGGCAAGGGCCGCGCCTGCTTGATGTCATGATCGCTCCGGTAATCGATCAGCCTGGTTGGCAAATGTTGACCATCCATGATGCCAGCAGCGCCGGTGCGATGGGCGAAAACCCGGGCGGCGACGATGTGGTGGTGCGCGCGCCGGAAATCCTTGCCCATGAAATTAAAAACCCACTCGCCGGGATTCGCGGCGCGGCGCAATTGCTTGGGCGCAAGTTGGCAGGGGCGGACCTCGCGCTGACCGGGCTTATTACCGATGAGGTCGACCGGATCGCCAAGCTGATTGACCAGATGCAGTCAC
>JANLQQ010000059.1:0-2664 GCA_031367905.1 Novosphingobium sp.
GCTCAAAGTGCTGCTGCCGGGCGTCAAGCTGGCCGGAGCGGATGCGGCGGACGCGCTGGCGGTGGCGATTGCCCATGCGCATATGGTGCGGGAACCGTCGTCCCGGACTTGATCCGGGACCGCTGGCCTCGTCGATGCAAGGGCGGGGTGACGAGGCCAGCGGTCCCCGGTCAAGCCGGGGACGACGACAAGACCCCATTGCCCCTTCCCCCCTCCGTCCCGCTATGCCATAGAACAAAGCATGATCGCCAAGCTCACCGGCACGCTCGATGATTTCGGCCCCGACTGGGCGGTGATCGATGTCGCCGGCGTCGGCTACCTGGTCCATTGCTCGGCCCGCACACTGGATGCGCTGGGGGTGCGCGGCGATAGCGTGACCGCCTATACCCAGCTCCAGGTTTCCGAAAACGACATGCGGCTGATCGGTTTTGCCAGTGCCGGGGAACGCGAATGGTTCCGCCTGCTGACCGGCGTGCAGGGCGTCGGCAGCAAGATGGCGCTGGCGGTGCTCTCCGCGCTGCCGTCCGATGAATTGCAGCGCGCGATTGGTGCAGGCGATGCGGCGATGGTGGCAAGGGCCCAAGGCGTCGGCCCAAAGCTGGCGAGCCGGATCGTCAATGAGCTGAAGGACAAGGTTGGCAGTCTGCCGGGTGTGGCGGGCGGCGTGGTGGCTCGGCCTGCCGGTTCCGCCAGCGCAGACGCCGTCTCGGCCCTGCAGAACCTCGGTTTCAAGCCAAATGTGGCGGCGCTGGCGGTTTCGCGCGCGATCGAGGAACTGGGCGAGGGCGCGGGGTTGGATGCGCTCGTGCGGGTTGCACTGAAGAGGACGGCGGGGTGATTTTCTATATTACCTCGACAATTCTCTACGAATATGTATAGTATTCCTATGTCACAGCTCAATGTTTCCATTCCGCCAGCCCTACGCTCTTGGGTCGATCACCGCGTTGCCGAGGGCCGCTATTCCAGCGCCAGCGATCTGGTGCGCGATCTTCTGCGCCGCGATCAGGAATCCGCTGAAGACGACACCGAATGGCTACGCGGCCTGATCGCCGAAGGTCTGGCGTCTGGGGTGAGCGACAAAGATGCAAAAACGGTGCTGCGTGACATAATGGCCGAGCGTCCCGCACGTCGTGACTAAGGTATTTCCGAGTCTGGCCGCCCGGACTGACCTATTGGAAATACGCGAGTACTCTATCGAACAGTTTGGCGGTGACGTCGCCGACACCTATTTCCTCGGTTTTGATGAAGCCTTTGACTTGCTTGCCAGCCATCCGCTGATTGGCTCGGCCAGACCCGAACTCGGCAAAGGAATTCGCTGCCTTGTTCATCGGCGGCATCGGATATTCTATAGCTTCGACGGGGAAACGGTGCTGATTGTGCGCATCGTGCACCATGCAATGGATGTGCGGCGGGCTTTGAAGGGGGCGGGGTGATGGATCAGCAAGAAGAGCACAATCAGAAGGGATTCACTGTTGATTGGGCAGGTATTCAGATCACCCAAGCAGTTAGCCTACAGAACTCAATACTGGAGGAGCATTCAGCTTTATACAGGTGGTCGCTGGGGGCTAGGCTAGCTGCAAATGGGGGCGCCGCAGTCGCGGTAGCAGGCTTAGATGCCCTGAGCCTTGCGGCAAAAGTGATAGCGATGTCAATGTTTTCGTTTGGAGTGATTCTAGCTATTCTAAGTGCCGAATTTGATCAAACTGCGTTGCAAAAAGGCCTTTTGCCAAATCTAAGAATGCAAGCGTTTTGGGTAAAATTCAAAGGCACTGGAGTTTATGATGAAGCTTCCATGGAAGGGATAATTGATCAATCTCGTTTGGTCGCGAAGTCTAATCGAGGCGGGAGGATTGCGGGATGGCTTTCGTTACTCTTGTTCGCATCGGGAATAGCAGTTGCTGGTGTTGCTGCGGTTTGCCCACCTATAAGTGCAAATAGTGTGCAAACGGGAAAATGACCGATAAGCCCCTCCTCACCCCCTCACGGCACCCAGAAGACCCCGACGCCGCCCTGCGCCCGAAAACCTTGGCCGAATTTGTCGGGCAGGAGGCGGCGCGTGACAACCTTCGCGTGTTTATCGAGGCGGCGAAATCGCGCGGCGAGGCGATGGATCATGTGTTGTTCTTTGGCCCGCCCGGGCTTGGCAAGACCACGCTGGCGCAGATTGTCGCGCGCGAGCTGGGTGTGGGGTTCCGCGCCACATCCGGGCCGGTGATCGCCAAATCGGGTGATCTGGCCGCGCTCTTGACCAATCTGGAAGAGGGCGATGTCCTGTTCATCGACGAGATTCACCGGCTCAATCCGGTGATCGAGGAAGTGCTTTATCCGGCGATGGAGGATCGCGCGCTCGATCTGATTATCGGCGAGGGGCCATCGGCGCGCTCGGTGCGGATCGATCTGCCGGCGTTCACGCTGATCGGCGCGACCACCCGCCAGGGCCTGCTGACCACCCCGCTGCGCGACCGGTTCGGCATCCCGGTCCGGCTCAATTTCTATACCGTGCCCGAACTCGAACGCGTCGTAACCCGCGCTGCGGCGCTGCTCGGCATGGGCATCGAACCCGAAGGCGCGCGCGAGATTGCCCGCCGGGCGCGCGGCACGCCAAGGGTCGCCGGGCGGCTGCTGCGCCGCGTGCGCGATTTCGCCCATGTTGCAGGCGACGGC
>JANLQQ010000098.1:0-8189 GCA_031367905.1 Novosphingobium sp.
AAGGACGGCCAGCTGATCCGCCGCCGGGCCGAGGGCAAGCTGGTTAATCTCGTGCGCGAGCTGGCCCGCGATCCCGCGCCCGGCACGATCGGCATCGCCCATACCCGCTGGGCCACCCATGGTGCGCCAACCACCAGCAACGCGCATCCCCATGCCACCGCAGAGATCGCGCTGGTCCACAACGGGATTATCGAGAACTTTCGCACCCTGCGCCAGGGTCTCGAAGCGCGCGGGCGGATCTTCGAGAGCGAGACCGACACCGAAGTGGTCGCGCATCTGGTCTCGGAGCAGGTCGAGGCCGGTGCGAGCCCTCAGGATGCCGTCAAGGCGGTGTTGCCGCAGCTGCGCGGAGCCTTTGCGCTTGCCATCGTATTTCGCCAGCATCCCGAATTGCTGATCGGTGCGCGGCTGGGCTCCCCGCTGGTGGTCGGCCATGCAGATGGCGAGACCTATCTTGGCTCCGATGCGCTGGCGCTGGCGCCCTTGACGCAGCAGATCACCTATCTGGAAGAGGGTGACTGGGTGATCATCACCAGACAAGGCGCGGAGATTTATGATAAGGATAACAATCCTGTAAACCGCGAAGTTACCACATCAGGTGCATCGGCAGCGGCGATCGAGAAGGGCAATTACCGCCACTTCATGCAAAAGGAGATCTTTGAGCAGCCGACCGTGGTGGCGCAAACCCTGCGCAGCTATATCCGTCAGGTCGATCAGTCGGTTGCGCTGCCGCAATTCGATTTCGACCTGTCGGCGATCAACCGGGTGACCATCGTCGCCTGCGGGACCAGCTACTACGCCGGGATGGTCGCCAAATACTGGTTCGAGCAGTTTGCGCGGCTGCCGGCTGACATCGATTTCGCCTCCGAGTTTCGCTACCGTGACCCGGTGCTGGAGCCCGGCGGGCTGGCGCTGTTTATCTCGCAATCGGGGGAAACCGCCGACACGCTGGCTGCGCTGCGCCATTGCAAGGCGGCGGGGCAGACGATTGCAGTGGTCGTCAACGTGCCAACCAGTTCGATGGCGCGCGAGGCCGATCTGCTGTTGCCGACCCATGCCGGGCCGGAAATCGGGGTGGCCTCGACCAAAGCCTTTACCTGCCAGCTTGCCGTTCTTGCCGCACTGGCCGCGCATATGGCGGTGAAGCGCGGGCGGATGAACCGCGCCGAGGAGGCTGAGGTGGTCAAGCATCTGCTCGAAGCCCCCGCCAGTCTCAATGCCGCGCTGGCCCATGACGACGAGATTGCCGCGATGGCCCACCTCATCGCTCCGGCCCGTGATGTGCTCTATCTGGGGCGTGGGCCGGACTTTCCGCTCGCGCTTGAGGGCGCATTAAAACTAAAGGAAATCAGCTATATTCATGCCGAAGGTTATGCATCGGGTGAGATGAAACACGGCCCGATCGCCTTGATCGATGAGGCGGTACCCGTGATCGTTCTGGCGCCGTCGGGCCCGCTGTTCGAAAAAACCGTCAGCAATATGCAGGAAGTTCGCGCACGGGGCGGCAAGATCGTCCTGATCTCTGACCGCGACGGCCTTGATGAAGCAGGCGAGGGGTGCCTGGCGACAATCGAAATGCCCCGCGTCCACCCGCTGATTGCTCCGCTGGTCTATGCCGTGCCGGTGCAACTGCTGGCTTACCATGTCGCCTGTATCAAGGGCACCGATGTCGATCAGCCGCGCAATCTCGCGAAATCGGTGACGGTTGAATAGCGCAAAAATTAATTCGAAAAACGCCCAAATGACTGCGCAGTTTACGCGGGCGTAACGATTGCGTGCCTATGACCGCAATGTGACCAAGAAAAATGTTTCTCCTTCTGTTGCTTTACCTAAGGATCTGCCGGCGATGGCGGTGCTGGGCCTGGCTGATCCGGCCGACAGCGATTGGGGCCGGATGCGGGGCCTGCAGTATTCTGGCATCGCCAAAGTAACCATGGCCCGCAACGTGGCGCATGCGATTGCCGCTCTGGGGGTGATCAGGCTCTACTTCAGTACAATCCACATTGCCCTGCTGGCTGGCTGGGTCGTTTTGGTCGGTGTCACCTTGCTTTATGGCGCGCGCTATGACCGTTCGCTGGGTGAGACCGATCGCCGCCGCATGTCGCGCGACGAGGTTAACATGCAGACTTTCGGATCAGCTGTGAATGCGCTGGCCTGGGTCATTCCGATGGCGTTTTTCTCGCCCTATGGCGATACTACCATCAAGCTGGAGCTATGGGCAATTACCGCCATGCTGATGACTGCGTCCGCAGTGATCCAGCCAGCTGTGCCGCTGGGCAATCTGATGTTTGCCGGCATAGTCGGCTTGGCAACGATCGTCAGCTTCCTGCTCGGTGGCAACTACGATATGGCCATTCTAGCTTTGATTTTCGGCAGCGTCGTGGCGATGGGCGCGATCGAAAGCGCGCGATCGTTCCTGGTCGCCAAGATCGCCGAAGCCGGTCTGGCCGAGAAGAGCGAAGTCGTTTCGTTGCTTTTGCGTGAGTTTGAAGAGGGCGAGGCTGACTGGCTCTGGCAGATCGATACATCGCGCCGGGTCCGCACGATTTCTCCGCGCTTTGCATTTGCGCTGGGGGTCGATCCTGAATCGATTGACGGCAAGCCCTTCATCCAGCTGATCGCTGGGTCTGCCTGGGAAAGTGGCCAGTTTCCATCCAGCCTGCATGATCTGGCCGAGCGGCTTAAACGCCGGGAAAGCTTTTCCAACCTGCTGGTCCGGGTCACAATCAAGGAGGAACAACGCTGGTGGGAACTTTCAGGCACGCCCAAGCTTGACGAAAACGGCGTGTTTGACGGTTTCCGCGGAGTTGGCTCGGACGTTACCGAGCAGCGTGAGAGTTCGGACAAGATTGCCTATCTGGCGCGTTACGACACGTTGACCGGCCTGCCGAATCGGATGATGCTAACCGAGGCAATGGGCGATGCGATGCGCTATGCCGAGCAGTGGCGGACCAAATGCGCGTTTCTGATGATCGATCTCGATCGGTTCAAAGCGGTCAATGATACGCTGGGTCATCTGGTCGGTGATCAGCTGCTGGCCCGGGTATCCGAACGCCTCAAGAAACTGGTTTCCGAAAATGAGCTGGTTGGCCGGCTCGGCGGTGACGAATTCGCCATCGTGGTTCGCGATGCGAGCGACATCGGCCGGGTCGAGCGGGTGGCCGAAGCGGTGATCGAGCTGCTCTCGCGGCCGTATGAAGTGGACCACCACACGCTTTATGTCGGCGCCAGTGTTGGCTCGGCGATCGGGCCGCGTGATGGCTCGACGGTCGAGACGCTGATGCGCAACGCCGACCTTGCCCTGTACCGGTCAAAGGATGAAGGCGGCGGCCAGCATTTCACTTATGAGCCGGCGCTCCACGCCCATGCCGAAGAACGCCGCAAGCTTGAATTCTCGCTCCGCCGCGCGTTGGAGCGCAACGAGTTTACGCTGAACTATCAGCCAGTTGTCGATGCAGCGGATGAGAGCATTGTCAGCTTTGAAGCGCTGCTGCGCTGGAATAGCGAAGAGCATGGCTCGGTCAGCCCGGCGAAGTTTATCCCTCTGGCCGAGGATACCCGCCTGATCGTGCCGATCGGTGAATGGGTCCTGCGTGAGGCATGCCGCGAGGCGATGCGTTGGCCTAGCAACGTCAAAGTGGCGGTTAACGCCTCGGGCGAGCAGCTGCTTGATCCTGGCTTCATTGCCACCGTGGTCGGGGCGCTATCCAGTAGCGGGTTACCGGCCAACCGACTGGAAGTCGAAGTTACCGAAAGCATTTTCCTGCGCGATGCCACGACTGCTCGATCGGCGCTGGAACAGATCATGGGGCTGGGTTGCGGGGTTGCGCTCGATGATTTCGGCACCGGCTATTCCTCACTTGGCTACATCCGCAATCTGCGCTTTTCGACTATCAAGGTTGATCGCAGTTTTGTGCAGGGCGCAGCGACCGGAAATCCGGAAAGTCTGGCGATCATCCGCGCCGTGGTGGCGATGGCGGATAGCCTCGATATGTCGACTACTGCCGAGGGGGTCGAAACCGAGGCGGAACTCACCACGATCCGCCAGCTTGGCTGCAAGAAGATCCAGGGCTACTATTTCGGTCGGCCAATGGGTGCAGCCGAGGCGAGCAGCCTGTTCGGCATGGCCAAACTGCTGCGCAGCG
Source organism: Novosphingobium sp. (assembly GCA_031367905.1). GTDB lineage: Bacteria > Pseudomonadota > Alphaproteobacteria > Sphingomonadales > Sphingomonadaceae > Novosphingobium. The sequence goes on from JANLQQ010000098.1 coordinate 4,146, forward strand.
GGGAAGTTGCCTGATCAGGGCCAGGCTGTGTTGCTTGCATCTTCGAAGGTTTGACACAAAACCAGCCGCAGGTTTAGCCCTCGACGTGTTCTGCTAGAATCGTCAGGCCATTTGCGCCAACTTCGGCAAAGCCGCCCTGGACCTTGATTTCTTCGGGCACGGCGCCTTCGGTGCGATAGACCATCAGCGCGCCATCGTCGCGGATGGTCGACATCACGGGCGCATGGCCCTCAAGCACGCCGAAATCACCTTCGCCGCCGGGAACGACAACCATATAGACGTCCTCGCTCCGCACGAGGCGGGCCGGGGTGACGAGTTCAAAGTGGAGGGCCATGTTGTCTTAAGCCTCTTCAGCCAGTTTCTTGGCTTTGGCGACCGCATCGTCGATGCCTCCAACCATGTAGAAGGCTGCTTCGGGAAGGTGATCGTATTCGCCTTCGACCACCGCCTTGAACGATGCAACGGTGTCTTCGATCTGGACGAATTTTCCCGAAATGCCGGTGAATACTTCGGCAACGTGGAACGGCTGGCTGAGGAAGCGCTGAATCTTGCGGGCGCGCTGCACGGTCAGCTTATCTTCTTCCGACAGCTCATCCATGCCAAGGATCGCGATGATATCCTGCAAGCTCTTGTACTTCTGCAGCGTTTCCTGAACGCGGCGGGCGGTGTCGTAATGAACCTGCCCCACGACCGCAGGGGTCAGCACGCGGCTGGTTGAATCGAGTGGATCGACCGCCGGGTAGATCCCCAGCTCGGAAATCGCTCGGTTCAGCGTCGTAGTTGCGTCAAGGTGAGCAAACGATGCGGCAGGCGCGGGATCGGTAAGATCGTCGGCCGGAACATAGATCGCCTGGACCGAAGTAATCGAGCCCTTGTTGGTCGAGGTGATGCGCTCCTGCAACTGGCCCATGTCGGTGGCCAGCGTCGGCTGATAGCCCACGGCCGAAGGAATGCGGCCGAGTAGCGCCGAAACTTCTGACCCAGCCTGGGTGAAGCGGAAGATGTTGTCGATGAAGAACAGCACGTCCTGGCCTTCTTCATCGCGGAAATATTCTGCCATGGTCAGCCCCGACAGCGCAACCCGGGCGCGGGCACCGGGAGGCTCGTTCATCTGGCCGAACACCAAAGCAACCTTGGAGCCGTCAGGGGTCGGATTGCCGTCCTTGTCCTTGGCGATAACCCCGGCATCAAGGAATTCGTGGTAAAGATCGTTGCCCTCGCGGGTGCGTTCGCCGACCCCTGCGAATACCGAAACGCCGCCGTGGCCCTTGGCGATATTGTTGATCAATTCCTGAATCAGCACGGTCTTGCCAACGCCGGCGCCGCCGAACAGGCCGATCTTGCCGCCGCGCGCATAGGGCGCGAGCAGATCGATCACCTTGATACCGGTGACGAGGATCGCCGCTTCGGTCGACTGGTCAACAAACGGCGGAGCTTCGGCGTGGATCGGGTTGCGCTTGGCGGCATTCACCGGGCCACGCTCATCAATTGGCTCGCCAATCACGTTAACGATCCGGCCCAGCGTCATCGGGCCGACCGGGACAGTGATCTGCGAGCCGGTTGCGCGAACCGGCTGGCCGCGAGTGAGGCCGTCAGTCGAATCCATCGCGATAGTCCGGACGGTGTTTTCGCCAAGGTGCTGAGCAACTTCGAGAACAAGGCGGTTGCCATTGTTATCGGTTTCAAGCGCCTCGAGGATCGCGGGACGTTCACCCTCGAAGCTTACGTCGACGACGGCGCCGATCACCTGGCTGATCTTGCCGGTTGCGGCGCTCTGGGTCTTGGTCTTGGTTTTGGCTACGGTGGCCATGTTCGTTTCCTTGCCTTGAATTTCCTGGGGCGCTTTCGCGTCAATGTTCTTGTCTACTGCAACACCCATTTGCCGTCGCGGGCCAAATGAATGTGCATATTATCGGGCGCCAGATCCACAGCCTCATTCGGCCAGCTTACTGCGCCATGGGCAATTCCGACTTGCGCAAAGAACTCTGGATCTCGCAATTGTGCGAAAACGCCGTGAAGGTGGGTTTCCTCGAAGCGCACCTCGCCCTTCACCCCATCGTCGAATTCGACAAGCAGGGTGAGTGGCGCAATGGCTTTCACGGATATGACATCTGCAAGCGACATATTTACTCCACCGGTGCAATCGGATTGGGGATCTGCTGCTTTTGACACAGGTCCCAATCGACAAGCAATTCGGCCTGATGCAGCTCCGCCCAATCAAGGATGAGTGACTGGGTTTTCCGTTTGAAGTCCCCTTCGCTCATTTCCAGACTCTGGATATTGAATATACCCTTGCGGCCATCATCCGCGCGCACATGAAAGTGCGGCGGATTATGGTCATCCCAGAACATCATGATCCGGAGACTGAGGAAATAGGAGATCGTCGGCACGGGTTAGAGCGCTTCCGCGCCGGCAATAATTTCAATCAGTTCAGTGGTGATCGCGGCCTGACGGCTGCGGTTGTACTGGATGGTAAGCTTCTGGATCAGATCGCCGGCGTTTCGCGTTGCGTTGTCCATCGCGGTCATCGAGGCGCCTTGTTCGGAGGCCATATTCTCTAGCAGCGCGCCGAAAATCTGCGTCTTGAGGTAGCGCGGAAGCAAGGCGACAAGGACTTCCTCTTCGTCGGGCTCATATTCCACTGCTGCACCGCCGGTTTCGATTGCCACAGCGGGCGCGGGTACGGGGATGATCTGCAGTTCGGTCGGTTCCTGGACCAGCGCGCTTCTGAACTTCGAATAGAACAGATGCGCGATGTCGAACTTGCCTGCTTCATACAGCGCCACGAGCTCAGCGACCACCGCTTCGGCTTCGGCATAGCCGACGTCGCGAACGTCGGACGTGTCAAACATGGCAGCCACGTTCTTGGGCCAGGCGCGGCGGATCGGCGCGCGGCCTTTGCGGCCGATCAGGTAGAACTGAACGGTTTTGCCAGCGGCTTTCAGCTCATTCGCCTTGGCCAGCGCGGCGCGGACGATGTTGGAATTGAACGCACCGCACAGACCTTTGTCCGAATTGGCGACGACCAGCAGATGGACATCGTCCTTGCCGGTGCCGGAAATCAGCTTGGGCGCATCGTTGCTCACCGAAATTTTTGCGGCGAGGCTGCCCATCACTTCGGCCATGCGGCTGGCATAGGGACGCGCAGCTTCAGCCGAGGCTTGCGCCCGGCGCAGCTTGGCGGCGGCGACCATCTGCTTGGCCTTGGTGATCTTCTGGGTCGATTTGACCGAGTTGATCCGCCCTTTGAGTTCTTTCAGCGAGGCCATATTATTTTCCTGGGCGGCCGGGCCAATAAATAGGGACAGTCCCTATTTATCTCTTCCCCGGCTGATCAAAATCTCCAATTGCGAACGATAAATAGGGACTGTCCCTATTTATCAGGCGAACGTCTTGCCGAAAGTGGCGAGCGCGTCCTTGAGCTTGGCGGCGGAATCGTTCGACAAATCCTTGGATGTGCGAATGTCCGTCAACAGATCAGCATGTTCGGCGCGGATCCAGTGGAGCATTTCAGCCTCATAGGCGGTGACGCGATTGGTCGGGATGCTGTCCAGATAGCCGTTGGTGCCGGCGAAAATCGAAACCGTCTGTTCTTCGAACGAAAGTGGGCTGAACTGGGCCTGCTTGAGCAGCTCGGTCAGCCGTGCGCCGCGGTTGAGCAGCTTCTGGGTCGAGGCATCAAGGTCTGAACCGAACTGGGCAAAGGCCGCCATTTCGCGGTACTGCGCCAGCTCCAGCTTGATCGAGCCGGAGACCTTCTTCATCGCCTTGGTCTGGGCCGCCGAGCCCACGCGCGACACCGACAGGCCGACATTGATGGCCGGACGGACGCCCTGATAGAACAGGCCGGTTTCGAGGAAGATCTGGCCATCGGTGATCGAGATCACGTTGGTCGGAATATAGGCCGAAACGTCACCCGCCTGCGTCTCGATGATCGGCAGCGCGGTGAGCGAGCCGCCGCCAAGCTTGTCATTCATCTTTGCAGCGCGTTCGAGCAGGCGTGAGTGCAGATAGAACACGTCGCCCGGATAGGCTTCACGGCCC